>JAZNTK010000047.1:0-31894 GCA_045591685.1 Lachnospiraceae bacterium
TTCGTAAGGTATGTATTTTGATTCGTCATCATGATGAAAGAATTGTTCCCGGTTTGAAATACATGCGCCGTGCGGTAGCCCGCATCGGAGAAGATGCCTTTCCTGCATTGTTTGAGGTGCAGGAAGCGGATATTTTTGCCCAGAGCAATTATAAAAAAGAAAGTAAGCTGGAGGCATTAGCGATTAATCGAAGAGATTATGCAGAAATGCTTGCATTAAAACAGTGCGTATCCAAGGCAACACTGGCAGTGACCGGTAAGGATTTGATTGATTGCGGGATGAAGCCCGGTAAGGAAATAGGAGCAGTTTTGGATGCTATGCTGGAGGATGTGATTGAAGAGCCACAGCATAATAGTAAAGAATATCTTTTGAAGAAATTCCTGCCGTTTTTTTAACATACTTTTCTAACGGAAGTCATACAATAACATAGCGAAAGAAACAAATCAACTATTTACCGGAATTGGAATGGTAAGAGGAATTCTTTTGTATGTTGTTAGTATAATTGATTACCGGGGAGGAAAAGAAAATGAATGACAGGGCCGTCAGCATATTGGAAAATTATGATTTTACGGTAGCAAAGACCCGTAAGGCAAGAGGTGCCTTTGTGTGTGAAACAGACCGGGGAATGAAAATCCTGAAAGAATATCAGGCGCCGGTTTCCAAATTGGGGCTGATGGATGTATTATTACGGAATGTAGCAGACAAGTCTGAAATAAATGTGGATACCTTGGTAGCGGACAAAGAAGGAAAGTTTATATCCTACGACAGAGAAGGCATGGGATATGTGGTTAAAGATTATTTTGAAGGTAGAGAATGTTCGCCGAAAGACGTAGAGGATTTAAAGCTTGCCATGTCGTCTTTGGCTCTTCTTCACGAGGGGCTTTTTTATCCGGAAGAGGCAATTCCGGAAGGCTTACATAGGTTCGATTTGGAAGAAGATGTAGCAAGACAGAATAGGGGCCTTAAAAAAATTCGTTCTTTTATAAGAGGGCGGGGCCGTAAAACAGAGTTTGAACTGGCGCTTTTGGATGCATATACCGTCTTTTTGGATAAAGCGGTAAAAGTGGAAGAACGTATAGGGAGCGAGGATTTTTCCGGGCTATATAATGATATTGAAAGTAAAAGGCAGTTTGCTCACGGTGATTTCCAGTATCATAATATTTTATTCGGTAATGAAAAAGCTGCAATTATTAATTTTGAGAAATGTCAGTGGGACAGCAGGGTAAGAGATGTGGCTCTTTTTCTACGTAAAACTTTGGAAAAAGCAGATTGGGATATCACTCTCGGAAGTTTGCTTTTGGAAGAATATGAGCAAGTCAATCCTTTTACAGAAGATGAAAAGCGACAATTATTTTATCGTCTGGCTTATCCGGAAAAATTTCGGAAGATTGCAAATTTTTATTACAATTCCAATAAAGCATTTTTATCCGGACAGTATATGTCAAAATTGCAGAATGTTTTGCGTCTGGAAACTTCCAAAAACAGGTTTTTGCGTAAAGTATTCGACGATGAAATATAAAAGTGTTACAATATAAATAACAATGAGAAATTGTTTTAAAGGATAAAGATGTTGCCTATGGAGGGCCGCAATGAAGAAATACGTAATTTTAATCGGAATGTTTCTGCTTTGCCTTTGTCTGCTTTCCTGCGAAGCGGATGAAGTTACCGTACAGGAGGATGAGACAGAGGAGCAGAATATAAATTATATATATGAAGATACGGCTATTCTGGTTACTATGGATACCGGCGAGAAGAGTATTACGTTCCAAAATGTGGAAACGGGTTTGCGTTATACCTTAACTTATGACGGCGTAACACATTTCAATGATAAGTATGGTACAGCCATGTCGGCACAGCAGGTAAAGTGCGGTGTCGTTGCGGATATTTCTTTTAACAAGGATGAAAAGAAGCTTTTGTCCTTGGATGTATCTTCGGATTATTTTGTGTATTCTGATATTGAGTTTCAGGAATTTACCAAGCAGGACAGCCGTTTTCAGTTCCTTGGCGAGGAATATAAGCTTGATGATTTTCTGGTGATTTCTGATGGAATTATAAATCTGGAAAAAATGGAACTTAGCGCGGGTGATGTAATTTCCGTTTGCGGTAAAGACCATACCATATACAGTATTCATTTACAAAGCGGCCATGGATATCTGCGTCTTGAAAACGATGAGTATTTTGTGGGAGGATGGATTGAAGTAGGAAATAAAATTATCCGTTCCGTTACCGAGGACATGCTTCTTACAGTTCCGGAAGGAACCTATGATGTGCTTGTAAGTAATGACGGTATTACCGGTAATAAGACTGTAACCATCGGTCGAAATCAGGAAGTCACACTGGATTTGGGTGATATTGACGTAGAGAAGAAATACGGCAATGTGTTATTTGTCTTAAATCCTTCCGATGCGGAGTTGTTTGTGGACGGGGAGAAGGTAGATACCGGGGCTCCGGTGTCTATGGAATATGGAATACATCAGTTGATTTGTCGGGCAGACGGTTACGATACCATGTCAAGTTATATTAAGGTAGGTGAAGCGTCGGCGTCCATTACGCTTACATTGACAAAAAGTGATGGTGCAGATGATGACGAGGAAGACGAAAGTGAGAGTTCTTCTGAGAACAGTTCAGAAAATTCGTCTCAAAACAGCAGTCAAAACTCTTCTGAGAACAGTTCTGAGAACACTAGCCAGAATACATCTGAAAACAGTTCAGAAAGTAATAGCGGAAATTCTTCCGCGAACAGTTCGGCTAGTAGCGAAAATTCTTCGGATTCATCTTCCGGAAGCAGTGCAGGAACTACCAGCACCAGTGCTAAGGTGTATATAGATGGGCCGGAAGGAACAGAGATTTATGTGGATGGTAACTATGTGGGTATTGCTCCCATATCTTTTACCAAGCCGGAAGGCAGTGTGGTAGTGACCTTACGTAAAAATGGTTATCAGACCCGCAGTTATACCATTCAGCTTGAGGATGACGATAAGGATGTGCACTATTCTTTCTCAGATTTGACGGAAATATAATAAGCCGGATGTGTTAGGGGTAAGAGAACATTTAAGACAGCTATTGAGGGTAAAATGGAGATAAAACCAATGATTCATAAAGCTAAATATACCTATGAGGATTTTCTTGAAATTATAAAAGCCCTGAGGGCTCCTGACGGTTGCCCCTGGGATAGGGAACAGACTCATGATAGTCTGCGCCCTTGTATGTTAGAGGAAGCATACGAATTTATATCCTCCGTAAGAATTTGGGAAGAGACCGGAAGTGCCGATAATATGTGTGAGGAACTTGGAGACTTGCTTTTGCAGATTGTGATGCACAGTGAAATTGCAGATGAAGAAGGTCTGTTTACCATGGAGGATGTGGTAGATGAAATCAGCCGTAAAATGGTACGAAGACACCCACACGTTTTTGGAACCACCGAGGTAACAGGCGTAGCTGACGTTTTAAACAATTGGGATGATATAAAGAAGAAAGAAAAAGAAGGAAAGACCTGGATTGAAACTCCTTTAAAAGAAATTCCCAAGGAACAGCCCGCATTAACCCGGGCATCCAAGGTTCTTAAAAAGGTGAATAAGGTATATGAACCGATTCTTGATTATGATGCTTCTTTGAACAAGCTTAGTGAAAGTTTGAAAGTGCTGAAAGCGCAGGGTGATAAAATCTCTCAGGAAGCTCTTGAAAAAGAAATGGGGAATATGCTTATGGAGCTCTCTGCCATTGCAGCAGAACGTAAGATTTATTCGGAACAATTATTGATAGATTGTGTCGAAGAAACCATAAAGAAGTATGAGAAATAAAAAAACATGGCAAAACCCCGAAAAATCAAGGTTTTGTCCAAGTTTTTCTTGACAAATTACGGAAAAACAACTATAACTAGTATAGTGGTTGTTTTATCGACCAGGAAACTTAAAAACATCCTATAAAAGTAAGAGGAGGAGTTCAATAATGAACAAGACAGAATTAATCGCAGCTATGGCTGATCAGGCAGGATTATCTAAGAAGGATGCAGAAAAGGCTTTAAAGGCTTTCACAGACATCGTAGCAGATGAATTAAAGAAGGGTGAAAAGATTCAGTTAGTTGGTTTCGGTACTTTTGAAGTAGCTGAAAGAGCAGCTAGAGAAGGTAGAAATCCTTTAACAGGCGCTTCTATGAAGATTGCAGCTTCTAAGGCTCCTAAGTTCAAAGCTGGTAAGGCTTTAAAGGATATGATCAACGCTTAATTATAAGTAAGATTATGAATTCAAAAGACCGACTTTATTGTCGGTCTTTTTTAGTAAAATTAAAGGATAGAAAATTGTTATGAGACTTGATAAATATTTAAAAGTATCCAGATTAATCAAAAGAAGAACCGTAGCTAATGAGGCCTGCGATGCGGGACGCGTAACGGTAAACGGTAAGGTTGCCAAGGCATCTCAGGATGTAAAAGTCGGCGATAAAATATCCATCAAATTCGGCGATAAAACCGTGGACGCCGAAATCCTCTCCGTGCAGGAAACTGTCCGCAAGGAAGAGGCCAAGGATATGTTCCGTTATTTGTAAGGTGTATAATAAAGGGGTAACTATATTTTGTTTTCAGGGACGCTTTCGCTCTGTTGTGTTACGCAACGGTACATAGGATTGCACAATACGCAATCCAAATACCGGCGAACACAAAAGCCCTGTAGACCAAAATATAGTTACCCCTTTTACTGTGTAATTACAATATTACTGAATGGCCGGAGTATATAATCTTGTGTCTTGGCCGTCTATGGTACATTCTAAGATATATATGGGCTGGTAGAAGCCCTTGGAGTCCACTTCGTAGGAGAGGAAGATGTTGTTGACGATGATGTTTTCCGGCTCGTAGGCGGGTTCGAAGCGAAAGATGCCTGCGGCGATTCGTTCATATGCCTCTTCTTCCGAGATGATGGGGAACTCTTTGTAGGCGGTACATTGTATAAGATTGTAGTTCAGACTGCGGATGCGGCCGTCTGCGGTATAGCTGCAACGGATGGTTCCGTCATATACATAGTTGCCTGCCATAATGCACTCGGATTCAAAGAGGTAGTTGCCGTCACCTTGATTGATAAAATCGGCACCCTCCGGTATAAAGAAGCCCAAGGTCTCAATACTTGCACGTAATTCGGCTTCTGTTGCATTTTCTGCAGGGACAACGGTCTCGTCGGAGAAGGAGACTTCGAAATCGGTAAACCGAATTTTATTTCCTTCATAATCGATGCTGATACTAATGCTGTACTCCGGATTGTCATTCCAGTAGAAGGCTGTTTCATCATAAATATCAGTTCTGTTTTCATCAATACCGGAATCAAATCCTGCAAAGAAATTTTCGGCAAATTCCCTTGTTTCCTCCACACTGACCATAGGTACGGTATAAACAAAGGCTACACCTTCATTCTCATCAAAAGAAGTATTGCAGGTAACAGATTCCGGATTTGCTTTAATGATATGGTGACACTTTAGATTTCCCAGTTCCTGCGTAGCATGTAGAGTAAAAATTGCGGAAAAAGCCACGATAGATACCAATAAAGGAATCTGATAGGGAAGCACTGCTTTTAATGAAGCGGCTTCTTTTTTTATGCGTTTTACAATATAATCGGCCAACCGGTAAAAACCATAACCAATCAATACGCCCATGGTATTATTAATCAAATCATCGGTCTCAAATATTCCCCGTCGTAATACCAATTGTGTTATTTCAATAAAAAGAGTAAAGGCGAGGCCTGCGAGAGTTGTCCAGCCAAGTTTTTTAAAAGGTTTAGCAATGTAGGGCAAAAGTAAACCGAAAGGTACCAACATAAAGATATTTAAAATAATATTGCGCCAGTCTGCCGCCTTATATTGATTCCAGGCTTCAATATAAGAATAAAAGGGGGTCAGGCGGAATATTTCGGTTTCGTAACCATAACGGTTTAAAAGGGTGACTCCAACTACTACAACCATATAGCAGAGAAACATAGCATACAGTAAAAATCGGGAAGGAGCCAACGTTTTAGTGCCTTTGCACAATCTTTTATAAATAAAGCGGTATCCTACAAAAAATGCCACACCGCAGATCAGGGCAAAAATCACACCATAAATCAGCCAGTCAAGGCCCATGGATATCAAGTCGGATATTCGCATATCATACCTCCTGCAAAGATTGAAACTACCTTTTACAATGTTTAAGGATACATAAAATTCTACTCTCAAGTGATGCTTATGACAAGGATAAATTTCTGAGAACGGTCGCTTGGGAGGTTTTTATAAAAAGAGACCGTTGGCATATTTTGAAAGCCTACGGAATATATTTTTTTATAGGGAGGTGCGGGATGGAAGATTTGAGTTATGGAGGCAAAACCGGCAAGGCTCACAAAGTCATTCTTATGGGTCGTAAAACCTGTGGATTAAACGGAATTGTGGATGTGCTTGCTTTTGATGTAAATGAAATGATTATGGAGACCGAGCAGGGAATGCTTATGATAAAGGGAAGTGAACTTCATGTTACCAGACTCTCGTTGGAAAAGGGAGAAGTGGACTTAGAGGGTAAAATTGACAGCCTTGCATATTCGGAAATTACCACGCCTGCTGCAAAAGCGGAAAGCTTCTTCGGTAAACTGTTCCGATAATGGCAATCAGTGCAGATATTCTGGAGGAGGTTAGGCTGTTTGCTAATTCAGTAGTGCTCGGGGCGGCTTTAACTTTTATATACGACGGATTTGTAATTTTGCGAAGGGTATTTAAACATAGTATTTTCTGGATATCTGCGGAGGATATGTTTTTCTGGATTGGGACTGCCTTGGTTGTTTTTTTAAGCTTGCAGAAACAGGGAAATGGGATGCTGCGTTGGTTTATCGTGGCAGGCGCTGCAGTCGGGATGATTTTATATAAGGGTTCCGTGAGCAGATTTTATGTAAAGTACATTGCGGGCGCGGCACAACATATTGTGGTTTACATAAAAAGATTAGCATATTTTGTATTAAGGCCGTTTAAATGGGCAAAAAAGTGCCTAAATTCGGGATTTTTAAAGGTAAATAATGGAATAAAAAAAGTTACCATAATATTAAAAAACAGGTTGACGGTTTGCATAAAATGGTTTACAATTGCGTTATGTAAACACAATGGAGAGAATGGTGATTTACATAATGATGAGGAAGTATAATCGGGGGATACGCAGATGGCAGTGAAGCGTAGAAAGGCTGCTTATCAGAAGAGACACCGTAATCGTACAGGAATTATTTTGATTACAACGGTGCTTGCTATGATGATGATTGTGGTAGGAGTTCAGACCTTCCAGTTAAGACAGCAGCAGAAAGAATATGAGAAAGAAGAACAATATTATCTCGAACTGATTGCGCAGGAAGAGGCAAGAAGCCTTGAGATTGCGGAGTTTGAGAAGTATACACATACAACCGCATATGTGGAAGAAATCGCGAAGCTGAAATTTGGTTTAGTAAATGACGGCGAAATTCTTTTTATAGCAGAACAGTAAATGACAACCCGGCAGTGTGCCGGGTTTTTTATTTGGAATAAAAAAACAGTTGATTTTTAGGAAAAAAGGAGTAAACTAAAAACAAACAAATGTTCGATAGTGTTTGGGACACTGGAAGATCGGAAGAAGAAAGGAGATTGTCATGGAAGAAAACCGAAGCTATCTGTGTATTGATTTAAAGACGTTTTATGCTTCGGTAGAATGCGTGGAACGGGGGCTTGACCCTATGACCACCAATCTGATTGTGGCCGACCCGGAGCGTTCCGAGAAAACCATCTGTCTGGCGGTTTCACCGGCGTTAAAGGCGCAGGGAGTCCGAAATCGTTGCAGGGTATTTGAAATTCCCAAACATATAGATTATATTGTGGCGCCGCCGCGAATGAAGCGATACATTGAAGTGTCGGCGGATATTTATGAAATTTATTTGAAATATATTTCCAAAGATGACATTCATGTGTATTCCATTGATGAGGTTTTTATGGATGTGACGGACTATTTATCCATGTATCAAATGAGTGCGAGAGAACTGGGAATAACCATTATGAAAGAGGTTTATGACGAGACCGGAATTATGGCGACTTGCGGCATCGGTACTAATCTGTACCTTGCTAAAATTGCACTGGACATTACAGCAAAGCATACAGAAGACCGAATTGGAGAATTGGATGAGGAAACGTATTGTAAAACATTGTGGAATCATAGGCCGTTAACGGATTTCTGGCGAGTTGGACCGGGGATAGCTAAAAGGCTGGAGCGGTATGGTATTTTTACCATGGAAGGCATTGCTCATATGGATGAAGAGGTTTTGTATCATGATTTGGGAGTGGATGCAGAGCTGTTGATTGACCATGCATGGGGTAGAGAGCCTGTAACGATGGCGGACATCAAGAACTACAAAGCGCAGAGTCGGTGCCTTACCAGTGGTCAGGTGTTGATGCGGGATTATGAGCATGAGGAAGGAAAACTCATTGTAAAAGAGATGATGGATTTGTTATGCCTTGATATGGTAGAGAAGGGGCTGGTGACACAATCTGTTACGTTGCATATGGGATATTCTAATGAACTGCATCTTTCGTCTGTGCACGGAACGGTTTCTTTTACTACAGCTACGAATTCTGCCCGTTCCATATTGCCGCAGGTAGAGACTTTGTATGACAGACTGAAAGATTCGGATATACCTATTCGCAGAGTAAATATATGCTGCAACCGTGTGGTGAAAGAAGGGTATAGGCAGTATGATTTGTTCTCTGACCCGGTAGAACTGGAAAGGGAACATAAAATGCAGGAAGCAGTGATTGGCATCAAGCGTAAATACGGAAAGAATGCAATTTTAAAAGGAATGAATCTGGAAGAAGGAGCTATGACACAGGAGCGTAATCTCCAAATCGGCGGTCATAAAAGTGGTGAGGAATTATGAGTGAGAGACCGAAAATGAGCAGGGAAGAGAGAGCCAAACAATTTATGCCTTTTGCGGCATTAAAGGGATATGAAGAGGCTTTGCGGGAGAAAGAGCGCGAGGTGGCAGCGAGGGAAGAAGAGAAGCAAAAAGGAATTCCGGTGGAGGAATGAACGGATGGATTACGAGTTTGGAGTTGTTTGACATATCATAAGTTACAGATATATAATGGTGAAGTGATTTGTAACAAAGTAATATCGGAAGCGAATACAAAAGAATTAGGAAAATAGGGAGATTGGTTATGAAGAAAGCATCAACCATACTTTTATGGATTTCATTGGGAGTCGGATTATTATATGTCATAGCAACGGTAGCAGGTGCGTTAATCGGTGGAGCAACCACGCCAATACCGACTGAAAATGATTCCGTATATATAATAGGAATTTTGTATCATATTGCACGGACTGTGTTACCTTTAACCGGTATGCTTATGTTTGCGCTCATTATTCTTTTTACCATGAAGAGTAAAAGTGAAAATATTGTGGCAGAAATTATTGCAATTATTTTGTTTTCCGGTGGAGGAATTTTATTAAATACCATTATGTCCAGTGTGATGAATATAATCATTGCTCAAATGATGGGAGCTGCCGAGCTGGCAAGCTATAGTTATATTAATATGGGAGCAAACTGGGTTGGCTTTTTGGGGAATATATCCAATACTTTGTTTATTGTAGGAGTATCCTTTGCAATTGCTTATAAGAAAGTCGAGCTTGCGGATCTTCGCAGAATTTTAAAGGAAGAAGAAGCATAAAATAGTTTGACATCAATCCTAAAATAATGTATCATATTCAATGGTCGCAAAAGTGACTCTTGAATATTAACGATGCGTGGCTCAGCTTGGTAGAGCGCTGCGTTCGGGACGCAGAGGTCGCAGGTTCAAATCCTGTCGCATCGATTTTTTTATTTTGCTCCATTAATTTTTTATCTCAACTGCCGATATAAAAATAGGATATTTTATATTGCGAAAGGAGCACACTATAATGGATAACATTAAAGAAAAAATTGAAGAAATCGTAGAAAAAATTAAGAAAGATCCTGACTTTAAGGAAGACTTTATGAAGGATCCCGAGAAGGCACTTGAGAAAGCAACCGGCATTGATATTCCTGATGGAATGGTAGATAAAGTAGTTGACGGCGTTAAGGCTAAGATTGCAGGTGACAAGCTCTCAGGAGCAATGGATTCTATTAAGAAATTATTTTAAGTATAAAAAAGACGGCAAAGATAATATCATCTTTGCCGTTTTTGCATCTATAAGTTCTCTTCATTCATACGATATCCAACACCCAGTTCATTAATAATATATTGATTATCTCCGGGGCTGCTTCCTAATTTTTTGCGAATATTTGCCATATTAACTTGAAGTTTCTTGATACTTCCTTCATCGGAAGCCCCCCAGATTTCTTTGATAATGGAGGCGTAAGTCATTACTTTTCCGGTGTGATAGGAGAGCAGAGCGAGGATATTGTATTCTGTCTGGGTCAGTTTGATTTCATCTTCGCAAATAAAAACCATACGACGGTTGTAATCAATACTTAAGTCATATAAGGAAAATCTTTCATTTGGAAGGGAACCTGTGCCGGGGCGACAACTTCTTAAGGTTGCACGGACTCTTGCCAGTAATTCACCTGTTCCGAAGGGCTTGGTAATATAATCGTTGGCACCTAAATCCAGGGCTTCGATTTTATCTTCTTCCCCGGTGCGTGCCGATAAGACAATGATGGGCGTTGCATAACTTTGTCGTATTGCACGAATAAATTCCATACCATCTTTATCGGGGAGCCCCAAATCCAACATAACCAAATCCGGCGTATGTGAAGAATACATTAAAATACCTTGCTCGCAAGTGGTAGCGGATATGGTTTGATAGTCATTGGCGTTTAGCACAGTTTCTATAAAATTTCGGATATTATTTTCGTCTTCAACCACAAGAATTTTATATTTGCTACTCATTTTTTTCCTCCATATCTAAGATAAAGCAGAAGATGGCTCCGCCTTCCGGTCGATTGTCTGCAAAAATTTTGCCATTATGGGCTTTGATAATTGTAGAGCATACGGATAGGCCAATGCCCATGTTATTGCGGCTTCCGTCTGTGGGAGTATCAGAAGGATTGATATAGCCGTTAAAAATTTTTTCTTTTATATCGGTGGAAATGCCGCAACCATTATCTAAAATAGAGAAATAGGCTTTGTTTTCTTTTACTTCTACTTTTAAAATTAGTTCTGTCATTCCTTTTGCATGGTAAACTGCATTTTCAAGAATGTTTAAAATGACCTGCTCGATAAGAATAGGGTCCATGGGAATACTTACAAAATCATCCGGTATTTCCACTTTTACGGATTGTTCCGGACAACGCTTTTTGAATTTGATGAGTACGGAATCAATTAATTCTTCTAAAACAACAGGAGTTTTGCTGACACGGACCTTATTACTGTCTATTCGTGTAACGGAAAGAAGATTTTCTACCATATGAATCAGCCATTGGGAATCTTTCTGCACATCGCTTAAAAGTTTAAGATTCTGTTCTTTGGATAAGGCATCATAGTTCTCAATAACTGCCGATGTTGAGCCGTAAATGGAAGTGAGGGGAGTGCGCAAATCGTGGGAAACCGCACGTAACAGATTTGCTCGCATTCGTTCCATTTCGCTTTCTGCTTTGATTTTTTCTTGTGTCTTCAGCTTGGTGGTTAGGGCTCCGGTCATAACGGCAACAATCAACATAACTACAGCAGAAAAGATACATTCCGGTGAAATTAAGTCAAACGCATAATAAGGAAATGTAAAAGCGTAGTTCACGGCCAGTACGCTTAACAGAGATGCCGTAATACCCCAGAAATATCCCTGTGTTTTTAAGGATACCAAAAACACACCAAGAACAAAAATCATAGGAATCAGTGTTCTGGTGTCAAAAATGATTTCGATAATCAAGTTGATGGCAAAGAGAAGGAGTAGTGTAACAATTGTAAAAATTCCGTCTCTTATCATAGGTTTATATTTTTTCATATTTACATTATATTACAGAGTGAAAGAAGCGACAAGTTAAGAAGCGGTAAAGGAGCAACGCAATGTAAGGTATTGCGCAACATAAAAAGCATTGCACATCTTAAGAGGCAACTATATAATAAGTATGTTAAGGATGGATAAAATGATGAATCAGGAACAAAAATTTGTAAGAATGACTACAGAGCCGATACCGAAATTGGTAGGTTCCCTGGCGGTGCCTACTATTATAAGTATGCTTGTCAGTTCTTTTTATAATATGGTGGATACCTATTTTGTGGGAAAAATCAACACCTCTGCTACGGCGGCTGTAGGTGTGGTATTTTCGCTGATGGCTGTCATTCAGGCCTTTGGTTTTCTGTTTGGCCATGGTGCCGGAAATTTTATGGCAAGAAAGCTCGGGGAAAAGAACAGGGAGGAAGCGTCGCAGATAGCGAATGCGGGATTTTTCTTTTGTCTCGTGTTTGGTGTTATACTAATGATTCTTGGCTTGATTTTTGTCGAGCCGTTAGCATATTTTCTGGGTTCTACGGATACGATTTTGCCCTATGCGGTAGATTATATGCGAATTATTCTTATAGGCAGTCCTTATATGATGGCATCGTTTGTATTAAATAATCAGATGCGTTATCAGGGAAATGCCATGTACGCCATGTTTGGGATTATCGTAGGTGCGGTTTTGAATATTGCGTTGGATCCGTTGTTAATTTTTACTTTTGATATGGGGATAAAGGGAGCGGCCCTTGCAACGATTATCAGCCAGGCTGTAAGTTTTCTTTTATTGCTTGGAGCAACCAGATTTGGCGGAAACATTCCGATCACTTTGAAAAAGAATCCGTTTGTGTTCAGACTCTTGCCGGAAATATGTGCGGGAGGATTGCCGTCGCTTTGTCGACAGGGAATTGCCAGTATTTCCGTCATTCTTCTGAACACGTCGGCAAGAGATATTGCTTTTGCACATGCAGATGCCGTTAACGCGGTTCTCTATGCGGATGCCGCTATTGCAGGAATGTCCATAGTTTCCCGTATTACCATGTTTGCGAATTCTGCACTGATTGGTTTCGGACAGGGTTTTCAGCCGGTCTGCAGCTTTAATTACGGGGCAAAAATTTATAAAAGGGTGAAAGAATCTTTCTGGTTTTGTGTCAGAACATCATTGGTTTTTTTGATTGCAGTGGCTGTGCTTGGCTTTATTTTTTCACCGCAATTGGTAGCGCTTATGCGTGATGATGACGTGTTGGTTTCTGAAATCGGAACCTTTGCATTGCGGGCACAATGTCTGACATTTCCCTTGAATGCCTGGATTGTTATGTGCAATATGTTGTTACAGGCTTGCGGACAGTCATTTTCCGCATCTTTGGTAGCATCTTGCCGACAGGGTATATGTTTTATTCCGATGTTGTACATTTTGCCGGTATTCTTTGATTTTACGGGGATTATGATTGCCCAGCCGGTAGCAGATGTATTTACATTGGTGATTTCCATGGTGTTTGGTTTATGGTTTTTAAAGAAGCTGGGAAAGACAGATGTGTCGACGGATACGATATAAAATATGAATGAAAAGTAGGAGATAAGATGATTAAAAACATTGTATTTGATGTGGGAATGGTTTTGGTAGATTTTAAATGGAGAGAGGTAATGGCAGATGTGGGGTGTACACCGGAGGAGATTGAAACTATTGCTGCAGTCATGGTAAACAGTCCTTTTTGGAATGAACTTGACAGAGGTGTCATGGATGAGGAAGATGTAATTGCGCAGATGATTGCAAAACTTCCCGGACTGGAAGATAAGGCAAGAGCATTCTGGGAGAATATTCATCTGACCATTGAAGCTTTTCCATATGCTAAGGACTGGGTAAAAGGACTCAAGGAGGCAGGATATCATACCTATCTTCTTACAAACTATCCCAGAAGTTTATATAAAAACACGGCGGAGCAGTGTTTCACGTTCCTGCCTTATATTGATGATGTACTGGTATCTTCCCATGAGAAGATGACAAAACCGGATAAGGAAATTTACGAACGACTTTTAGAAAAATTTGATTTAAAAGCAGAGGAAACTGTTTTTATTGATGACAGACTTGCCAATGTGGAAGGTGCAGAAAGTATAGGAATTACGGGAATACATTTTACAAACTTCAATGAAGTAAGTAAAAGATTGAAAGAATTGTTGGAGAAGTAGGAAGACATGATGAAAAAACTGGCTCCTTTTCTAATTCTGCTTTCCGGATGTTTATGGGGAAGCATGGGTTTGTTTGTCCGAAATTTAACGCAGGCAGGATTATCTTCTTTGGAAATAGTAGCATTACGGGCATTCATAACCACAGTGCTTATGGCGATAACGCTCTTAATTATAAAAAGAGGCATGTTTCGGATTCGCCTTAAAGATGCCTGGTGCTTTCTGGGGACAGGAATCGGAAGCATTCTGTTGTTCAATTATTGTTATTTTACGGCGATTAATATAACGTCTTTGTCTGTGGCTGCAGTATTGTTGTATACAGCACCCGGTTTTGTAATGGTAATGTCGTACTTTTTATTTAAAGAGAAAATGAACGGCAGAAAGATTCTTGCACTTGCATTAACTTTTGTGGGTTGTGTATTGGTAACGGGCGTGCTGGGTGCAGGGGACGCTTTGCCCCTGCGCGGAATTCTCATGGGGCTTGGTGCAGGTTTTGGCTATGCCTTATATTCCATTTTTAGCAGATATGCGTTAGAGAGAGGCTACTCGTCGTTAACCATTACTTTTTATACATTTTTAATTGCTTCCTTTGGGATTATACCGATGGTTTCGCTATCGTCGATTGGGGCATATTTGACAGGTGGAGTAGGGAATATCCTTTTTCTGATTGCATTTGGTCTGGTTAGCACCGTGTTTCCTTATCTGGCTTACACGTTGGGGCTTGAGCATGTTGAAAACGGCCGGGCATCCATTATTGCATCGGTGGAACCGGTGGTGGCGACCTTGTTCGGAGTTTTTGTGTTTAAGGAAAAGCTGACCCTTATGAATCTGCTGGGTATGATTCTGGTGCTGGGAGCAATTGTATTGTGTAATACGAAGGGAAGAGAACGAAGAAATTAGCTTTTACAGACTGAAATAAATTTAAATCAACAATACCAATTCAAGAAAAGAATAGCCGAAAGGTTAATCTTTTCTTTTTTTTAACCGAAATAAATAGTGACTTTAAATTAAGACTTGAGGTGCGGCATGATTCATTTATATACCAATTCCGGTCAGGAAGATACACAAGTGAATACATCATATGCAAGACCTGTGGAAAATAACGCTTCCCGCGTAATCAAAGCCACAGATTTTGCTATGTCCATTACCGGAAATAATGGTGGAATATCCTCCTATGAAGGTCAGGGCATGAATATGCAGGATATTATGAAGAATGCCGGAGCCATGGATGTAACAGCCAGTCGTAATTATATGACGGTAATGTCAAATTCATTATCGGATGAAGATTTCGGAGAACTGATAAAAGAAGGTTATAAACCAAATGAAACCTCTGTGGAAACCACAGTAACGGTTGTGGATGAAATCAAAGCGAAACTTGCACAGAGCGGTGTTGTGATAGAAGGCTACAATGATGATTTGTCGGATGAAGTTTTGAAAGAAATTACCGGTAGTGAGAGTGCTGCCAATGCCGTAAAAAAGGCATTCCGTGAAGCTGACATTCCCATGACTTCAAAAAATGTACAAAGTGCAGCAGAAACCATGCAGTTAGCAAGTGAGATTACAGAGATTACCGATGGTATGTGTGATTATCTTTTAAGAAACGGTATCAGTCCTACCATTGATCATTTATACAGAGTACGTTTTTCCGGTGCGGAAGTTTCTGAAAACATGGGTGGTTATTATTCCGATGATATCGGCGGTTATATGACGAAGCAGTCAGCCGATTATAATTGGAAGAGTATGGAAACCAGATTGTCGCAAACCATTGAACATGCGGGGCTTACCGTAAATGAGGAAACATTACAGGAAGCACAATGGTTAATAAAAAGCGGTATTCTATTCAATGAAACTAATGTAAAGATTTTACATGAGTTAAAAGGATTGCAAATGCCCATGTCGGAAGATGACATTGCCCGTAGCATTGCCAATGCAATAGCAGACGGAAGGGAAGCAAAAGATGCATATTTAAGTGATACATCAAGCACTTTGAGCGAAGCGGTTCAGGCGTATGAAGACGTGCAGTCTTTCAGCTATGAGGCGGTAAAAGTTGTTGTAGAGAGCGGAAAGTCATTCAACATCAGAGAACTTCGCGTGGCGATGCAGTCGATTCGCATTGAAGGGAGCGTGAGCGACGATGGTGTCAGCCTTTCAATCGAGGCTTCAAGTGCTTCTGCGGAAGCGGTTAGCGCAACAGCAAACAGTGAGAATCCGGATTTGCTTAAGGCGATGCGTGTTCTTAACGAAACCCGTCTTGCTATGACGGTTGAGAATAACTACAGGCTGATGAAGCTTGGTTACAATATTGAAACAACCGAACTTTCGCAGTTAGTAGAAGATTTAAAAGCTGTAGAAAGTCAAAGGCAGAACACATTATTCTCGAAGGATACTGAGGCTGCGCAGAAGGCTACATTATGGCAGGCGACAAACGATAAAATTGTTACATTGGCATTTATGCCGGCGGCTACGGTTGGTAAAATTGTTCAGGCAGAAGGAGTTCATACATTATCGTCAGTTCATAATATGGGCGAGGCCATGCGTCAGGATTATTTGAAGGCCGGCGAACAGTACGAACTGCTTGGAACAGAGGTTCGTGCAGACTTGGGTGACTCTATTAAGAAGGCATTCGGTAATGTAGACGATATTTTACAGGACTTGAATTTTGATATAAATGATACTAACCGCAGGGCTGTAAGAATTTTAGGGTATAACAGCATGGAAGTTACGGTTTCGAATATTGAAACGGTAAGAGATGCAGATGCTTCCTTGCAACGGATCATAAACAAAATGACACCTGCGTCAACTTTGCAACTGATTCGAGATGGCGTAAATCCGTTGGAAACGGATTTGGCAACGCTTGAAAATAGGTTGGATGCCTATGAAACAACCATAGAGCAGACGGCAGAAAAGTACAGCAAGTTCCTTTTTAGACTTGAGAAAAATCATGAGATTACACCGGAAGAGCGGGAATCTTACATCGGTATATACAGACTTTTACATCAGATTGAAAAGGCGGACGGTGCATTGGTTGGCAATGTATTAAGCCAAGGCACAAAGATGTCTTTTAAGAATCTTTTATCTGCCATGAGAACCGGAAAAAGCACCGGAATGGATTATTGCATTGATGATACCTTTGGAACTATGGCAAAGGCTGCAGGGTATGAGTTCAACATCAGCAACCAGATTTTAAAAGGATTTGAGAAGGCAGTAATCGGTACGGAAGAAATTAATACACAGGTTATGGCCGAGGATTTGAGCGAATTAAGAGAGATTCTTACCGGGGACAATAGCGATGCCGTAGAGGAACTTCTGTATTATGAGCAGGAAGTGACACCTGAGAATATGCAGGCAATGCAGAAACTTCTGGAGACACCGGATGCGGTACAGAGTGCATGGGGTATTTTCCAAGCGGCAGCAGAGCGTGTCAAAGGAAACCGAGGCGGCGTTAAAGAAAGCGATAAAAATATAACTTCGGAAAGTGGCGAACCTTTTATAGCAAATGATGAAGTCACAGCTTTGGAAGATGCAGTATTTGCATTGCAGGATGCTTTTACGGATAAAACAAGTGTCAAAGCGGCATATGATAAGCTGGTGGAACAGGCAGGTAGCCTATTAGAAGATGGAATGCTTCAGGATGAAATGGGGCACATTGATTTGAAATCCATGACCACCGCGTATAAGCAGCTAAGTTTTACCGGGAAATTGATGCGGGAAGAAAATTATGAAATTCCGGCATATATAAACGGTAAATTGCAAGGAATCCGAGTTAAAATTGTACATAAGGGAGAAAGTGACGGTAATGTCATCGCAACCCTTTCCACAGAAAAATATGGTAATATCGTAGCACAGTTCAGACTCACGGAGGAGAAGGTAGTGGGCTACATCGCATGTGACAGCGAAGAGGGCACGGAGGCACTCAAGGCAGAAGGCAGATTTGAAGAAAAACTTGCCGAAGCCGGAAAAGAAGCAGGCGATATCAGATATCTTTACAGTGAGAAACTGGACGGAACCTTTTTGTATCGAAGACATGACAGAAGTGTAGACGATGGCGGTTCTACCAGAGACTTATATGAAACGGCGAAATTATTTATTTTGAGTATGCAGGATACAGAAAGGTAAGGTGTTAATATGAGTATAAGAGTTTCACGTAATATTTCAGCACTCACAGCGCAGAATGCATTAAAAAGAACAGACAATAATTTATCACGCTCTTTGGAAAGATTATCTTCCGGATTGAAAGTAAATCATGCAAAGGATAATCCGGCAGGTGTTGCCATTGCAAAGAGAATGAACTCCCAGATTGAGGGACTTTCTATTGCAGGTGACAATGCCAGCGATGCAATTTCTATCGTGGAAACTGCAGAAGGTGCAATGACCGAAATTCATTCCATGTTACAGCGTATGAATGAATTGGCAGTGCAGGCAGCCAACGGAACCAATACCGATGAAGAACGTGAGTATATCAATGCGGAAATCCAGCAGTTAAAGGATGAAATCGCACGTATTGCAAAAGATACCGAATTTAACGGCGAACCACTTTTGGACGGTGGTTTTGATTTAAAGGGATATACCAGCGATCCTAATGTAAAAATTTTATATTATTCCGATACGGTAGAAGTTAAAGATTATACATTAGCTTCCGTTACAACCGATGTGGATGAAGATGGGAATACAATCATTACCGCAGCAACTCTTTTACAGGACGGAAGTGAGAATGCATTCCCCGATGATGCTATTATCAGCGATATTACCGGTGATGTGGTAACTATTACGGCATCCAATGATTTTGAGGTAAAAATTCAGGCAAAAGCCAGTGCGGCAAATGTAAACCTTGATATGACCGGAATCGGTGCAATGCGTATGCAGATTGGTAGCGAAGAAGGTCAGGTACTCGAAATGAGAATTCCTGCCATCAGCTTAAAGTTGATGGGAATTGAGAACTTGGAAATCACAAATGAAGAAGACTCCGCAGAAGCAATTTCTGCGATTGAAAAGGCAATTCAGTATGTGTCTTCCGCACGTTCCAGACTCGGTGCATACCAGAATCGTATGGAATCTACAGCAGCAAGCCTTGATATTACACATGAAAACATGACCTCTTCATATTCCAGAATCATGGATGTAGATATGGCAGCTGAAATGACGGAATATACCACTCAGCAGGTTCTTTCCCAGGCAGGCACATCCATGCTTGCGCAGGCAAATGAAAGACCTCAGCAGGTATTGCAGTTGTTACAGTAGTAAGGAGGAAGCAGTATGACCAACGATGTAAAGCAGGCATATACTCTAAGGATTTCTCAAGCAAATAAATCACAGCTGGTAGTCATCATATACGAGTTGTTTATGGATTATGCCAATGAAGCAAGGCGAAGTCTTGCAGAGGATGATAAAGCGGCCGTAAAAGAGAGCCTCCGGAAAGCCAGAGGCTGTGTGAATGAGTTAATGGAATCGCTTCATTTGGAGCAGGAGATTGCTCAAAACCTAATGCAGCTTTATCTTTATGTATATCGTGAATTATTAAAGTGTGAAATGGATAAAGACAGCAGTCATATCATAAATGCACTCAATGTTATTGAACCATTAAAAGAGGCATATGCAGTCATTAGTAAAGAAGATGTTTCGGAGCCTGTTATGAGCAATGCTCAGACTATTATTGCAGGCCTGACTTACGGACGCAGTGATATTAATGAAAATATGTCTGATCAGGGTGCTTCCAGAGGATTTTACGTATAAACAGAAGGTGTATTGTGAATCTTTTCTGCTTGTAAAAGGAGATAGCGATAACGCTTTAAAGCAGAGTTAACCTGAAAAATATAACAGTCAATTAAATCAGGGTCAGTTGCATTGTCAAAGCCGCAATAGGCGCTTTCCAATGCAATCATGGCCTTTTTGATTTCTTCACGCAACAGTTCATCGTTGTCGGCTTCGCCGGGGGTGGTTTCATAATCCAGTTGGCAGTAAGCAATTTGCATGGAATACCTCCTTTTATAAAATTTGTAAAACAAGTAAATTTTACCAATATGCCGCCGGTCAAAAGCAGGCGGTTTTTTTATGGGTTATTGTAAGTATTGTCGCTGTTAAAAAAAATATACAGAGGATCATATTTTTTATAAAAATTAAAACAGTTTGTAAAATTTGGATATGCAGTCATAATAATCATGGTTTGTACATAGAATAGCGTAAAAGAAGAAAGAGGTTATTTAATCCATGACAACTATTCACATTCCCATGCTCATCATTACAGTTGTTTCTTTGCTTATTATTTTTGTACTCGGAAGAAAAAGAGCGGATATTATAATTAACTTCTTTCTCAGAATAGGGCTGTGCTTTGTAGCTATTTATTTTATCAATCAGGCACTTCTTGATAAGGGTATTTCTGTGTGTATTGCAATGAATGCAGTGACTTTTTTGACATGCGGATTTCTAGGATTTCCAGGGCTTTTCCTACTTTATGGAATTGCTTTTTTTAGCTTTTTTGTGGGAATTTGACAAAAATAAAAAACTTGAAAAAACCCCCTTTACAACTCGAAAAAAAGCTCCTATAATGCAAAACACAACAGGAGCATCTGACGACCGGTCTTAAATTTAAATCAGGCAGATATCTCTGCAAAATGTTCCAGTACGACAACTTTATACACATCAGGAGGGATTCTTATTGTAGTTCTGCTCGTTCTTTTATTGGGTGCGGTAATTACGGATTTATCCGCTACACGCATACCAAATCTGTTCATTTTGATAGGTCTTATTGCCGGAGTTTTTTATCGCATACTCTGGAGAGGAGAAAGAAATTATTTATATATTTTACTTGGAATACTAATTCCGCTTTTTGTCTTTTTTCCGCTATTTGTGATAAAAGCAATGGGCGCCGGTGATATTAAGTTATTTATGATGACGGGGACCTTTTTTACCATAGGAGAAAATGTTAGGTGCATTGTGATTGCCGTCTTGTTAGGCGGAATCATTGCCGCAGTGAAAGTACTTATTTACAGAAATTTAGGAGAACGCATACGGAGTATGTGGGCCTATTTAAAAGCAGTATACAGACATGCGGTAGTGGGAAACACCTATGAAATACCTTATATGGACAGTAAAGATAAAGAGACAGTTAAAACTGCGGGAATCAAATTTTCTCTACCCATTCTGCTTGCAGCAATCATAGTCATGGGAGGTGGAGTATGAGAAAAAAGCAAATAGTAATCTGCGACAGCAATGCAGATTATGCAAGACGGCTTCAGGAATATATAGAGGAGCAAAGGCTTTTGCCCTGTCGGTTGGCAGTTTATACGGATAGGGATAAGTTTCTGGAATACATTAAAGCACAAAGACCGGGTGCCTGTATTCTTTCGGAAGACTTGTTTAAAAAGCCTTCCTTTCGGGAAGAAGTCGAAAAAAACACAGATCAGATATTCATACTATACGAGGAAAAAGAGAGTGTTACGGAAAACGGACTCTACCGTTATCAAAGTGCCGATGCTTTAGCTGGGCAAATATGTGCGTCGGCAGATTTGAAACAACATCAAAATACAAATGGAGAATGCGGCGGAAAAACCAAGCTGATTGGAATCTATACTCCAATCGGAAGATGCCTGCAAACCTCCTTCGCATTGGTTTTGGGGCAAATGTTGGCATCCAAATACCAAGTCTTATATCTCAATTTCGAGGCATACTCGGGATTCACACAAATGATGCAGAAAAATTTTAACGCGGACATGGCGGATTTACTGTATTTTCTGAAAAACCTGTCACATGATTTTTCACAACAATTTACAAGCATGAAACAAACAATTAACGGATTGGATTATATTCCGCCGGCATTTTCCTACATGGATATTTCCAATGTTTTGCCGGGGGAATGGGAACATTTTTTGTCTGCACTGGGAGAGTGTGGAGAATATAACTATATTATTTTGGATTTAACAAATTATGTTCAGGGGTTATATCAGATATTAAGGTTATGTTCCCACGTATATACCATTACCAGAAATGATGGTGTGGCACTGGCAAAAATAGCACATTACGAAAATGTTTTAAAAGAATTAGCATATGAGGATATTTTAGAAAAAACAAAAAAATGTTCATTTCCGATTTATCGTCAGCTTCCGGTGGCAACAGAGGATTTGTTATATTCAGAGCTTGCAGATTATGCAAGGAAAATTTTAAGAGAGGATTTTGGGTTTTAGATGGACAGTGTTGCAGATTTAAAAGCCTTCGTCTATTCCGGGGTGAGAGAACGATTGGATTTATCCAGAGAATTGGAGGATGAAGAAATATGGGAATTGATATATAGGGTTATTGCGGAAGAAAGCGAAAATAGGTATTTGAGTCTTCAATATAGGGAAGCGTTGGCGAGAGAAATATTTGCTTCCGTAAGAAAACTGGATATTTTGCAGGAACTTATTGAGGATGAAGAAATTACAGAAATTATGATTAACGGACCGGAAAATATTTTTATAGAGAAGAAGGGGCGCATATATAAAAGTGACAAAAAATTTCAAAATGCAGAAAAGCTGGAAGATGTAATACAGCAGATTGTCGCAGGCTGTAACAGGGTTGTAAATGAGCGTTCGCCAATCGCGGACGCCAGGTTGAGTAACGGCTCGCGCGTTAATGTTGTTTTGAAACCTTTGGCTTTGAATGGTTCGACAGTTACCATACGCCGCTTCCCGGAAACTGCCATAACGATGGAAGATTACATATCTTTCGGAAGTATTACCGAGGAAGCGGCCTCCTTTCTGAAAATAGCGGTGCAATGCGGTTATAACATTTTTATATCGGGTGGAACCGGTTCCGGAAAGACAACATTGTTAAATATTTTATCCGGATATATTCCCAAGGACAGTCGTGTTATTACCATTGAAGATAGTGCGGAATTACAGATTAAAGGTGTGGAAAATCTGGTAAGCCTGGAAACAAGAAGTGCCACGGGAGAAGGATGTGAAGAAATAAGCTTAAGGGATTTGATAAGAACCGCGTTACGTATGAGACCTGACCGTATCATTGTAGGAGAAGTAAGAGGCGCTGAGGCGTTTGATATGCTTCAGGCATTTAATACAGGACATGACGGAAGTTTGTCAACCGGACATGCAAACAGTGCAACAGATATGTTGATGAGATTGGAAATGATGGTTCTTATGGCAAAGGAATTACCCTTATCCGCAATCAGAAGGCAGATTGCATCGGGAATTGATATTTTGGTACATCTGGGACGTATGCGAGACAGAAGCAGAAAAGTTATGGAAATATGGGAAGTGAAAGGGATGGATGGTGAAGAAATTGCATTAAATCCGTTGTTCATTTTAGAAGGAGATAAGCAGACTACATCCCTAGTGGCAATTAATCGCCTGCAGAATAAGGAAAAATGGATTGAGGACAGCGTATGAGTTACGAAGATTATAATTTTACGAAGAAAGAAAAATGGATTTTAATGACGCAGTGGTTAGCAATATGCGGAGTGGTTGGATATTTTTTTTATAAGTCATGGATTGTTTTTGCGGGGCTGATACTTTTTCTGCCGATTTTTGTGAAATGGAGAAAGAAAGCGTTTATTAAAAAAAGGCAGTGGGAACTGACGTTGGCTTTTAGAGAAGCCGTGGGAATGGTTTCAGGAAACCTTCAGGCAGGAAATTCCGTAGAGAATGCATTTCGGAGAACGTATGGAGATTTGACGCGTTTATATGGTGAAGAAGCGGATATCAGTTTGGAATTTCTTACGATTGGAAGAGGATTGGATCGGAATATGTTGTTGGAAAATCTTTTGATGGATTTGGGAAATCGAAGCGGGGTAGAGGATATCAAAGAATTTGCTGATATCTTTTCGGTAGCGAAACGAAGCGGGGGGAATCTCAGAGAGATCATCGCGGATACGGCGGAAGCGATTAGTTCTAAGACAGAAATAAAAAGAGAATTAAGAATTTTGATTTCTGAGAAGCAGTTCGAGCAAAAGATAATGTGCGTCATTCCCTTTTTTATATTGGCATATGTGGGTATGACGTCACCGGGATATTTTGATTCGTTGTATCACAATATAAGCGGAATCGGTATTATGAGTGCCTGCCTGGTGGCATATATAGCTGCTATATGGTGGGGGATAAAAATCACTGAAATTGAGGTGTAGGAGGAGATTATGACGACCAATCAAAAAAGAGGTGTTCTGGTTATTTTTCTTGGTATTGGAATTGCCATAATATCTTTGTTACTTCCTGTAGGAGGCTATATAGATGGGGAAAACCGTATTGCAAGAAATGAATATGGGGAAGGAGATATCGAAGTTTCATTAATTGCAGGCAGTAGCTACGGAGAAAGTGAAATTATATATAACGTACCTGAACGAATCTACACAAAAGAGGAAATAGAATCAATTTTGCCTGAATTTATAGAAAATCTGGAACGTGAAGCGCAGGGAGAAAACTCTTCCATGGAACAGATTAGTACGGATATGAATCTGGCAGAGGAGATAGAAGGATATCCATTTACGGTAACTTGGTATCCGGACTCCTATGAATATATAGGAACTGACGGAAAAATAAAGGAAGAAGTGAAAGAAGCAACACCGATAGTGTTTACGGCAGAAATTGAGTATGAAGACTATAGCTATCAACATAGTTTTTCGGCGGTTTTGGTTCCGGGAAGTCTGAGTTCATCAGAGTATTGGTTACAAGCTTTAGAGGAGGCATTGGAAAATGCACAGGAAAGTAGCAGGCAGGATACTTTTCTGTCTCTTCCTAAGGAAGTGAACGGAGAGAAAGTGAAATGGAAAGAAAAGAGTGCAAATCAGGGAGTAAAAATTGCCGGGTTATGCGGAATGGTGGGAGTTTTTCTTTTCTTTGCTGATGTGATTGAGAAAAAAGAAAGAGATAAGAAACGAAAACAGGAAATAGAGAAAGAATATCCGGAATTTGCCATGAAATGTGCGATGCTGATCGGTTCCGGTATGACGTTAAGACAGGCTTTTGAGCGAATTGCCAAATCATATATCAGTTCAAAGAATTGTACCAAGGCACTTTACGAGGAACTGTTGATTGGTGTCAGAGAGTTACAAAGTGGTGTATCCGAGAGACTGGTTTATGAAGGATTCGGTAGAAGATGCGGAATACGTGAAACAGAGAGATTTGGAAATATGATGTCCAGAAATCTTCGCAAGGGTTCGGACGGAATGAAAGATGCTTTGCGGGAAGAAGCAATAGAGGCAATGGAAATGCATAAGGAAATGGTCAGAAGACAGGGAGAAACTGCCGGGACAAAGCTATTGTTTCCAATGTTAATTTTATTGCTAATAGTCATGGTAATGATTATGGTTCCGGCATTTAGCACTTTTAGCATATAAAAACAAAAGGAAGGAGGAAAAATTATGAGATGCTTCAATCAATTAAAGGCATTTATGAAGGATGAGAGTGGCTTATCTACAGTGGAAATTATTTTGATCCTGGTAGTTTTGATAGCACTTGTATTGATTTTTAAGGAAGAAATGATTGAAATTGTTGAGAACATTTTTAAAACCATTACAAAGAGAATTAATAAGATTTAAGGAGAGGGGGATTGCCGAATGAAAAAAGCGCAGATAACCATATATTTAACCTTGGTTTTTACTTTAATACTGTCTGTTTTTCTCTCGGCGTTTGAAGCTGCAAGAGGAAATCATCTAAAGATAAGAATGGAAAATGCAGTTCAGACGGCAATCCATTCCGTGTTTGGAGAATATCACAGGGAATTGTTTGAAAGGTACGGTTTACTCTTTGTGGACACATCTTATATGACGCAGGTACCGGATTACCATAAAGTGGAATCTCGCATAAGCGAGTATCTGGAGTGCAATTTGTATCCCGAAAAAGAGCAGAACCTGTTGTTTGCAAGGGACTGGTATGAGGTAACGGATTATAATGTGACGTTGACTAATATCCGATTGGCAACAGATGACAAAGGGAATGTATTAAAAACTCAGGCAGTAAATTATATCCAAAATTATGTGGGTGGAGATTGGTTGGAGAATGTGACTGGCTGGATTGATGTTGTAGAAGAATATGACATTAGTGCGGAAACATTTCAGGAAGAACATGCAGTGGTAAGACAGGAGGTGAATGAGACATGGACACAAAATAATTTGTTGGGGGAAGAGTGGCTGGTAACTCAAGGATTGCCATCTTTAGATTTTCATAAGGAATATCTGGATATTTTAGTTCCATCGTTTTCTGGATTGGGGGACGGGAGCACCATATCCGTTAAGATGATAAATCCGTTTGAACTGGTGTCAAACCGTGTAAAAATTCAAGGAACGGAGAGTTTGGAAACCGGTGAAGCAAATATTTTGGATGAGCTGTATTTTAATGAATATATCGTACATAAGCTGGGGAACTACCATGATATAAAAGAGGGGTGTGCACTGGATTACCAGGCAGAATATGTCTTATTTGGTCTCGGACAGGACAGTTTAAATTATATGAAAATGCAGGAGATGTTGTTCTGGTTTCGGGGTGCAGCCAATTTGAGTATGTTGCTGTCTGATAATCAGACGCAGGAATGGATTAAAGCGGTATCGGAATTGGGTGCATTGGTTAAAATTCCACCGAAAGTATTACAGGCTGTTATCAATATTTGTTGGGCTGCGGCAGAAAGTGCAGATGATGTCAGAAGACTGTCGAAAGGGGAGGAGGTAGCTCTTCTAAAGGAGCCTAAAGATTTTGCGGTGGATGTAGGTGGCCTGGTAACGGGAGTGTGGATGTTTGGAGATATAGGGACGCAGGTATCTAATACGGAGAACGTATCTTTGGATTATGAAGATTACTTACGAATTTTTTTGTATTTGATGTTGCCGGAAACCAAGTTGTATCGATGTATGGATATGATAGAGGCGGATATCCGTCAAACGGAAGGAAATGCATTCTTTCGACTGGATGGATGTGCGGATGCAGTGAGTATGGAAATCGGTGTATCTAACGATTATGGGTATTTTTATACGATGGAAAGAAAATACAGTTATTTTTAAGGAAAGGAATATAAAGGGGTAGCGAAAGACGTCCTTTTTCGACGGGCATCTTAAAACTCATCTCTATTCTCTCGTTCTTCGGGTTATATATATAAGCTAACTCTATGCCCGAGAAAAAGGATGTTTTTCGCTATCTCTTTTAAATAAAATGATTGATTTGGGAGACAACGGACAAAAGAAGAATAACGCGGGAAGTGTCACTGTGGAAACCGCATTGGTTTTGCCATTATTTATGTTTTGTCTTTTTAATATTACGGCACTGTTTGAAATGCTTCATATTCATTCCGTATTGGACTGTGCATTAAACCAGGTGGGTAAAGAGATATCAACGTATGCATATTTTCAGGAGTTTTATGAAAACACCTTACTGACAGATGTATATGTCAAAGAACGTGTTATAGAAATTGTAGGAAGGGATAAAATACAAAATTCTTTAATAATTGGTGGAACGTCCGGAATTACTTTATGGAGAACAAAAGTAGAGGAACAAAATGATATCATCGATTTGGTTATGACATATCGGGTAAAACCATGGTTTGCTTTTGAAAATGAGGGAGAAATGGTTTTGATGAATCGGTGTTTTATAAAAGCATATACCGGTTATGAAAGGGAAGATTTATCCGGCAGTGAGATGAAATATTATATAGCGGATACAGGAGAGGTATATCATTTAAACCGTGCATGTACGCATTTGCTTTTAAGCATATCCATGATTGAAATACAAGATTTGGGTAACGCAAGAAATATGTATGGAGCACGGTATAGTCCGTGTGAGATATGTTTTGACCAATATAGTGGTGATGAGCAGTTATATATTACAGAGCAGGGAGACAGATATCATGCTTATATTTCGTGCCCGGGTTTAAAAAGAACCATTTATGTAATAACTGCAAGTGAGATAGGAAATCGACCGTTGTGTTTAAGATGTATGAAGGAGTACGGATGGAATGCTGGAAGTAATTAGAGTGCTGTTGCCGGGAACATTTCTTTTGGTGGAAGGAATAAGAGATATAAGGACAAGGCAAATTTCTATGATTAGTGTAGGTATTTTTGCAGGAATAGGACTTGTGTTGCGCATGACATTTGACTTTGAAAGCTGGTATCACTCCATAGCAGGTGCCGGGATCGGTTGTTTTCTGCTTTTGCTTGCTAAAGTAACAGAAGAGAAAATTGGATATGGAGATGGTTGGATTATATTAGTAATGGGCATATATTTAGGCTTTCGATATAATTTATTATTGCTGACTGTGTCGCTGTTTTTATCGGCGTTGGCATCTGTTGTTTTGTTAATGTTAAGAAAGGTTAATCGCAAATCTACAATGCCGTTTGTTGCATTTGTATTTGCGGGATATTGTATTATGTTGGCAGGAGTAATTTAAAAAATGTGTAAAAGAAGAAATTATAAAAAAGCAAGTTTTACAGTTGAGATTTCTATATTGATGCCCTTTCTTGTTATAGTGATTTTGCTATTCTTTTATTTTGTTTTATACATGTATAATCGAGGGGTTATGCAGAATGCACTGTGCAGGGGCGCGAAGCAGATTTTTTATAATATAAACGAGGATAATCAAACTATTGAGAATGCATGCAGCCGAAAGATACTGGAGGATTTAGATGGTAGTTTAATAGCGGTAAAGGATATAGACGTTGTAACGCGGGTTTCGTTTAATGAAGTAGTGGTGGAATTGGAAGGAGCATTGTCCGCTCCGGGGCTCCTGGAATTGGAACCATTTCATTTGGAAGGAATATGGAAGTATCAATTAGAATGGAGAGAGCCTAGGTTACATGCGGCAGAAACATTGATTTACGGACAACAGATAGAAGGACTGTTTGAGGAGATAGGGGAAGGAGAAGAGGGTAATGAAAAGGAAGAAATTCAGATACCGCAGGCATATATACAAGAGGGATAAGATTGGAAATGTTTATATTATCAGAGCAATAAAAAAAGAGGGATTAATAAAAGATGGAAGTAAAATTTAAAAGGGATATGAATCGAAATTATATGCTTCTGCTGTTACGGGCAGAAGCGGATTATCAGATTAAGATGGTTTGTGCGAATCGAATCAAAGGTCTTTTGCCTGTACATACCAGTATGTTTAACGGAGTAGAAGAAATATATTATGATATAAGTTCGCGTCAACCTATATCAAGGTTATATGCCAAAAAAGAAATGAAACTGGAAGATATTCGTTTTGTTTTAAGATCGGCGAACGATTTGTTGGAGGAAATGAAGCGTTTTTTATTGGATGGATCCAGCATTCTTTTTGAGCCGGACTTTTGTTATTGTAATCCTGAAAGTGGAAAAACAGAATGGGTATTTTATCCGGGAGAGAATAAGGAATGTAATTTTATGGAATTGGCGGAATTTTTTATTGAAAGAGTAGAACATACGGATAGTAAAGCGGTGGATATGGCGTATCGTTTTTTTAAGAGAGCCAAAGAGGAAAATTTCAGTCTAAGTGAATTTGTTGAGGAAATGATTCCGGATATGGAGATGGTTGAAGAGGACTTCATGCCGGAACAACCGGAAAACTATGAGACATATGTGGTAAGAGAACCGGAAGTTGAGAAAAAAAGGCCATTGACACTCGTGGAAAAAATTCAAAGTTATATAAAAAGAAAGCTTGATAACAAGGTGCTGTTACCGGAGAATCGTCAATCGGAAAAACGTGTGATGCAGATAAATGATGTTTGGGAGAACTATGGATTGAATGAAAATTATAATGGAGAAACTTTGGTTATGGGAGTACAAAACGAAATGTCATTGCGTTGCTTGAAAAGTATAACGAGAGGCTCGACAGAATGTATTTCTCTTGCGAAGTTGCCTTGTGTATTTGGCAAAATGTCTGAGTGTTCCGATGTTGTTTTGCAGGATAAAAGTGTTAGCAGAATGCACGCAAAAATCTTTGAAGAAAACGGCGAATTGTATCTACAGGATTTAAATTCAACAAACGGTTCTTTTTTAAATGGTCTTCAGTTAGAAACAAATGAGGTTTTAAAAATAAAAACAGGAGATGAAATTGGCTTTGGAAATCTTAGATACCGCTATGAGTAGTTGATTTTTTCTTATAAAAATCGTATATTTTATATGTACGAGGATGATGAAAATGAAAGAACAACTGAAAGCATTTCTGGGATTGGAAGGATATACCACTGTTGTATCCAATCTCCCGGAATTTCTGGTATTTTTGAAAAAAGAATATAGACATGTCAGTGTTATTTTTGTAATGGAGTTGGAAAACAATTCAAGCTTTACTAAGGAAAGGTATGAATCTGTTTACAATAGTGCCTGTAAGTTGCTTGAAAAGAATGGTATTACAGAAATGCATATCCTTACAATTGTTATTTCCGGGAATGTTGCGCATGCACTTGAGGTTTGTGACGGAGATAAGTATGCGTGGGTGATAGACCGCACCGGCCAGAAACTGATTATTGAAGAAAATAAAGTAGTAGACTTCTATGGCATGAAGGCATCTCTGGAGATGTTTTTGCGTGATCCGGATGCTGCAAAACGTCAAATGAGGGAAACGGAAGAAATCGTATTAAATGAGCTGAAGGAACAGGAAAAGAAACTTTTAAAACTTATTTTTGTGCCATGGGTAGCATATTCTTTGGTTGCATTAAACATTGTAGTTTATATTATATGTACATCTACAGGAGAATTGTTGTATAATATAGGAGAAATGAGCGTTGCCACGGTGTTCGGAGAAGGTCAATGGTATCGCTTATTGACAGCAATGTTTTTACATGGAGATTTCTCGCATATTTTTTATAATATGATATGTTTGTATTTGCTGGGAAATGTAGTTGAGAAACGATTGGGAAGATGGAAGTTTCTGGCGTGTTATTTTATATGTGGAATTGTTGCCGGTTTGATTTCGCTGTGCTCTATGTATAGTAAAGGTATAGAAGCAAGCGGTTTAGGTGCCAGTGGAGCTGTATATGGAATATTTGGAATTGCATTGGTAATGGAACTGACGACAATAAACTGGCGTAGAATTAACTACTATACTTTATTCAGGTTATTATTGGTTATGTTGTGCATTGTAGTCAGTCTGTATACAGATGCCCGAACGGTAGGAATTGATTATGAGGCACATGTTAGCGGTTTGTGCATGGGAGCCATAATCGGAATGCTATGGTTTTTCAATCTGCTAAGGAAAAAAAGGGAGAAGAAAAATGAAGATTAATATTTATTACGGCGGAAGAGGTTTAATCGGAGATCCTACTTTGTATGTCATTAACAAAATGGCAAGCGTATTGGAAGAATTAAATGTAACAGTAGAACGTTATGATTTATACGAAAGTAAAAATTCTATTACTACATTACCGAATACTCTGAAAGATGCGGATGGTATTATTTTGGCAAGTACGGTGGAATGGTACGGAATCGGTGGCTACATGCAACTGTTTTTGGATGCATGCTGGTTGTATGCCGATAAAGAGAAATTATCCAAGATATATATGTGTCCTGTTGTAATGAGTACCACATACGGAGAACGTGACGGAAAACTTACATTGGCTACGGCATGGGAAATTTTGGGCGGACGTCCCTGCAGCGGAATCTGTGGATATATTCCGGAAATATCCATGCTGGAGTGCAAGGAAGAATATGACCGCTTGATTGAGAAAAAAGCAGAAAATATGTACAGAACCATAAATCAGAAGCTAACAAGTTTCCCTGCAAGTAATCAGGCAGTGAAGCAGAAGGTATCCTACACCCAGAATATTGCTTTAACACCGCAGGAAACAGAACAGTTATCGCTTTATGCCTCAGATGATAATTATGTACAGCAGCAGAAAGAAGATATTA
>JAZNTK010000048.1:0-14040 GCA_045591685.1 Lachnospiraceae bacterium
AAAAAATACGTCCGGTTCTCTGTGTGCCGAAATAATGGTCATTTCATAAGAAATACCAAACTCCTCCAACATTTCTGCGGCTTTCGCCATTACGGGCATATCTGAATCGCTACCCATTACAATACCAACCTGTGCCACTGTTCTAACCTCCGTTTGTGTCTTATATTATATAAAAATATGTCTGCGCATACGCATACACATTTATTCTACTAAAAAGATGTTATTCGTGCAAGCATTTTAGTTCTAAAACATGACAAAATTACACAATGAACAATAATAATTTTTATATAAAATAACCAATGTGCTACTTTTCTACTTCCTTCCGTACATTCCATTAAAAAATGGACAAAATGCACAACTGCTGCATTCTGCCCATTTTATTTATTTTAGCCTGCGTAGTAAAGCATTTCAAAGCTTTCCCATGCATCCATGCCATTTACGGTTGACCCTTCAGATGTAGTATACAATCTGCACGAATTCCCTTCACTTGTCATCATATCAACATATGTCATACCGTCAGTTCTACGGAAATGATACTCTGTTCCCACCGGGAATTCATATGTTTCGCCGATTAAATTGCCGTTTTCGTCTATTAATTCAGCGTTAATATTTACAGTAGATACAATTGGAGTATCTTCAAACAATTTAATTTCGTAAACATCTTCTTTTTGAACAGGCATGCCGTCTTCGCCAACATAAAAGCTACCCTGACCATAATAAGTACTTAACAAATCAAAACGCTTTGTAAGACTAAAATCTGCCGAATTGGTAAAGTCAGCAATACCACTACCTTGTACCTCACCAATAAATTCTACCGAGCTTTCGGTAACTTTAAATACATGTATCGTCCTATAATCATTTTCACTCATACTCTCTGCATAAATATAGGTATAACCATTTGCTTTTACCAAATAAGATGTCATTTCATAATACCATGCATCCTGAGTGTATGTATTATTATTTACGGTGACATTAATTGTAGTATACATGTCATAATCTGCATCATAATTACCATCTACGGTAACCATATCCATGACACCGTCACCGTTCAAATCGGTTAATCCTTCTTCACTATACCATACAGGCATAATCTGGACTGCATAATCCTGTGTAACACTTGTAAAATATTCCGCGTTAAAAAGCTCAGGATATTCATTATAAGTTACAACCACAACCTGATTTCCATCTGCATAAGAACCGATTTCGTACGCACCAAAATAGAAAGTCACACCTTCATAACCCAATGTCCAAGTAAATTCCGGAGTCATATCGTATTCTTCTACAGGCGTTAAGTAACTTGCAAGAAAATCTTCCATGCTCATATCCCACGTATCCTGCACCGTAGTCTCTAAATGAGGATACTGCTCAAAAATTTCAACAGCCAATGCACCGGGAAGTGCACTTGTATTCGAAATAACATCTTCTATTGCAAGTCTTTTGCCGGTCTGAGTATCAAAGTTCACGGCACTGTAGCCATTCATACCATGTGCTCCGCCACCATACCAATAGTTCTCGGTCACCGCTGACAATGCCTTATCATCCGCTCTGGTAATGTACATGGTATCTTCACTGACATAAGGACCCCAGAATTCATACCCTTCCGCAACAGAAGAATTATAATCTTCTCTGGCCCAGCTCTTCAAATCATTCATAACAGTCATCCAAGTTAATTCTGTTTCATAATTATACTGTGTCACAGCCTCTTCCAATGCCGAATATTCGGGCGCATCCAATTGAATCTGACAACAGTTCCCGTACATCAACGATACTTGGTCATAATCGCTGTCATGCAATTTACCAACCGATACATTCAAATACTGTGATGCCTGCTGTGCATCTCCTGTATCATTGCCCTGACTATTACCCTGTGAATCTTCTACCGAATCATTCACGGATTCACTCACCTGTCCTGCTTCGCTTCCCTGATTTGCATTATCTCCGAAAGTAATTTGCATATTACATCCGCAAAGGCAGAGAACAGAGATTAATATTGCACTCAATAAAACTTTCTTTTTCATAGGTTACATCCTCCTTTTACACTGCCATAATAACATAGTATTCAAAAAATACCAAGTGTTTTTTGATATCTTTTTCACTTTTGTTGAATTATTATTAGTTTATTGCTACTAACAGCCGCTTATTTGTGCATTTTTTACTAAAAATGATAAAAATATACCGGCCCAGCCTTCATTCAGAAGCTTAGCCGGCATACTATTTTACTTATCTTTTATAAAAATGGTTTATTTAATTCTTCACAGCCTTTTAAAACAAACCTTCCGTCGCGAATAATTTCCACGCCGGTTCCGTCCGGAAGTACCGCTTCCAAAAGTCCGATTTCGTCATAAGGAATGGTAATATCCGTATGGCAGTTAAAATAAGCCTTCTTCGGATTAGAATGACGTAACAGAGAATAATCATTCTCTCTTGCAATAATTTCTTTTCCGTCCTGATTGTATACCTTCACTTCTTCCTCATGAGAATAGCAGGTATCACCCACTGCAAAATGAGGTCCCATCTTTTCCGCAATCAGAATCGGAAGTTTATCGGCAATATCATATTTTTGTGCCATAACGTAAGCGGTAGTATTGGTTCCGATGGCAAATTCACCAATGGGCAAAGTAGGATGATGGAATAAAAGATTTTCTTCAATAAACTTTTTATTCTCCTCTTCCGTATCAAAATTGTCACATGTATAATCCGCAATCACACCATTATCAAATTTCAATTCCAAATTACGATATTCATAATCATTTAGAAAGACTCTGGATACATGCAGAACACCTGTGGTTCCTTTTAACACAGGCGATGTAAACACTTCACCTACAGGAATATTAACATCTGCTACACAGTTTTCGAATTTGGTCTGTTTTGCTGCATCTTCTAATTTAACCAGCTGAATATCCAAATTGGTCCGGTTAACGCCGCATCCTTTGATATGCACATACTCCGCTCGGTCCAATGTATCAATAATAGTCTGCTGAATGTTTTGATAAAGCGTATAATCCAAGGTGTTTAATGCAACCACCTCTTCAAAAATCGCCGGGAAGTTCTCTCCGATTTCCGCTACCGGAAATGCAATAATGGTAAAACTTCGCTCTTCTCTTTTGATATAGGTGTTGGTAATCATACCTGCCTGAGAAGTATATTCTACCACCAATTTCTGCTGTTCGTCGCTGTAATGCGGATTCTCTTTTTTCGGTACCGGTTCGAAAATCTCCTCACCAAAAACCTCCATACAGGCAGGTCCCGCATGCTTAGCAGCCTTTTCCTTAAATTCCTCATAAGCCGCAGTCAGACATTCCAAACGTCTTGTCACCATATGTCCGTCAAAGAAAAATGCCATATCTTCTCTGTGGTCATAATCGTACTGTGGATTTGCCACTGCTCCGTAGTAACCGATTTTGCCAGCGGCCTTTCTGGTAAAAATATCTGCTCCCGTACGATAAATTACAGGCTTCAATCCCATGATTTCAAAATGCATAATTGCCTTACGGATGACACGCTCAAAACCAAGTCTGTATCGGATATTGACCGTATCCTTTTTTGATAAATCCTTTCCTGCTGCCACAAAGCCCTTACGATATCCTTCCGTAAAAGTAAAAGCCATTTTATCAATGGTTTCCTCCGGAAGGGAATTGATAAATGACGCCGTCTTTAACTCATTCTCCGTCACATATTCGCCATACGCATAAAGATATCGCAAATCAGTCAACTCGCTCTGCATGATAATATCACTTGCAAAGGTAAGCTCGCTGTCCACCTGCTCTCTTACCCTTCTTTCGGTCTCAACGTCCGAATAATCGCTGACATACCAGTATAAAATATCTTTTAATTCCTCATAGGAAGGTTTTACATTGTCTTCATTTATTTTACAGTCGAAGAAAGAATACACCTCCAGAAACAGTTCCAAGCGTATGGTAATCTCAGTAATATTTTTCTCATAAATAAAAGGGATGAGACTACGCATCTCTGTATAAAGAGCACTTAGCAGTCCACCCAACTCTTCACCCAATTCTTTTACGGCATAAGCAGGATTTGCATAACTTGCTTCATAATTTTCTTTTAAAATATCCTCATATAAAACCCGGTTCTTTTCCTGCAATTCCTCAATAGTTGCTTGAGCAAAGCCCCCCTGCTCTAACCATTGGAGTTGTAAGCTACATTCACAGATAAAGTCCGCCACACGACAAAAAAAGGGCTGAAATTCCTTAAGCCCCTTTTCCTCCTTCTGAATCTGCATAATACGATACATTGCCAATTCAAAACGTTCTCTCATAAAAATCCCTTTCAAACCTCATTACATGATACCCAATACTAACACATAAATAACAAATGCAACCATCACCGTATTTAATATAATACCGATATTGGCAAAGATATAATACATATCCTTCTCCAATCTGGTCTTAATTCCTAAGCCCAAACCGGTACCGGAAAAGATGAGTGCCAGTATGGATGTCATGCCATAAGAAATTTTGGCCTCGCCCTTATTTTGGAAGGTAAAAATAACCGCCAAAAGCATGGCTATAAAAGATATTACGCCTAATATGGTTGACATAACACTTATGGGTGATATTTGTTTTTTGGTAAATTTATATGGTTTTCTCTTTCTCATTTTGCTCCGTACTGCTCATAATATGCATCGATTGCTGCTTTTAAGGTATCATCAATATATACTTCTCCCTTGTAGGGCTTGTTATACAAATGCTCTACCACATCGCTCATATCGACGATGGCAGCAGTAGGGAATCCATAGGTTTCCTTCACTTCATCCAATGCACACTTGTCAGAATTCAATCCTTTTTCCATACGGTTTAACGAAACCATTAAGCCAACGATTTCTACATTAGCTGCACCTTTTACCTTGGGAACGGTTTCTTCCATAGACTTACCGGATGTGGTAACGTCTTCAATCATAATGACTCTGTCGCCATCCTGCAATTTGCTGCCAAGGAAGCTTCCCTTGTCTGCGCCATGGTCCTTCTCTTCCTTACGGTCTGAGCAGTAACGAACCTCTTTGCCATACAACTTGCTATATGCAATTGCGGTAACAACGCTGATGGGAATACCCTTATACGCAGGTCCGAACAATACGTCGAAATCATCTCCGTATGTATCGTGAATTGCCTTTGCATAATATTCGCCAAGGCCCATCAACTGGCTTCCAGTTACATATCCGCCCGCATTCATAAAGAAGGGGGACTTACGACCGCTCTTTAATGTAAAATCGCCGAATTTCAAAACCTTACAATCTACCATAAATTCTATGAACTCTTTTTTGTACTGTTCCATTGTATTTACTCCTTATTTACCTTTACATATATCCTTCGACATATCCTCTTTTCATTGCCTTTTTACATACATTGCAACTATTTTCCCTGCAAAGCTCCCGCAATATCTTCTCTCATATCAATCACAGCCTGACGTGCAGCATCTGCATAACCTGCCTCACCGAATGATGCATACTTCTCATTCTGGTAAGCTGCAATAATACCTCTTGATGAGTTAACGATTGCACCAAGGCCGTCCTTATTAAAGAAGTGTACCAAATCGGCACCCTTACCGCCCTGCGCACCGTATCCGGGCACCAAAATATAAGACTTAGGCATAATGTCTCTTAAAATCTTACCCATTTCAGGATAGGTTGCACCAACAACGGCACCTACGTAGCTGTAGCCGTTGGAACCCATACAATCAGCACCCCATTCGTCAACCTTCTGGCCAACCCATTCATATAAAGGCTTGCCGTCAATCAAACGATCCTGGAACTCACCGCTACTGGGGTTCGATGTTTTAACAAGGATAAAAATACCCTTCTTTTCTTCCTTACATACATCGATAAAAGGCTTCACGCCGTCAGAACCAAGATAAGGATTTACGGTTGCAAAATCTTCATCGAAAGGCGCATAAGTATTGCTACCGATGGTAATCTTACCTAAATGTCCGGTTGCATAAGCACTGGAAGTAGAACCGATATCACCTCTCTTGATATCACCGATAATCACCAAATCTTTCTCTTTACAATAATCCAAAGTCTTTTTATATGCAATCAAACCTTCCACACCAAACTGCTCATACATTGCAATCTGAGGCTTTACTGCAGGAATCAAATCATAAATTGCATCAATCAGGCCTTTATTATACTGCCAGATTGCTTCTGCTGCTCCTGCCAAAGTCTCGCCATATTCTGCAAAAGCATTCTTTTTAATGCTTTCGGGAATAAACTTCATCATAGGGTCAAGTCCCACTACGATGGGTGCGTTGGTTTTCTGAATTTTGTCCGTTAATTTCTGAATCATGGTAAACTTCCTTTCTTGTCCTTAAAAAAGCGTCGAAACGATGTGTTCGACGCTTTTTATCCTATCACGTTTTGATTATGCTTTCAAGCAATAATCCTGATTTATACGGAAACAGATGATTTCTCGTCTACATATCTCTTGATATTAGACGCATTCACATATTTCTTTGCTTCTGTTCCGTTTACAACCACCAAAGTGGGTGCTGTCATAATACCGTACTTCTGAACCAATTCAGGATTTTCTGCAGCATCCATTACAATATACTGTTCTCCCTGAAGATATTCTTTGGCAATCTTACAGTTTGGACATGTCTTTGTTGTAAAAAGATATTTTACTTCACCTGCAGGCTCAATGGTAATGTCATTGTCTTTTTCGTAGCTTGTCAGATTCACAGCCTGCTGCATAGGCACCTTCATCTTGGAATTCTCGATATCGTATTCGGTACGATTCTTATATTCCTGAAGCTTACCGTCATTCCAGTTCTGAACCGGTCTGTAGTAACCTGTGATACGGCTGTAGATTTCAGTCTTGGCACCACACTCAGGACAGGTTGTCTGCTCACCTGCCAAATATCCGTGATTCTTACAGATAGAGTAAGTAGGTGACATTGTATAGTAAGGTAACTTATAGTTCTCTGCAATGGTTCTTACAAGCTTAGCAGCAGCCTTCCAATCAGGAAGCTTCTCGCCTAAGAATGCGTGGAATACAGTACCCGAAGTATAAAGAGTCTGCAATTCATCCTGAATATCCAATGCATCAAAAATATCAGTTGTATAATCTACAGGCAAGTGTGAAGAGTTGGTATAGTAAGGTACATCACCCTGCTTACCTGCTGTCTTAATATCCGGCCATCTCTTGCGGTCATGCTTTGCAAGACGATAGGTTGTACTTTCTGCAGGAGTTGCTTCCAAGTTGTACAAATCACCATATTCTTCCTGATAATCGGAAAGACGGTTTCTCATATGGTTTAATACTTCCTTGGTAAATTCCTGAGTTTCCTTCGCAGTCATGTCTGCTCTTAACCAGTTTGCATTCAAACCTACTTCGTTCATACCAATCAAACCGATGGTTGAGAAGTGATTGTTAAAATGTCCTAAATAACGCTTGGTATAAGGATATAAACCTTCATCCAAAAGTTTGGAAATAACTCCACGCTTAATCTTCAAGCTTCGAGCTGAGATGTCCATCAATCTGTTTAATCTCTTATAGAAATCATCTTTGTTTGCTGAAAGATAAGCAATTCTGGGCATGTTAATTGTAACAACACCTACACTACCTGTACTTTCACCGGAACCGAAGAAACCACCGCTCTTCTTACGGAGTTCTCTTAAGTCAAGACGAAGACGACAGCACATAGAACGAACATCGCTAGGTTCCATATCGGAATTAATGTAGTTTGAGAAGTAAGGTGTACCGTACTTCGCTGTCATATCAAACAACAACTGGTTGTTTAAGTTGTCAGACCAGTCAAAATCACTGGTAATTGAGTATGTAGGAATGGGATACTGGAATCCGCGGCCGTTGGCATCACCTTCAATCATGGTCTCTAAGAATGCACGGTTAACCATATCCATCTCTTTCTTACAATCTTTGTAGCAGAAATCCATTTCCTTACCGCCAACCAATGCAGGAAGTTCTGCCAAGTCGTTGGGAACAGTCCAGTCTAACGTAATATTGGTAAAAGGTGCCTGTGTTCCCCAACGGCTGGGTGTATTTACACCGTATACAAATGCTTCAATACATTTCTTTACTTCGCCGTAAGAAAGATTATCTACTTTTACAAAAGGTGCAAGGTAGGTATCAAATGATGAAAATGCCTGTGCGCCTGCCCATTCGTTCTGCATAATACCTAAGAAGTTAACCATCTGGTTACACAATACGGATAAATGAGCTGCAGGTGCGGAAGTAATCTTACCGGTAATACCACCTAAACCTTCCTGAATTAACTGCTTTAATGACCATCCTGCACAGTATCCTGTTAACATAGACAAGTCATGAATATGAATATCTGCGTTTCTATGTGCCTCAGCAATTTCCTGATCATAAATTTCGGATAACCAGTAGTTTGCAGTTACCGCACCGGAGTTACTAAGAATCAAACCACCAACAGAATAAGTTACGGTTGAATTTTCTTTTACTCGCCAGTCTTCTACTTTTACATAACTGTTTACAACGTCCTTATAGTCTAAAATGGTAGACTTTAAGTTACGCATTTTTTCACGCTGTTTACGATATAAAATAAATGCCTTAGCAGTTTCTACATATCCGGACTGTTCCAAGATCTTTTCCACACTGTCCTGAATATCTTCCACGTGCACATAACCATCTTTTACTTTGCTCTGGAAATCCGCTGTTACACGCAAAGAAAGCAAATCCACAATATCCTTGTTATACTGCACTTCCGTAGCATTAAATGCCTTCATAATGGCGTCACTGATTTTAACTAAATTAAATTCTGACTTTTCACCGTCTCGTTTGATAACCCCAAACATCTCTGTACTCCCTTCATACACTCTTGTAATACTTGTTTTGCTACATCCCGGCGTTTGTTCCGCCAATAAACGCCGATGTAAAACCATTGTAGCACTGCCCATAGTAAAAGTCAACGCATAAAACACAATATATTCTGTTTATTTTTTAACAAAATACAATATATTGTGGTTTTACTTTGAATTTAAAAGTTTACATAATTATTGTAAAAAAGCACGAATTTACGCATTTTTAGGCATATTTTATATTTTATGCAAACCAAAAAAGTCGAAATGGCATATTACCATTCCGACTTTTTCATACCACAAGACACATTATCTGGTCTGTAAAAATTCATATTCTCTCTGTGCTCTTTCATCATCCGGATAATTATTCAAATATTCCTTCATATACCGCTTGGCACTTTCAAAATCTCCCAGATTTTCGTACGCAACAATACGGTTATAGCTTAATTCCTGACGGAAAGAACTTCCTTCTACCGCCAAACCTTTTTCAAAGGAACTCAAAGCATTTTCATAATCACCTGCCGAAGCATAACACATACCCATCTGGTTATAAATTGCAGCGCTGGGATTTGCTGCTACATATTCTCCATACAATGTCAATGCATAGGAGCTGTCATTCAACGCCTCATAAGACTGACCCAGAAGCAAAATTACTTCCTCCGTACGGTTACCATCACTTCTGGCCTGTTCCAGGAAATTCCTTGCATAGGTATAATTCTCAAGATAAAAATACAAACGCCCTTTATCATAACTTGACATCTGCTTATTGTCATTCTCCATAGCAAGATTCAAATAATTAATACCTTCTGCCTCATATCCGTTATCCTTCAATGCGGTATAAATATCAATATATAAACTGTAATCATCCTTATCTAAGGAAATTGCCTTGTCAAAATCAGCAATTGCTTCCTCGTGTTTTCCCAATTCCAGTTGGACGATACCTCTTTGCACATATGCATCCACTTCCTTGGTACGCAAAGCAAGAATGGCATCATAACGAGCCAGTGCTTCCTCATACTGCTCCAGCTTATAATAACAAACTGCCATATAATAATTGATGTCATAATCTACATCTTCCGGCTTGGTTCCGCCATTTTCCAATGCTGCCTGAAAACAAAGCAACGCATTGGCATAATCAGTCTGTCCCATATAAGCAAGACCCATACCTCTCTGGACATATATCGGATTTTCTTCTGCTTCCGTTGCCGCTGTAAAATAAACCAAAGCTTCTTCGTACTGCAACTGCTCTATCGCATCCATACCAAGAGCGGTATTCTCGCCGGCTTTATTATTGCCACATCCTGCAAATGCAAACACCGCAACTGTCATTATAATCAAACAGCCTGTTTTTCTGATTGTACTTTTCACGCAATCCCCTCACAATTCAAAACACTATTCCGCTTCTGTAACTACTGTATTCTGATATATATATTCGTACACTTTCACGCCATACATATATTCTCTGTAATATGCTCTGTCCGTCTCCATCATGGCAAGAATCTGATCATTGGTTACACCATAGTTTACAGCAATGGATTCTAATTCCGCTTCCAATTCTTCATCTGTAACTTCAATACCGTTCTCGTTGGCAATTGCCTGAATTACCATACGTTCTTTTACATTAGCCTCTGCAAGTGCATCCAAACTGGTGCCGTAAAAAACAGTCAAATAAGTTTCTACATCAATATTGGTTCCTTGTAAAGTTGTTGCCAACTGCCCTTCCAAAATAGTCTTCTGCTGTTCAATCAGATACTGAGGAACTTCTTTAAAAGTCGTATTGGCAATAATTTTCTGCATTGCAAGTCTGACGACGGTATCATAATTATTATCATCCACCTCTTCCTGGAGTGCAGTTCTCACATATGCTTCTAATGCATCTACGGTTTTATATTCCTCATTTCCAAAAGAAGCCACTATTTCATCTGTAAGTTCGGGAAGAATATAATCAACTGTCACTTTGAAAACTACGTCCTGACCTGCAAGGTCTGCACTATGATAATCCCCCGGGAATGTCAAAGGAAGATCTATTTCTTCGCCTGTTACCGCTCCGATTAATCCTTCTTCAAATCCGGGAATAAAAGTACCGGAACCTATTTTCAAATATGTCTCTCCCGTACCACCTTCAAAAGCCACATCATCCTTGTAACCGGCAAAATGAATATACGTAATATCACCGTTTTTTACCGTGCGATCTGTAATGCCTTCACCTTCATACTGTGACATATACAAATTTTCCACTCCGGTTTCAACATCTGCTTCCGCTACTTCTTCCAATTGCGGACTAATTTCCACACCAATGTATTCACCCAACTGCAAATACTTCGCCAAATTCACATCCTGCAATTCTTTTCCTTCATCGCCACCGCAAGCAACCAATGTAAAGCAGGATACTACAGCCAAAGCCAAACCTAACAATTTTTTCTTCATTTTCATCCTCGGACGTTTACGTCCACTCCTTTTCTTTTTAAATTCCGTTAAACTTCAATACAAGTAAAATAGCAAATAATAAAGCTCCCGTAATCAACATTACAATATTTCCCGCCTTACCGAACTTCTTCATTCTGAAATTTGTGATAAAACAAACAGCAGTTAAAACCATAACACCGGCATAGACAAACGGAAAATATGCGTCCAAAAGTCCTCTGAAACAAAACAGGAACGGGAAAATCAATGCCGCACTGGTAACCGGCAGCCCCTGATAAAACTTTCTTTTGCCATCCGTACTCTTCTGACGTTCTTCTTCTGTTACATTAAAATAAGCCAAACGAATGATTGCACAAAGTACATAAAGAGCTCCTGTAATACCGAACAGCAAATTATACTTAAACTCCATTCCCAGACAATAACCCATCAATGCCGGAAATGCTCCGAAACATACCACGTCCGCCAGGGAATCCAATTGAATACCGTTCTTCTTTTCCATTTCAGTACGATTCTTCTTACTTCTTGCTACCATACCGTCAAACATATCACAGAGTCCTGAAATCAATAAACATATGATTGCGTACAGATAACTCTGATTCACCGCAAAACACATACCTATTATGGATGACACAACACTAAGATATGTAAGTATTACTGTATAAACATAAAAACCTAACATACTTCCTCCCGACGCCTTTACATGGCGCCTCCATGTACATCAGAAAACCTCAAGTTTAATTTTAACACACTTTTGTCTGTCAGCATAGTTTTTTCTTTTGCCTTCACACAATTTTAAAAAATATACTTCAATGCAAGCTCCATGGCAAGTACCGCCGCACATGCCCAGATTGCCACCTGAAGCAGTCCTTTTTCAAAATATGCCACAATCACAGCCACAATAAAACCTACACCTGCAGTAAGAGGACTTGATGTTGCATCCAGTATCACCGGAAACGTCATCGACGCCAATACAGTATAAGGTACATATCCCAAAAAAGACTTAAAAAACTTATTTTTTACTTCCTTACGCATACATACATAAGGAATCACACGAACAGCGTATGTAACGCCTGCCATAACCAAAAGGTAGATAAAAAATGTCTTCACGTCCATTTACGCCACCTCCTGACTAACTTCTTCCGAAGGCAGCGGAAATACCGCCGCACCGATTGCAGATGCCACCACAGCACAGATAATTACTGCGAATCCGTCCGATACATTTTCTTTTAAGATTGGAATCCAATAAAAAGCACATCGAATCATCACTGCCAAGCCCACAATCATAAACATGGACTTTGCCTTCTTCATTTCAGGCACTACAATGGCAATAAACATCGCATATAATGCCACGCCTAAAGCGTTGCAAATAATTTCAGGCAATACATTACCAAGTACGGCACCTGCCAATGTTCCCAACGTCCAACCAAAGTAGGGAGCAATAATTAACCCCGTAAAATACTTCGGTCCGATTTTGCCTTTTTGACCGATGGCTACCGCGTAAATTTCATCGGTATGAAACATTCCGTAGAACAATCGTCGGCCTGTATTCATTTTATCATCTACTTTTTGTGACAGCGACAGCGACATAAGAGAATATCTTAAGTTAATCACAAACTGTGTCAATGCCATTTCCACAAGACTCCCTGCCTGGGCCATTACGGTAAGGCCCGCAAACTGTCCGGCAGAAGTTAAGTTTGTCATGGAAATCAAGACCGCTTCCCATATAGGAAAGCCGTTTGCTACCGCCAAAATGCCAAAAGTAAAGGATACTGAAAAGTATCCTAAACCAATGGGAACGCCATCCAAAAAACCTTTTTTAAAGTTATTCATAATTACGTTCTCTTTTATTTAAAAATTAGTGATGGAATAAACGAATCTCCGTAAATGCCATTGCCATGCCGTACTTATCTGCGCATTCGATTACCAGATCATCACGTACGGAACCGCCGGGCTGTGCGATATATTTTACACCGCTCTTCTTTGCTCTTTCAATGTTATCGCTGAAGGGGAAGAATGCATCGGAACCAAGTGCCACATCTTCCATCTTATCAAGCCAAGCTCTCTTTTCTTCTCTCGTGAACACTTCAGGTTTTACCTTGAAGATTCTCTGCCATGCGCCTTCTGCAAGAACGTCCATATAATCTTCACCGATGTAGTTATCGTTTGCATTGTCTCTGTCTGCACGTCCGATGCCGTCTACAAACTGAAGTCCAAGCACCTGGGGTGACTGACGAAGCATCCAGTTGTCTGCCTTGGTTCCTGCAAGTCTTGTACAGTGAATACGTGACTGCTGGCCTGCACCGATGCCGATTGCCTGTCCGCCCTTTGCGTAGCATACTGAGTTAGACTGTGTATATTTTAATGTGATTAATGCAATGATTAAGTCAATTGCAGCAAGTTCGGGGATATCCTTGTTTGCTGTTACAATATTCTTTAACAAATCCTTGTTCATGGGAAGGTTGTTTCTACCCTGTTCAAAGGTGATACCGAAAACATCCTTGTGCTCGATTTCCTGGGGTACATATTCCGGATCGATTTCGATTACGTTGTACTTACCACCCTTCTTTGCAGAAAGAATTTCCAAAGCTTCAGGTTCATATCCGGGTGCAATTACACCGTCAGATACTTCTCTCTTAATAATCTTAGCAGTTGCAACGTCACACACATCAGAAAGTGCAATAAAATCACCGAAAGATGACATTCTGTCAGCTCCTCTTGCTCTTGCATAAGCGCAAGCCAAAGGTGATAATTCGCCCAAGTCATCTACCCAGTAAATCTTTGCCAAAGTATCATCCAAAGGAAGACCTACCGCAGCACCGGCA
>JAZNTK010000049.1:0-7453 GCA_045591685.1 Lachnospiraceae bacterium
CATTCCAAATTTCAACTGTTCTGCCGATACTTAAGCGTGCGGATGTCCGGGCCACATGCTCCGAATCAGCTATGTCTGTTTTCATGCCTATGTCCCGGGGCTACGGTCCACACGCATGCTAAATCATTATAGTATAGGAAATTCTTGGTGTCAACAGCTTTTTTCAAGTTTTTTTATCTCAATCCCACACAACCTAAGCCCTTCCGGCGGTAATGTAGGTCCTGCCACCGTTCTGTCACACTGTTCAATCATCCAAGCCACCTTAGAAGGCTCGTATTTGCTCATTCCGGCGTCTAAAAGGGTTCCGGCAATAATTCGCACCATATTATAGAGAAACCCGCTTCCTGACACCCTTATAACGATTTCACGGCCTTTTTGCTCCACATCTATACTATACACGGTACGTACCGTGGTCTCCGCCTGGGTATGCACGCTACAGAAACTTTTAAAATCGTGCTCACCCACGATATATTTTGCTGACTCACGCATCAACGCCACATCCGGGTTATGATAGGTATAATAAGCATACCTGCTGTTGATCGGCATAGGGAACTCACCACAATCGATATGGTATTCGTACGTTTTCACACTGTTACATTTCCGCGGATGAAAATCCTCCGCCACTTCCTCGGACTTCTGCACTTTTACATCCGAAGGCAACTTACAATTCAAGGCATAGGCAAACTTCTCTGCAGGAATATTTCCCTCTGTATCAAAAACAGCAAGATTCCCCATGGCGTGTACTCCGGCGTCGGTGCGACTGGCACCAATCACCTGAATCTCCACACCAAGAAGTTCCGAAAGACATTTATTCAATTCACCTTCCACGGTTCTCACCCCGGGCTGAACCTGCCAGCCATGAAAATCCGTTCCGTCGTAGGCGACGGTCAGCATTATTCGTCTCATTTTATCCTCTTACTCTGTTACACTTCGCAAGCACCCGCTCGCGCCGGCAATCTACGCCACCAATCCAAGTATCTTAAGTAACGACCCTTCCGTAAAAATACCTACCGCAATCAGTGCAAGCATATACAATACCAACACCACATAAGCCACCACGTCTCGCTTCTTGTATTTTAAAGGTTTCATCTTCGTTCTGCCTTCGCCACCGTGATAACATCTTGCCTCCATGGCAAGCGCCAAATCATTGGCACGTCGGAATGCAGATATCAATAACGGCACCAAAAGCGGCACCATCGCTTTTACCTTTTTAAACAGATTCTTGCTCTCAAACTGTGCACCACGTGCAATCTGCGCCTTCATGATTTTATCCGTCTCTTCCATAAGAATCGGTATAAAACGCAATGCAATGGACATCATCATTGCCACCTCATGCACCGGTACCTTGAAAATCTTCAACGGGCTTAAAAGGCTCTCAATACCATCCGTCAGCTGACTGGGTGTTGTCGTCAGCGTCATCAAAGAAGATCCGATAATCAACAGTGTCAATCGAATCATCATATACACCGCAGTCTCAATACCCTGCTTGGTAAGCTTTAAAAAGCCCCACTGCCAAAGGATATCACCTTTAGTCAAAAACAGGTTATAGAACACTGTAATCAGCAACAGTAAAAAAATGGCTCGCATGCCTTTTACCATAAACTTAAAAGGCACCTTCGACATCTTAATAGCACTGAAAAGAAACAATGCCGCAAGACCATACCCTATTAAGTTGTTAAACAAAAACAGCGATATCATAAAAAGAACGGTGCCCACAAGCTTGACTCTCGGGTCCAAGCGGTGTATCACGGAATCTTCCTGATAATACTGCCCTAACGTAATATCTCTAAGCATTTTATCTCCTGATTTGCAGTGCCCTTAAAATTTCTTTCTTAGCTTCTTCCAAGGTAGTTGCACCTGTACTCACAGGCAATCCCTTCGCAGCCAGCTCATTCATAATATAAGTCACTTCCGGTGCTGCAAGACCGATTTCTTCCAGTTCCTTATAATGTGCAAATACTTCCTTGGGACTTCCGTCAAGGAAGACCTCACCATGGTTCATTACAATAATACGCTCCACGTATTTTGCGACATCTTCCATACTATGAGAGACGAGAATCACGGTCATATCCTTTTTATGATGCAATTCGCTGATGCAGTCTAAGATTTCATCCCTGCCCTTAGGGTCCAACCCAGCTGTAGGTTCATCCAGAATCAGAACCTTCGGTTGCATGGCAAGCACTCCTGCAATTGCCACGCGACGCTTCTGCCCGCCTGACAAATCAAACGGAGACTGATAAAAGACTTCGTCCTCCAAGCCCACAAGCTTCAACGCTTCATACGCGCGTAACTCCACTTCCTTTTTATCCAGACCCAGATTCTTCGGTCCGAAACACACATCCGCAAATACCGTAGTCTCAAACAACTGATGCTCCGGATACTGAAATACCAGTCCCATTGCACCGCGGAGCTTGCGTCTGTCGTAATCCTTCTCGAAAATATCTTCACCATCCAAATAAACGGTACCGCTCTTTGGCTCCAACAACGCATCCAGATGCTGAATCAACGTGGTTTTACCGGAACCGGTATGACCAATCAATCCCACAAACTGTCCGTCCGGAATTACAAGGTTAATATCGTTAAGTGCTAACATATTCAGTTTTGTGTCGGCCCCATATTCGTGGGACAAATGATGCACTATAATCGGCATAAGGCCTCTACCAATCCTTCCTTGGATAAAATACCGTCTTCTAAGTTTACGCCTGCCTGCTTTAATTCATAGGCAAGCAAGGTTGCCTGCGGAACATCAAGACGTAATTCTTTCAGCTGCTCCACCTGCGAAAATACCTGCTTCGGTGTCCCCTGCATTACGATACGCCCCTGGTCCATTACAAAAATTTTATCGGAGTAAATTGCTTCCTCCATATAATGGGTGATTAAAATCACGGTCACCTTTTCTACGTCATTTAAGGCTCTGACCGCACGGATCACTTCCTTACGACCCTTAGGGTCTAACATCGCCGTAGGTTCGTCCAGAATAATGCACTTAGGATGCATGGCAATCACGCCTGCTATGGACACTCTCTGCTTCTGACCACCGGATAATTTATTCGGCGAATGCTTGCGGTATTCATACATACCAACCGCTTTTAAGCTTTCTTCCACACGCTCCCAAATTTCCTTGGTCGCAACACCCATGTTCTCAGGTCCGAACCCAACATCCTCTTCCACAACCTGACCGATAATCTGGTTGTCCGGATTCTGAAAAACCATTCCCGCAGTCTGACGAATATCCCAAAGATGTTCATCTTCATTCGTATCCTTGCCGTCCACCCATACCGTTCCGTCCGTAGGATAAAGGATGGCATTCAAATGCTTTGCCAAAGTAGACTTGCCGGAACCGTTATGTCCCAGAATCGTGATAAAATCACCCTGCTTAATATCAAGGTTAACATCATCCACAGCCTTGGTAATGCCTTCCACATTGCCTTCATCATCGCGACGTATATATTCAAATGTAAGATTTTTGGTTTTAATTAACGACATAAAATCTCCTTTTTTACAATCCAACCTACATTCTAACTGATTTTATACACAAAAACAAGCGTCCTAAAAAAACATGACATCCTGCAAAGTCAGACAAATACGGGCAATTCCAAGCAATAACAAATGCACCGGATAAAAAAGATAAAAGAACCATTTCGCATTCCACCCTTTTTTACCATGATAAAAGAAAAACAACGGCAAGGCCATGAATGCCCAGGCTTCCCCAAGACTTAAAAGACATAATACTGCAGTACCCACCGTAAATACAATCGGTGCCCAAATTTTTATCTTCTGCTCCGCAATTCTTCTAACCAGATACATCAGCACAATAGCCGTTACTCCAAAACTGGAATAATCCGTAAACATTAACTCTGCGGCAAAATAAAATCCAAAACCGCATAGTGTGGATAAGAACACTTTCTTGCCTCTTCCCCAGCCTTCTTTATTCATAAACGCATCAATTACCCAAATTGCCAGCATACCAAGCAACAGTGTAAAAAATACATTCTGATGTCCAAAATAAAATGCCTTGCCAAATAATGCCAAATCAAAGGGAATCTCTGAAAGCAGGGCACAAACTGCCAAACGCCTTGCATACTTTTTACGACTTCTTGTCCGAAGAAATCCTTCTACGATAAAAAAACAGTATATCGGGAAACTGACACGTCCTATATTTCTCATGCACGAATAAATAGGCAACAACACTTGATACGTTCCAAACGCACCGGAAGTTCCCAACCACTCACCAACTTTTACCATAAAAGGATGCGACATGTCAGACATCAGGTAAAAGACGACACTTGCCGCGAAATGGTCAATAAACATACATATTAATGCAATTGTCTTTATAAAACTTGTAGAAAGTCCTTTTTGATTTTTAAAATTTGTATCTATTTGTTTCGCTGCTTCCATAATTTTTATCCCTTTATATTATTACAATCGGTTTTATTCTACACTTTATTATGATTTGACGTCAAGATTAGGTATGTGCCCTTTCATTTCTTTTATGTTTTTTTACTTGATGCTGTGTGAATATTTATATTCCATAAAGAACCGTGTGAAAACGTCGGTACTTAACGAGTGCTAACAAAAAGGGCACTGCCAACGCAATGCCCTTCAACATATCTTTTAATATTAATATAACATCTTCTCTAATTCGGAAGGTACGGTAGATACTCTCATAGCATCTTCCTTGGTAATCTGCATTTCACGAACCAGACGAAGTAAGTCGTTGTTCATGGTGTGCATACCTTCACGCATACCTGACTGGATGGAACTTGTAATCTGTACTGACTTGTTTTCACGAATCAGGTTAGAGATTGCGTAGTTTGCGCTCAATACTTCGGTTGCAACTACACGGCCGGTTCCGTCAGCCTTGGGAATCAACTGCTGGGTAAGGATACCTCTGATAACGTTAGCAAACTGCGCACGTACCTGCTCACGACCATCGATAGGACATGCGTCTACGATACGTTCTACTGTCTGAGCCGCACTTGTTGTATGTAAGGTTGAGAATACCAAGTGTCCTGTTTCAGCAGCGGTAATAGCAGCCTGAATTGTTTCGAAGTCACGCATTTCACCTACAAGGATGATATCGGGATCTTCACGAAGTGCTGAACGAAGAGCAGTCGCAAAAGTATCAACATCGCGACCAACTTCACGCTGATGAATCATAGCCTTGTTATGAGGATAAATATATTCAATAGGATCCTCGATTGTCATAATATGCTTAGAAGTATTCTTGTTGATATAATCAATCATGGAAGCAAGTGTTGTAGTCTTACCACTACCGGTAGGACCTGTTACCAACACAAGACCATTGGGAAGTTCTGCAAAGTTCTTAACAATGGGAGGTAAGCCTAACTGTTCAAAACCGGGAATACGGTCATCCAAAAGACGAATACTTGCAGCTAAGTTATTTCTCTGATGATATACGTTCGCACGGATTCTGGTACCGTCACGAAGCATACAACCTACGTCAAGGTCTTCTCCGGCAGATGCTCTATGCACCTGTTCCTGATCCAAAATAGAGAAAATCATATCTCTGGATTCTTCTGCTGAAGGTGCGGGTTCCAAAATCTGTAATGTTCCGAAACGGCGAATTGCCAATGCAGTACCTACTGTAATATGAATATCGGAACACTTATTCTCTTTGGCATAACGAATCAATTCTTCTAAAGTCATTTTAAAATATCCTCCTCAAATTCCCTTTTGCTCTCGTACGGGAGTTTTTTGCGTTTGCAGTCATCCGACTACAACAATACCCTACTTTACGAGTATAACTTATTTTTACAATAATAAAAAGAGTTTTATTTCACTATTTTCAAAATATAGTCAATATGCTACAAAATAAAAAAGGTGAGTTGGTCAATTTGACTAACTCACCTTTTAAAAGGCTTAATTAAACAAGTTCGATAACTACCATCATAGCTGCGTCACCCTTACGAGGACCAACTTTGATGATTCTGGTGTAACCACCGTTACGCTCTGTATACTTAGGAGCGATTTCATCGAAAAGCTTAGCAACCATATCTACGTTCTTTGTGCCGCGCTTCTTGCCTGCTGCTGTATCAGGAACTTCAACAACCGGTGTTAAAACTTTTAACATCTGACGTCTAGCGTGAAGTCTTGAAGGTAAATCCTTCTTGATTTCCTTTTCTACTTCGTCATATACGGTAACTTTCTTGCCATCTACAACTTCTTTTACTCTCTTGCCGTCTTTGTCTTTACGAGCAACCTTAGCGGTAACCTTTACCATTTCAAAGTTGTCCTGTTCTTTTACTGCAAGTGCAATCATACCTTCTGCAATCTTACGGATTTCCTTAGCCTTAGCTTCAGTTGTCACGATTTTGCCATGGTATAAAAGTGTTGTAACCTGGTTTCTAAGTAATGCCTTTCTCTGGCTGGAAGTTCTTCCTAACTTTCTGTATGCTGCCATTTTAAATATCTCCCTTCATTTTTCGTGGAACGTAAAGCAACGCCTTTTGGTCTTATTTACTTACGTTTAGCATCCATTAATGGGTTTCATGCGTGCTCTTTGGACTTACCGCAAATCTTCATTTTAGTCCTCGCTGGGATTTAACTGAAGACCTAATTCTTTTAACTTAGCCAAAACTTCGTCAAGTGACTTACGTCCTAAGTTACGAACCTTCATCATATCTTCCGGAGTCTTGTTTGTTAATTCTTCAACAGTGTTGATACCTGCTCTCTTCAAGCAGTTGTAAGAACGAACAGAAAGTTCTAATTCGTCGATGCTCATTTCAAGCACTTTTTCTTTCTGATCATCTTCTTTTTCGATCATAACCTCAGCATTCTTAGCGTTCTCAGAGAGGTTGATGAAAAGCTTTAAGTGTTCACTTAAAACCTTAGCCGCAAGGCTGACTGCCTCATCCGGAGCCAATGTGCCGTTGGTATATACATCTAATGTAAGCTTATCATAGTCAGTCATCTGACCAACACGTGTATTCTCAACTGTAAGATTTACTCTTTCAACAGGAGTGTAGATGGAGTCAATTGCAATGTTTCCGATAGGAAGATCATCGCTCTTGTTCTTATCAGCACTGATATATCCTCTACCTCTTGTAATCAAGAAGTCAACGTAAAGTCTTGTGTCTTTACCGCTTAAAGTTGCAATAACCTGATCAGGATTCATGATTTCAACATCGGAATCCAAATGAATATCAGAAGCTCTTACAACACCTTCGCCTTCAAATTCGATATAAGCTTTCTTCGGTTCATCCGAATCGCTGTTATCCTTGATAGCTAAGTTCTTGATATTCATGATAATTTCAGTTACATCCTCTTTTACTCCGGGGATTGAACTGAACTCGTGCAAAACACCTTCAATCTTAACCTGGCTAACTGCTGCGCCGGGTAAGGAAGCTAACATGATACGTCTTAATGAATTTCCTAATGTAATACCGTAGCCTCTTTCCAAAGGTTCTACTACGAATCTGCCGTATTTCTT
>JAZNTK010000050.1:0-19723 GCA_045591685.1 Lachnospiraceae bacterium
GTGTACGGGGAAGGACAAGCTGCATTTAGGCAGCTACTGCTAATCTATTGTCAGCGTTTAATTTTAGGTTTGTGATTTGACGCATCACCTGCGGATAGCTTCTCCAGCTGCAAAACCCCTGTCGAAACCATGACTACCCCATGTTTCGAAAGAACATTGCTTCCTACTTATATTTTATGCGATAAATGCCGTTTTCGTCAAGAACTTCTGCTCTAGAGATTCTTGACTTTGAAGTCCCTTTCGCTCTCCCGGCGCTGGTCCTTCTTGGCAATATCATCACGCTTATCATAGAGCTTCTTACCCTTAGCAAGCCCTATTTCAATTTTAGCCCTGCCGGAAGTAAAATATACCTGCAGCGGCACCAAAGTATAGCCTTTTTCTTTGATTTTACCAAGGAGCTTCATAATCTCTCTTTTATGAAGAAGAAGCTTCTTGGGGCGAAGCGGGTCTTTGTTAAAGATGTTTCCCTTTTCATAGGGACTGATATGCATGCCGTAGATAAACATCTCGCCATTTTCAATTCGGATAAAAGACTCCTTAATGCTACACTTTCCCTGACGGAGGGATTTTACCTCCGTACCGTGAAGCACAAGCCCTGCCTCATATTTCTCCTCGATAAAATAATCGTGGTATGCTTTTTTATTATTGGCAATTAACTTCATTCCTTCGTTTGCCATCTTTTACTCTCCTTATTGGGCCTAAGGCCTTCAACTACTATTTCGGCATTTCTGCCATATAATTTAGTCCTCTTCCTCATCATCTTCATACAACAGAAAATCAATGGTTCTAAGCACTTCATCCGTGGAATTCACAAGAACTTTCACCGGTTCGCCAAGGCGATAAACCTTGCCGGAGTGAGTTCCTTTTAACTCCATATTCTTTTCATCATATGCATAAAAATCATCTGTAAGAAGGGAGGTCCTTATCATTCCTTCCACCGTATTGGGCAGTTCCACGTAGATCCCCCAGGAAGTAATGCCTGAGATAATGCCCTCGAACACCTCTCCGATACGTTCTGCCATGTACTGAACTTTCTTTAACTTATTGGTCTCGCGCTCTGCCTCGGCAGCACGGCGTTCCGTCTTGGAACTCTGGCTTGTGACCTTGGGTAAAATCGCGTTATAATGCTCTATTTTATCACTGTTTAGTCTTCCGCGCAATTCATCCTTGATAATACGGTGAATCTGCAAATCCGGATATCGACGAATTGGCGAAGTAAAATGACAGTACTGCTGACATGCCAACCCAAAATGTCCTGTACAAAGCACGGAATACTGGGCCTGCTTCATACTGCGGAGAGCAAGTCTTGAAATCAAAGCTTCCTCCGGCGTATCCTGGATTTTAGCCAAAAGCTTCTGCACTTCCTTCGGATGGATTTCATCCTTATAGGATTTAAAATAATAGCCGAAGTTACGAATCAGAATCTGTAGTTTCTCGATTTTATCCGCATCGGGCACATCATGGACACGGTACACAAAAGGCAACTCCTGCCAGTAAAAATGTCCTGCCACGGTTTCATTTGCCGCCAGCATAAAATCTTCGATGATTTTTGTCGCAATATTACGGTCGTAAGGCTTAATATCAATGACTTTGCCTTTTTCATCTACAATAATCTTACTTTCCGGCAGGTCAAAATCAATGGAACCGCGTTTTCTTCGCTTTTCACGTAAAATCCCCGCCAGTTCCTTCATCTGTTCAAACATAGGAACTAAATCAGCGTACTTTTCTTTTTCTTCCGCATCGTTCTGCTCCAGAATCTTAGCTACGGATGAATAAGTCATTCTGCGGTTTACTTTTATAACTGACTCTGCAAGTCTGTGAGCAACAATATCCCCGGTAGAATCAATCTGCATGATACAGCTTAATGCAAGGCGGTCTACGCCCTCATTTAAGGAGCAGATACCATTGCATAATCTGTGGGGAAGCATAGGAATTACACGGTCTGCCAGATAAACGCTGGTTCCTCTCTTTAATGCTTCACGGTCTAAAGCAGAGTTTTCCTGTACATAATTGGTTACGTCCGCAATATGCACGCCTAATTCATACATATCGCCGTTTTTCGAGATGCTTACCGCATCATCCAAGTCCTTGGCATCCTCGCCGTCAATGGTCACCATCACGGTATCACGTAAATCAAGTCTGCCTGCCATATCCGCTTCGGATACTTCCAAGCCTACGCGTTCTGCCTGATTTAGAACTTTCTCAGGGAACTTCGTAGGAATTTCATACCCTTCCACAATGGATAAAATATCCACGCCCGGGTCCATGGCATGGCCCAGAATCTCAATAATACGGCCTTCCGCGCTTCTACGTCCATGTGGGTATTCCGTAATCTCGGCAACCACCTTATGGCCGTCCATGGCACCTTTGGCCGCCTCTTTCGGAATGAAAACATCCTCACCGATACGCTGGTTATCGGGCACCACAAAGCCGAAGCTCTTAGACTTCTGGTAAGTACCTACCACGCGACGTATACCGCGCTCTATGATTTTAACCACCATGCCTTCTTTGCGCTTGCCGTCGCCCGGATTTCCCGGAAACAACTCTACAAGTACCGTATCGGAATGCATGGCACCATTCACATATTTTCCCGCAATAAAAACATCCCCCTCCAGTTCTTCGCTTTCCACAAAGCCGAACTCATAGGAGGTTCCCATAAATATGCCTGTAATTGTAATTGTTTTCTGTTTTTTGCTTTTTTTACCCATCTTTTCTACCTACAAAAAAACACTCCTGCGATATGCAGGAGTGCAAATAAGCCTCTTTTAGAGAATTGACATGTTAAGAAGAACCGCAAGTACCATGAAAACCACTGCAAGCACTGTGGTAACCTTTACAAGCATACCTTCCATGGAGCGTCCTTTGTTCTTACCCCAGTAAGATTCTGCCGCACCGGCAATGCTTCCTAAACCTGCGCTCTTGCCCTCCTGCATCAAAACGATTCCTGCAAGTGCAATACTAACTATGATAAATACAACTGTAACGATAATTCTTAATGTTTCCATTTTCTAACTCCTATGACTTGTTTGCCTTTCAATTGGCAAAATTACATCAGCTTGATTATCTTACCATAGACCATTGTTTTTTGCAAGTCTTTATTTTTGACTTATCCTTGACTACGCGGAAACATTTGCGGTTTCTGTTTGCCTGCAATCTAAATTTATTTCTCATAACCCTTAATCGGCTGGAAGGGTGTACTGTACTTGCCGCACCCCTTTAAATGCTCTTCAATACGCAATAACTGATTGTACTTGGCATTACGGTCGCTTCGACAGGGTGCGCCCGTTTTAATCTGTCCTGCATTCAAGCCCACCGCAAAATCTGCAATAAAAGAATCCTCTGTTTCGCCGGAACGATGAGAAATAATCGTTTTAAAACCACTCTTCTTTGCAAGCATGACTGCTTCCGTTGCCTCAGTTACCGTACCGATTTGATTTAATTTTACAAGGATGGCATTGCCGGCATGTAGCTTAATGCCTGCTTCCAAGCGTAATTTATTGGTTACAAACAAGTCATCGCCCACCAGCTGTACCTTTTTACCCAAACGTTCCGTCAGAAGCTGCCAGCCCTCAAAATCACTCTCCTGCAAGGCATCTTCAATGGATACAATCGGAAAATGGTCGATGAGCATTTCATAATAAGAAATCATTTCGTTGGTGTCGCGGTACATTTTATCACCGCTTGTCTCGCTTTCGCCCGGGAAGTAATACACATTTTTATCAGGCTGATACAACTCACTGGAAGCTGCATCCATGGCAATTACCACATCAATACCGGGCTCGTATCCTGCATTCTGAATAGCATCCACAATCAGCTGAAGCACCGCAAACGTATCTTTTACATTCGGAGCAAATCCACCCTCATCGCCCACAGCCGTAGACAAGCCCTTTTCCTTACAAAGCTGTTTTAACTTCTGATAAATCTCCACGCCGATACGCAATGCTTCCGTAAAGTTTTCCGCTAAGACGGGCATAATCATAAACTCCTGGAAATCCACCGTATTATCCGCGTGTACACCGCCGTTTAAAATATTCATCATGGGCACCGGCATGACATCCGCGCTGCTTCCGCCAATATAACGATACAAAGGAATGCCAAGGCTCTCTGCCGCCGCTCTGGCACATGCCATAGATACCGCAAGCGTCGCATTTGCACCTAAATTTGCCTTATTGTCTGTTCCGTCCAAATGTCCAAGCAAATGGTCAATGGCACACTGGTCATAAACATCCTGCCCCAATAACGCTTCACGAATCACCGTATTTACATTCTCTACCGCTTTCTGTACTCCAAGGCCAAAGTAACGCTTCTCACCATCCCTTTTCTCTACCGCTTCAAAGCGTCCCGTACTGGCACCGGAAGGCACGCTTGCCCTCCCCATAAAAAGACCGTTCACCGTCACTTCCGCTTCCACCGTAGGATTGCCCCTCGAATCCAAAATCTCCCTCGCATGCACTTCCGTAATCTTACCCGTATTTGTCATGATGATATCTCCTTTTATAATGAATGTCTTTCATGTCCCAATTGGAACATACATATTTACACTCATTATGCCCTAAATATGGAAATATCATACATAAAAAAGCTGCCATTCAGGTTTCAACCAAATGACAGCTTATCTTTATGCATCCCTTGCGGATGCCTCTTACTTCTGAATCAATAATGACTTACCGGTCATTTCCGCAGGCTGTTCCTTGCCCATGATTTCGATGAGTGTAGGAACGATATCTGCAAGGCAACCGCCTTCACGTAAGCCGTAACCTTCCTTGTAGTTTACAAGGATAAAAGGAACAGGGTTTGTAGTATGTGCGGTAAACGGTTCGCCGGTCTCGTAGTCTACGAGCTGTTCTGCGTTACCGTGGTCAGCACAGATGAACATTACGCCACCCATTTCTTTTACAGCATCAACTGCCTTACCTACGCATTCGTCAACTGCTTCTACAGCCTTAATTGCAGCTTCCTGAACACCGGTATGACCAACCATATCAGGGTTAGCAAAGTTGATTACAATTACATCGTAAGAACCGCTCTTGATTGCTTCTACAAGCTTGTCACATACGCCGTAAGCACTCATTTCAGGCTTTAAGTCGTAAGTTGCAACTTCCTTGGGTGAGTTAACAAGGATTCTTGTTTCACCTTCGTTGGGTTCTTCCACGCCACCATTAAAGAAGAATGTAACGTGTGCATATTTTTCGGTTTCAGCGATTCTTGCCTGAGTCATGTTGTTTGCTGCAAGCCATTCACCAAAGGTATTGGTTACGCTGATTTTATGGAATGCCACTTCCTTATTAGGAATTGTGGGATCATATTCTGAGAAGCATACAAATTTAAGGTCAAGTCTCTTGCGGTCAAAGCCCTTGAAATCATCATCACAGAATGCTCTGGTAATTTCTCTTGCACGGTCAGGACGGAAGTTAAAGAATACAACGCTGTCCTTATCCTGAATCAATGCAACGGGTGCACCGTTTTTCTGAACAACGGTAGGCTTTACGAATTCGTCTGTTTCGTCTCTGTCATAAGATTCAGCTACTGCAGCTACTGCGCTGTCTGCTGTTAAGCCTTCACCCTTTGTCATAGCAAGGTAAGCCTTTTCAACTCTGTCATAGTTGTTATCACGGTCCATCGCATAGTAACGACCGCTTACCATAGCAACTTCACCAACGCCGATTTCAGCCATTTTAGCTTCTAACTGCTCTACATATTCTTTACCGCTTGCAGGAGGTGTATCACGGCCGTCCAAGAAGCAGTGAACATATACTTTCTTTAAATCATTCTTCTTAGCAAGTTCCAGAAGTCCGTAAAGATGTGTATTGTGGCTGTGTACACCACCGTCTGATAAAAGTCCGAACATGTGAAGTGCGGAATCATTTTCTTTACAATTCTTTACTGCGTTTAACAATGCAGGATTCTCAAAGAAAGTTCCATCCTGGATTTCTTTGGTAATTCTGGTAAGTTCCTGATATACAATACGGCCTGCGCCCATGTTTAAGTGACCAACTTCAGAGTTACCCATCTGTCCGTCGGGAAGACCTACTGCCATACCGCTTGCATAACCTTTTACAAAAGGATATTCAGCCATAAGCTTGTCCATTACGGGAGTCTTTGCGCCTGCAACGCAGTTGCCTTCTGCCTTTTCATTGAGACCATAGCCGTCAAGAATCATTAAAACTGTTGTTTTTTTGCTCATTCTTTTTTCTCCTACTCTTTTTTAATATACTAAAAATGCCCTAATAATAAGCATTCTTCAAGTCCGAAATAGATTATACACAATTTTATAACGGTTAGCAACCTCAAACCTATAGAAAAAAGAATGGAAATGTTATAAAATATAGTAACTTATAGACAAAAACAAGAAAGGAATCCACATGGTTACTCTTCTTTCCAAGCTTTTTATAAAAGATTACAAAAACTATACATCTCCCAAGGTCCGCATCGGCTACGGCATCCTGTGCGGAGCCTTTGGTATTTTCTTAAATATACTGCTGTTTGCAGGGAAATTAACCGCTGGCCTCTTAAGCGGTTCCATCGCTACCATTGCTGACGCGGTGAATAACTTATCCGATGCAGGCAGCAGTGTCATTACCCTGTTTGGTTTTAAAATGGCTGCTTCCAAGCCCGATTCCGACCACCCCTACGGTCACGGCCGTATGGAATACATATCGGGGCTTCTTGTGTCGATTTTAATCCTTTTTATGGCATATGAACTGATTAAAACTTCCATCGGTAAAATCATTCATCCGGAACCCATTACCACAACCTGGATTACCGTGATTATTTTAGTGGTATCCATTCTGACGAAATTTTATATGTTCTTTTATCAAAGAAGCATCAGCAAAAAGATTTCTTCTGCAGCGTTACGGGCTACTGCAACCGACTCCATCAGCGATACCATTGCAACTTCAGTGGTACTTCTTTCTGCCCTTGCAAGCGTTTTCTTTGATTGGAACATCGACGGCTATTGCGGTATTTTAGTAGGACTTTTCATCGTATATTCCGGCATCCAGGCGATTAAGGAAACTATCTCCCCCTTACTCGGGCAAGCTCCGGACCCTGAACTTGTCGAGCAAATCCGTGAAGTAATGATGAATGAAGAAGCAATTCTTGGTATTCATGACTTAATGATTCATGATTACGGTCCCAGCCGCGTCATGGTAAGTCTTCATGCTGAAGTATCCGCCTCCTCGGATTTTCTTGAAATGCACGATATTATTGATAACTTAGAGCGTCACATCCGCCAGGAATTAGGCTGTTTTGCTACCATTCACATGGACCCGGTACTGGATAAGGACGAAGAAACCCAGTCCTTGAAGCGTCAGGTCACCAAAATCATTACAAATATCGACGACCGTTTAACCATCCACGATTTCCGCGTGGTAAAAGGACCGACGCATACTAATTTAATTTTTGATGTGGTAAGACCCTACTCCATGAAACTGGATGTAAAAGATTTGGATGATATTATTATGTATAAAATCAAAGATTGGAATCCAAACTATTACTGTGTCATTGAATATGACGAAGAATTCTGCACAAAGAAGTAAAATCATTTCAGAATATAAATCATATTTCAACATAAAAAACATATTAAAAATCGCATATTTAATTTAAAATAACTCTTTACAAAGTTTTCTTTATGTGTTAACGTAGTTTTAGATACTACGTGCAAGGGTTTTATTTGTCTTGTTTTAAATACATAAACATAAAGGAAGGTGTAAAGATATGACAGATGTATGCAATTTTAACGATCAGACATTAGGCGAAGAAATCTCCAATGCAATCTCACACGGCTTGGGCGCTGCCCTTTCCATTGCAGGAACTGCTGTAATGATTGTAACTGCAGCATTAAATCACAAAGGAGCTATGAGCGTTGTCGGCGTATCCATTTACGGTGCAAGCTTAATTCTTTTATATTTAACCTCATGCCTCTACCACTCTTTGGCACATAATCGCGGCAAAAAGGTTTTTCAGGTTCTTGATCATTGTATGATTTTTATCTTAATTACAGGAACTTATACCCCTATCTGTTTCAGTATTATTGGTGGTTGGGTCGGCTGGACCATATGGGGATTTAACATGGCATGTACTGCGGTTGGCGTTGTTTTGAACGCTGTTAATCTTGCAAAATGGCATAAATTATCTCTTTGGCTATACGTATTGATGGGATGGTCTATTGTAATGGCAGGCTGGAAAATCTTTTCCCTTATCACTTTGGATGGTTGGGCAATGTTATTACTTGGTGGCATCTTCTATACGGTAGGAATCATTTTCTATCGTGCCAAAAATCCCAAATATATGCATTTTATCTGGCACTTATTCGTGCTTGGCGGAAGCATTTGTCACTTCTTCTTTGTTTTAAAATATTGTTGTTATTAATATTTATGTATAACAAAACCGGGGTCAACGCCCCGGTTTTTTCTTATCTTTCATTACAACTCACTTATGATACTTGTTGTTGTCTGAGAATTTCAATATTGGTCCGTGATATCTGATTCGCGTAGTAGTCAGAAGCATTACTGTCATTTGACAACAATACACGGATGCCTGTAATCGCAAACGCAATGCCGATTCCCATAACAGCACAGAATATGATATAAAGTGCCGTTCCAACCAGAAATAATATTAAATATATAACTGCATCCATTATGTATCCTCCTGTCTGTTCTTTACATACTGAGCCTTTTTCTCTTCCTTGGTTAGTTTCAGTTTTTTACGATATCTGCCCAACATTACAAAACCGATGGTATAAGAGATGATATTGATAAAAATCAGCGTTCCCAGTCTATCTATGATATCGGATATGATTTCCATTACATCCCCTTCAAATAATGTGACTATAATATCCGAGTTAAACACCATACACACAATTGTAAAAATGATAGACAAACATACGAATAATACCAAAAACAGCTTTTTGGTAAAGGGTACCGTTCCTACCATTTCACCGCTTTGCCCGTTTACAAGAATCGTATAGGGTTCATTTTTATAACGGAAGGTCATAAACCATACAGGCAGTAACACATAATCGTGATTACGGATAATCTGCCTTGGATGCTGTTCTAACACTCGGAGAACCTTTCCCCTAACGGTGCCTCTTATCTTCGAGTTAAAATCCTTCTGTACCCTTTTAACGGTAGCTTCCCTTGCACTCTGCTCATTGATATCGTATCTGTCTGCATAAAAACCGGACAAATAGGCAGGTGTAAAGGGTTTTAATTGCTTAAAATCAAAACCGCCCAATAAACTGGAGGAATTATCATTCAAATGATAAGATGCTTCCACCGGAATTCCTCTGTATTCACACTGTGCCTCCCGCAAATGCCGGCCACCATACGTTCCTCCGTCACTTGTTTCAAGAATCTGTAAATCATAACAATAAATATTATATAAAAAGTACGGTACATAAATTCCGCAAAGTCTGTCAACTTCAAAATTCTTAATATCGTTCGGCACCATATAACCGCTTTGAAATTTATTGCGAATAATACGCACTGCTTCTTCCTTCGGAACCGTAAAAGGTAAAATGTATTTTGGCTTTAACTCCTTGGACACCCTGTTAAAAACTACTGTAGGCTGACCGCAATATGCACAGAATGTGGACACCTCCACATCGTTTACCATTAACTCACCGCCACAGGAGGTACAGGTATAAACCTTACATTCCATGGTCTCCTGTGCATCATCTGATGTTTTATATACTATCTGTGGTTCTTTGGCCTGCATCTGCACCCTGGAGGGAGCCTGCATAACAGCCTTGGGTGCAAATGTATTGCCGCAATACGGGCATTCCATTTTAGCATGTGAAGGATTGTATTCCAAAGCACCATTACAACTTGGACATTTGCAAATCATATTGAACTCCTGTTCTTTTATCATTTATTCTTCTTCGGGTATTTTATAATATTCCGGATTAATATGCATATCCTCTAATGTTTCTTCCATAGTGAATACATGAATGCGCATAGGCAATTTGGTATTATGATAAAAATCACTTTTACATTCACCGGCCATATTGGAACTCTTAATAATACTCATCATAATATTAAAAGCAAGTACACCACCGAAACAGAAACATATCACAATAAAAATGATTAATAATATTACATATCCTGTCATACGTCTTTATCCTGCCTCTCTTTTGCAATTTTTTCAGCCGTCTCAGCACGCGTAAGTTCAAGACTGTTTTGAAATTCCATATATTTCTTCTTTGTAAGCTTGGGCAAATTAAAAGCAAGTATTATAAGTAGCAACGAAAAGAAAGGCAATAACATGGGACTAAAATACACCTTATAATAAAGCCAGCATGCTAAAATACTTGGCGGTAAACTAAATACCAATGTTAATAGCAAGAACAAAATAACCGCTTTTGCCTTCAAGAAGGGGACTGTCCCTACCACTTTTCCGGTTTGTCCGTTTACCATCATGGTATAAGGCATATCCTTATATCGAAACGTCATAAACCAAACAGGCAGAAAAGCGTAATCCGTTTTCGTAATCGCATACTTAGGCGGAACCTTTGAAGGATGCTCTGCTACGTTTCTTCCATCGTACCGTTTGCTTAATTCATCATCAAACATCTGCTGGCATTTTCTGACAACCCGATTGGTAAGCTGCAATCCGGACAAGTCAAATCTGTCCGCATAGAAGCCGGATAAATATCCTGCATCAAATTCCTGTAAGCCAGACAAATCGTAAGGTTCTAAACCACAAGCCAATTCATCATTCAATGTATCTGAAGCATCCTGACATACTCCAACAAAGTTACAATCACCTTCCACACAATTTGTATGCTCATATAAATCCGATGTTTTATCATGTAATACCAATCTTCTTTGATAAAAAGTCACATCATATAAAAAATACGGCAAATAAACCCCTGTAATTCGTTCCGCCTCAAACTTTTTAACCGCTTTCGGAATAAAGAAACCTTTCTTTAACTTCTCACGAATTGCAGTTTCCGCCTCTTCCTTTGTAATTTTAAAAGGAATGATATATTTCGGCTTCTGCGTCTTATCTACACGATTATATACAATGGTCGGCTGTCCGCAATATGCACAGTATGTAGATACCTCCTTATCGCTTACCGACAATTCCGCCCCACAGGTGGAACAGGTATATACCTTACATTCAATAAACTCCGGCTCATCATAGATAGTACGTTCCTTCGTGAAATCCAACTTTTTTTCTTCTTCTATTTCACTTTGTGTAGGTAATTCTTGATGATATTCAACCGAATCTTCATCCAGTTCCCACATAAAATAATCATTTCCGCAATGGGCACAATGCATTTTATCCGATGCCGGATCGTATTCTAACGCACCATTACAGTTGGGGCATTTATATATCATACTATGTTCTCCTATGTTTACGTATTTACATTATCTGTCATGCCTTTTATTTCATCCATTAAAGTAAATTCCTGAATTCTCATCGGTCTTTTTGTATTACGATAAAATGCATCATCCACTTCCTCCGCCTGATTGGATTTTTCCATCATGCGAACCAAAAGCCATGTAGAGAATCCAATCCCCCAAACAATTGATGTAATACCAATATATATGAATGTAACAAGTGTCAAATCAATTATCATTGTACTTTACCTTGTCTTTCCTTTACGAAGTTTTCGGTTTCTTTTAATTGTGTTGCCTTAACATTTTTTCTAAAAATACTATATTTCTTAGCCGCCTCAACCAAAAATCTTATTCCTTTTATAAAAAGTAATAAATGAACAATGAAGAGAACTAAATAAATAAAGAATCCCGCCATGTCAAAAGCCCAGTTATCATGTGCATATCCAGCAAGCCAATATCCACCCATTCCCAAAGCAATGGACAAGATAATAATCGCAATTGTCATAAAAATATATAAACCAAATGCCTTCCCTTTTCGTTCAGGAATGGTTCCTACTACTTTACCGGTTTGACCGTTTACCATCATGGTATATGGCTTATTTTTATACTGAAATGTCATGAACCAAACAGGAAGAAATGCATATTCCACCCTTTTTATTTCGTATTTCGGATTAGAGCCATACAAATTAGCTTCTCTATCATGAAATCTATTTTTTAGTTCATTCTCAAACATCTTTTTGCATTTATAAAATATGTTATCACTAAGCATTTCCGGCAAAACATCAGATTTGTCCGCATAAAAACCGGACAGATATATCGGATTGAAATCTTCCAACTTAGTCAAATCGTAAGGTTCCAAATCCTGAGCCAACTCATCATTAACAGTTGTGGAACATTCATGACATACCTGCATAAAATCACAATCTGCTTCAATGAAATGATTATATTTGTTAACTATCACACTAAGTTTATCAACATAATATACATCATATAAAAAATACGGCAAATAAATTCCTATGACACGCTCACTCTCAAAGTTTTTAATCTTTGAAGGTACAAACAAACCCTTATCGAATTTCTCACGGATTGCAGTTTCCGCCTCTTCCTTGGTAATTTTAAACGGTATAATATACTTAGGCTTCTGGGTCTTATCCACTCGGTTATATACAATAGTCGGCTGTCCGCAATACGCACAGTATGTAGACACTTCTCTATCACTTACCGACAATTCCGCTCCACAGGTGGAACAGGTATATACTTTACACTCCATAAACTCTGGTTCAACTTCATTCTCATCCAGTTCCCACATAAAATATACGTTACCGCAATGGCCACACTTCATTTTACCTTCTGCCGGATCATATTCTAACGCACCATTACAACTTGGACATTTGCAAATCATTTTTATACTCCTCTTTTACACATCAACTAAAACATTGACGCTTTTTCATTACGAATCACATGCATATTTGTCTGTGTAAAATCTACAAATTCGCCTTTGCTGTCACCCATTTTATTGGAACTACGAAGTACACAACCAAGAACAAGCGTAGCAAGACTACATCCGATAAAAACAGCACTACATATAATTAAAATAATCATTCCCATAACTACACCTCTTGTCTTTCGCCGGCAAATTTTGCGGTTTTTGTTAACTTTGTAAGCTTCATATTCTTCTTATATACGCTAATCTGTCCGATTCCAATCAATAATAATATAAGACCAAGAACTAACATAAAAGCAAATACAACCATATTTACTCCAGCATTATATAATAAGTAACCGCCTACGCCTAAAATTGCACTGGTAAGGGTGGCAATAAGTGCAAACAGAATACCGGCCTTGGTCTTATCGCAAGGCACTGCACCAACCACCTTACCGGTTTGCCCATTTACCAACATCGTATAAGGTTCGTTTTTATAGCGAAAGGTCATAAACCACACCGGCAACAACGCATACTCTGAATTGCGGATTTCATGCTTCGGTTTGCTCTTTAAAATTGCCGCATTTTCATGTCCGACCTGACGTTTCATTTCTCTGTCAAATAACTCTTTACATCTGCGAACTACAACATTAGTCAACTGCCTTGCAGATAAATCATATCTATCCGCATAAAATCCGGACAAATATGCCGGTTCGAAGTCTCTTAAGTCGTCCAACATAAAAGGTTCCAAACGCTGTGTAGACTCATCATTCAACTTTTTCGAAGCATCACAGCTTATCTTCTTAAATTCACATTCCGCTTCAAAGTCAACAAATCTTGTCTTTTTCTTATCGCCTGCGCCCTCGCTGTAGGTTACACGCTGATTGTCATAATAATATGCATCAAACAGGAAATACGGAACATAAATACCACTTAATTTTTCAAGTTCAAAATTTTTAATTTCCTTAGGCACCAAAAAACCTTTTCCGAATCGTTCACGAATTCGACCCAACGCCTGCTCACGGCTGATTTTAAAAGGTAAAATATATCTGGGCTTTTGTTCCTGAGATACACGGCTGTAAACAATCGTAGGCTGCCCACAATATGCACAATAGGTTGATACTTCTGTATCGTTTACTGCTAATTCCGCACCACAAGAAGTACAGGTATAAATTTTACACTCCATCATCTCAGGTTCAGCATAAATATTATTTTCTTCTATGTAATCGTCAGATTCCTTGATTGATGCTGTAGTTTCCGCACTTCCCCAAGGCTGTGAAGATGCTTCACTTCCCCATGTATTATATGATGCCTGCTGTTCATAAAAACTTGTTTGCTTTTGGCTTGCCGCCTCTATCTCCTGCATTGTATAGCTTCCACCACAGTGGGAACACTGCATCTCATCCGTAATCGGATCGTATTCTAACGCACCGTTACAATTCGGACATTTATATATCATTGTTTCTCTCCTCTCAAACGCACACCTTATAAATATGTATTATTTTATTAAAACTAAGTTTCTTTACAAATTACGCTTTGTAATAAAATGCATCTGAGAACCTGCGAAATTCGAAAAATCGCCTTTACTGTCGCCCATCTTATTGGAGGATTTCAAAAGCATACCAACAACCATAAATGCAAATCCGACGCCCAAAACAATACCTACAAATAATGCAATTCCAAAATATACGCCCATTAGTTATCATCCTGCCTTTCTCTAACAAATTTCGCAGTTTTGCTTGCCTTTGTTAAAGCAATATTGTTCTTAACGGAAACAAACGCTCTCCAGCCCGCACCATAAAAAACAAAAGCCGCCACAACTACTATCTTAAAAATATCACTATCCATATCTTCATGGAAAAACAGCATTCCAAGCGCCGTAAAAATTACAGTTGCAACAACTGCTAAAGCCGCAAACATACCGGAAAACTTAGCCTTATCAAAAGGAACCGCGCCTACCACCTTACCGGTCTGTCCGTTTACCAACATGGTATAGGGTTCATTTTTATAACGGAAGGTAAGAAACCAAGCAGGTAACAGGGCATATTCTGCGCTTTTAATCTGATATTTCGGTCTGTTCTCCATAATTCGTATGCTACTTGCGCTAATACTCTTTCGAATTTCTTCATCAAACATCGATTTGATTCTTCCGATGGCAACACCTGTCAACTGCTTATCGGATAAATCATATCTGTCCGCATAAAAACCTGATAAATAACCTGCTTCAAAAGGTTTTAAACAACGCAAATCAAAGGGTTCCAAACGCTGTGAAGATTCATCATTCAACTGAACAGATGCATCGCATGTTACTTTCGTAAAATCACACTCTGCTTCACGAACAAAATACTTCGTTCTTCTGTGTTTACCGGAACCTACTTCACCACGCAACCGTTGCCAGTCGTAGTAATATGCATCAAAAAGGAAGTACGGTACATAAATGCCTCTTACCTTCTCTACCTCAAAATTCTTAATTTCCTTGGGGACAAACAATCCCTTATTCAGTCTCTCACGAATGCCGTTAACTGCCTGGTCCTTCTGAATACGGAAGGGTAAAATCCATTTCGGCATCAATTCCTGAGATACACGGCTAAATACAATCGTAGGCTGGCCGCAATATGCACAGAATGTGGATGCTTCCACACCATTTACAGCCAATTCCGCACCACAGGCCGTACAGGTATAAATGTTACATTCCATGGTATTTTGGCCGTTTGCATTCGCAGTCTGTGTTGTTGCCTGTGCACCTGTTGCAGTCTCTGTTGTCATCTGACTTCCGTCAGCATTCATTCCGCCTTGTGCAACTTCGGACATAGGTGCCATCTTAACCGCATTATCTTTTAATCGCTGATGAGCCATTGCTTCATGGGTACTAAACGTACTTCCGCAATATGGACATTCCATTTTATCATAGGACGGATTATATTCTAACGCGCCGTCACATTTAGGACATTTACAAATCATAACTTTTCTCTCCTTATAAATCTCATTGATGTACCGTTAAAATCGTACAAATCGCCTTTACTGTCTCCGTGTTTATTGGATTTTTTTAAGATAAGCCCGGTAATTGCAAGGGCAACTCCTACGCCGGCTATCACACCAAATAAAATCGCTATAATAAATAATATTCCTTCCATTACGTCTCATCCTGCCTTTCTTTTACGAATTTCGCAGTCTTCTTTGCCTTGGTAAGCTTGATATTTTTTATTACGGAAACATAGGATGCAATACCCGTACTATATGCCGCAATAATAGCCATAAGTGCAATAATATGTAATCTAAACTCTGAAGCCTCCAACATATATTCATTAAATAAAAACATTCCGACAAAACTAAATAATACAGATCCAATCACTGCAATTGCAACAAAAAGAGCAATCAGTTTATCCTTCGTAAAAGGAACCGCGCCCACAACTTTACCGGTCTGGCCGTTTACCAAAATGGTATAGGGTTCATTTTTATAGCGGAAGGTCATAAACCATGCCGGTAATAAAACGTACTGTGCTTTACGCAACTCAAATTTCGGATGACTGCTAAGGATTTTAGCATTTTCAGCCATAATATCCATTTTCATTTCATTATCAAATAGCTCTTTGCAGCGTACCCTAACCACATTTTTAAGAGTTCGTTCGTTCATATCATATCTATCTGCATAAAAGCCTGACAAATATCCGATTTCAAAAGGTCGTAAACCGTTCAAGTCATAAGGTTCCAGACGTTGTGATGTCTCATCATTCAGCATTCTGGAAGCATCGCAGGTAAGATTTCGAAAATCACATTCCGCCTCACGGATAAATGTTTCCGTTCTGCTGCTTTGTTCATATTTTACGGTACCTTTTAACTTCTGATAGTCATAATAATGGGCATCAAACAGGAAGTACGGAATATAAATTCCTCTTACACGCTCAACCTCGAAATTTTTGATTGCTTTGGGAACGAAGAATCCATGGCTTAACCGCTCACGAATGACCGCCACCGCTTGTTCCTTCTGAATACTAAAAGGAATAATGCGTTCAGGTCTTAATTCCTCCGAAACACGGCTGAACACAACCGTAGGCTGGCCACAATACGCACAATAAGTCGCGGTTTCCACTCCATTAATAAAAAGCTCCGCGCCACAGGAGGTACAGGTATAAACATTACCTTCCATGATTTCCGGCTCTTCTACAGCCACATCATGAAGCTTATTCTCAACTTCCTTGGCAATTTCCCCCGGCTGATCCAATGTATGTAATCCTTCATTTGGGTCTTCCATGCGCTGTGCATAAGGATTTGACTCCCAACCGCCACCATAAGTATTGCTTGTATTTCCCGAATTTGCGCTATTTTCTTCCCCGAACGGTTTATAAACAGCTCCGTTTCGATGATCCTGATGTTTCTGTAATGCCATGACTTCCATCATATCATAACCGGTGCCGCAAAACGGACATTCCATTTTGTCTGTTATTGGACTATATTCCAGTGCTCCGTCACACTGTGGACATTTACAAATCATATTTTAAACCATCCTTTACCATCAGACTGTGAAATCATACGAATCGGAAACTTGGAGAAATTCTCAAATTCACCTTTACTGTCTCCAAAACTAATATGTTTTTCTAAAAGAGACACTATCACCAATGCCGCAATACTGCATCCTGTTACAATACCAACCACAATTGCAATTAAAATACCCATTAGTCTCTGTCCTGCCTTTCTTTTACATATTCGGTCGTTTCATAATTTCTGGTGATATTCATCGCTGTCTTAATTTTTTTCATTTTAAAAATGGCAACGCAAAGAATCACCGGCATAACCAATGCTAAAAAGCCACACACAAAAAACTTTATTCCCGGTTCCAACAGCAATAGCATGATTGTAATAAGCAATGAAACCGCAGAAGCAATCCCTATAAAAAGATTACGCACCTTCTTTTTATCATATGGCACCGTTCCGACAATCTTGCCTGTTTGACCGTTTACTGCAATCGTATAATTTTCGTAATTGTATCGGAACGTTACAAACCATACAGGCAACAATGTATATTCCACGTTTTGAATTTTACGCCTCGGGAAAGTTAATTTTAATTTAGCACCCGGTTCCGGAATGGTTGCTTTTACCTGCGCATCAAAAAACTGCGATGCACGCCAATATGCATAATTACGCATTCTGTTTTCATCATAATCGTATTTATCCGCATAAAAACCTGATAAATATCCTGCTTCAAACGGCTTTCTGGTACGAACATCATAAGGCTCCAGACGCTGTGACAACTCATCATCCAAGTTTTTGGAAGCATCCAACGTCAAGCCCTTAAACATACATTCCGCTTCCCTGTCATAGTCTTTGACTCTTTTCGCATCTGCATCCCTTACACATTCCCAATGCTGATTATCGTAATAATAAATATCAAACACCCAATGCGGAACATAAATTCCTCGCACCTTATCTACGGAAAAATTCTTAATTTCTTTGGGTACAAAATGACTTTTATTTAATTTCTCGCGGATTCCGTTCACAGCCTGCTCTTTATTAATACGGAATAAAACAATAGATTGAGGTTTTAACTCTTTAGCGACACGACTGAAGACAATTGTAGGCTGACCACAATATGCGCAGAAAGTTGCGGCTTCCGTTTCGCTAATGGCAAGTTCCGCACCACAGGATGTACAGGTATAAATCTTGCACTCCATGGTTTCCACATTGGCAAGAAAATCGATTTCCGGCTCTTCTTTATTTACAGTTTTTTCGGCCTGTGCCTTCCGTTCCTCTTCGTCTGACACGACTTCCCCATCCGTAATCACCTGTTGCGAACCGATCTGTTTATTATATGTATGCTCCTTTCGCTCCTGTGCAGCTTCAATTTCCGCCAAAAGAAATCCTTCTCCGCAGAACTCGCATTCCATTCTGTCGGTTATCGGATTATACTCCAATGCACCGTTACAATTTGGACATTTATAAATCATTTTTACTCCCCCTTACACGTTCTCCGTGCATTCGACAATATTTATATAATTTTATCATACTAAAGTAAAAAAGTATATAATTCTAACAGCAGAATAAGACACATTATTTTCACATTTTTAGCAAAATAGAAAAGGACGTATACCCGAAAGTATACGTCCTTCTTAAACTAAAAGGAATTATGATTTTAGATTATATAAAGTATTTCATATAATCATTGTAAATAAATGCTAATTAGTAGTTAACAATCTTACCGAAGTCAGCCTTAAGTGAAGCACCACCAACAAGACCGCCGTCGATGTCTGCCTGACCGAATAATTCAGCTGCATTGCCTGCGTTTACAGATCCGCCGTACTGGATACGAACTGCTTCTGCTGTAGCTTCGTCATACATTTCTTTGATGCATTCGCGAATGCCCTTGCAAACTTCTTCAGCCTGCTCTGTAGTAGCTGTCTTACCTGTACCGATAGCCCAGATAGGTTCGTAAGCGATAACCATTTCTTTTACCTGATCAGCTGTAACACCAACTAAGTCAGACTTAATCTGTAATCTGATCCAGTCCATAGTAACGCCCATTTCTCTCTGCTCTAAAGATTCACCACAGCAAAGAATAGGAATAAGACCTGCTTCGATAGCCTTCTTAACCTTCTTGTTTAATAAAGCATCATCTTCTTTGAAGTAGTCACGTCTTTCAGAGTGGCCGATGATAACATACTTAACACCTGCATCTACAAGCATTTCTGCTGAGATTTCACCTGTGTAAGCACCTTTTTCTTCAAAGTACATATTTTCAGCACCTACTGCTACATTTGTACCCTTGCAAGCTTCTACAACAGGTACGATATCAATAGCAGGAACACAGTAAACAACGTCTACTGAATCACTTGCTACGAGAGGTTTTAATTCTTCTACTAACTTTACAGCCTGGCTGGGAGTCATGTTCATTTTCCAGTTTCCGGCTACAATTTTTCTTCTTGCCATTTTTATTTTCTCCTTAAAATTAATTATAACTTAT
>JAZNTK010000051.1:0-20105 GCA_045591685.1 Lachnospiraceae bacterium
CTCTTCTACCCTTCTCTTTTGAGGTTTGTTTTTTACCGGAAGTTCTGATATGATACCAAGTTTTCTTGCCTTACAGGCATTCTTCCACGGACATTCCCCACACTTAGGTTCACCATTTGGAAGACACACACAAGCCCCGAGTTCCATTAACGCCTGGTTAAAATCCCCTGCCTCTTTCGGCATACAATTTGCTAACTCATCTCGAATTGCCTTAACGGTAGAAGGTTCTGATATGTTTGAATCATCCCCGTTTAATCTGGTCATGATGCGAAGCACATTTCCATCCACTGCCGGTACCCTCTCTCCTCCTGCAATGGAAGCAATTGCCCCCGCAGTATATGGTCCGATACCGGATAGGTCAATCAGATACTCATACTGTTTTGGCATGACACCACCATGTTTTTCCCGCACCTGAATCGCGGCTTTTTGCATATTACGAACACGATTATAATATCCGAGTCCTTCCCAATATTTCAGCAATTCTTCTTCCTTGGCATCCGCAAGAGAAATCACGTCCGGATACTTTTCCAAGAATCTTTTATAATAAGGTTTTACAGCTTCCACCCTGGTCTGCTGTAACATGATTTCAGACACCCAGACACGATACGCATCCGGATTTTCCCTCCAGGGCAGGCTTCTTCTGTTGGCATAATACCACTTAAGAAGATTATCTATTTCCCTTTGTTTCATAATTATCTAAGCCTTGTTCCTTCATACATCTGCATGGTCTGGATGCATTTGCGAAGAGATCTAAACTTTTCTTCCACGGTTCCGTCATTCAACTCTACATCCATGGAAACCGCCATGGCAATAATCGTCTGCTCGGAAACATTATATTCCATACTATCCAGCACATCCAATTTCCCCTGATAATCCTTAGCTTCCAAAAAAGCAATCAAACGGGGATCTATCTTTTTCTCTGCCTCTTTCGCTTCCTTTTCAGGATCAATTTTTTCAAAACGATATTCCTGTATGGCATTCGGATACTTCTCTTTATTTACAGGTTCCATGAACATTTCAAGAGGTCTTACATAAACCGTATAGGGCGGATATAATGCTTTATACACCACCTGCGACTGTCCATCCTCTGAGCCTGTGGCAATGGAAATCACCTCGTAATTATTTCCTTTAAAATGTCTGTAAACCTCTCCCGCCTGCGGAATCTCTCTCATGCTGTCATACCTCCGTTTTTAAGTATCGGTTTGTACTGCAAAATGCATCAACACGACACTATTACACTTTGCATTTTATTATAAGTCTTTTTTACCATTTTGTCATGTCTATCTTGCCAATAATGTAAGAGAAATTTTACCAAGGTTTTCTGCTCCCATTTCTTCCAGCCGATTCTCTAAATCTTCCTTGGCATTTGCTTCCATCCACTCAAAAGAACGGTGATAAATAACCACTGTATATTCCCATTCTCCGTTCTCATTGGTTGCCTTTGTCATATTTACACCACTGTTGGCAAATCCCACCTCGCCCAGTTCATCTTTTATGGCAGTAATATAAATACTCTCCATTGCTTCTCTTTGTGCTCTGTCTTCCGCTTCTATACTCTGCGCATATACCTTTTTGCCTACCAGTAACGCAAAAAGAATAATCAGTAAAAAAATGATAACTGCCGGGATAATGTTTTCCATGTATTTTTTCATAATTAAAGTCCTCCTTGCTTCCAAACCAATTGTATTGCTTAAATTCATTCCCATGTCGTTTTTGTTGACATTACTAAAATATCAATTTGCTTGTACAATAAAGCGGACTTTAGTTTTCCTTAAATAAATAGGCCATGTTGTCATATTTACTATAGTATTTATCAATCTTTGCGAAATCTTTATTGCAAAAAAACGTATTATTGATTAAACTAAAAATGATTGTGTATTTCAAACAATTTCTACTTATTTTTATTATAACGGAGATAAAAAATGTTATTTAATTCTCATGTGTTTATTTTTCTGTTTTTGCCTATTGTATGGATGTTGTACTTTGGCCTAAACCGATTTAAATTTTATAAAGCTGCACAAATCGCCTTGATCATCAGTTCTTTTTTCTTTTATGGTTTTGAAGATTGGCGACTTTGTCTGTTACTTCTTTCCACTATTGTCGTAAACTATGTTTTACATGTTCTCCTGACAAAGAAACCTGCTAAAGCGGTAAAAATATTACTTTTAATCATAGGTATTGTTTTTAACATCGGACTTTTATTCTATTTTAAATATTTAAATTTTTCATTGGATATTATAAATCGGTTATTTGCAACAGATTTCTTTTTCCGTGAAATTGCCTTACCTTTGGGAATCAGCTTCTTTACTTTCCAGCAGGTATCCATGTTGGTAGACAGTGCCCGCACGGAAATGAAAACCTATCATTTCTTCGACTATGCATTGTATGTCAGCTACTTTCCGCAGCTGATTGCCGGTCCGATTGTTTTACATCAGGAACTGATTCCTCAGTTTCACGATGAAGAAAAGAGAAAAATTAATTATGCAAATTTAACTTCGGGTATTGAATATTTCATTCTTGGTTTTGCAAAAAAAGTTTTAGTGGCAGATTCTTTCGCCCGCATCTGCGATGCCGGCTATGCCAAAATTGATTCTCTTAATATTTACAGTACTGTTTTGGTAATTTTAGCTTTTACCTTACAAATTTACTTTGACTTTAGCGGCTACTGTGATATGGCAAAAGGTCTGGGACGCATGTTTAATTTTGAACTACCCATTAACTTTAATGCACCTTACAAATCCAAATCCATTGATGAATTTTGGGAAAGATGGCACATTACATTATCGCGCTTCTTAACGCAATATTTGTATATTCCTTTGGGCGGCAATCGCAAGGGAACGCTACGCACCTATATCAATATTATGATTGTCTTTTCCATAAGCGGTTTGTGGCATGGTGCAGACTGGACTTTTATTTTATGGGGTATTATGCACGGATGTGCTAAAGTATTTTATCGTTTCGGCAAAAAAGTAATTGATAAAATTCCCGCTTGGATACGTTGGTGTGTTACCTTTGTATTTGTAAATCTTACATGGGTATTTTTCCGTGCTGATTATTTCAGACAATCATTTCAGTTGCTCAAACGTCTGATTGTTGGCGGTGGCGGTTTTGGACATGCGGATATGATTAGTTCCTTTTGCGACACATCTATTCTTATGGCATTCTTAGATAATCTGTTTTCCAAAAGTGCTTTTAATATCATACAACAAATCTGGTTATTACTTTGGTTTACTATATGGATATTTATTTGTATCAAAGCTCCATCCAGTCACGAAATGATTGATTCGAAAAACCGTACTACCAGATGGTTCATCTATTTAGGAATTCTGTTTTTCTTATCTCTTAGCGGACTATCACAGATATCAAAATTTATTTATTTTAATTTTTAATCAAAGGATACTTAACTATGAATGAAAAAAAAGCATTTCAACGTTTAATCTATTTTATTATTTTATGTTGTTTCATCGGTGCTGGATTTATATATATAATAGATCCCTTTTATCAATACCATAAACCCTGGTTTGGACTTCCCATTATTTTGGATGATGCAGTTTATCAAACTGCAGGTGTAGCAAGAAATTTAGAATATGACAGTGCAATTATAGGAACTTCTATGACTGAAAATTTTCATACCTCATGGTTTGATGACGAAATGGGTTGGCATACCATGAAACTTTCCTATTCAGGAGCTCGCACTAATGACTTGCAGGCAATTTTCGGTGAACTTAGTGAAAATTCTAATGAAATCAAAAACATATTCATGGATATCAATGACTATCAACTAACCAGCGTTGCTTGGACTGCTTATGTAGCTCGCCCTGAATACTTATATGATAACAATTTTGTTAATGATTATCAGTACCTATTTAATCAGAACGTATTAACATTAAGTATTAAACGTACTATATCCGCAATAAAAGGTGCCGAAAGTAACCTTGATACCGCATATACCTGGGAAGATCCTGAATTATTCGGCAAAGATATCACTTTGGATGTTTGTCGCGATTTAAGAATTCAATTGATGGCAGAGCGTGATTCTACGGAAACTCCACATTACGAAGTATCCGGCACACTTACAGAAGATATCGCGGATAAATATACCGTTTGTCAGGATAACCTGGATAATATTACTCCTTTTATAGAAAACAACCCTGATACCATGTTTCACATTGTAATTCCCCCCTATAGCATGCTCTACTGGGAACAGGAAGTATTATCAGGCACTCTGGAAGATACCATTGCTGTATACTATTATGCACTCAGCCGCCTGGCTGCTTATGACAACGTAACAGTCTATTACTTCCAGTACGAACCGGATATCATTACTAATTTAGACAATTACCGCGACAGTTGCCATCACACCCCGGAATTTAACCGCTACATGTTTGATTGCGTCAAAGCAGGTATTAACATTCTTACAGTAGATAATTGTGAAGAAAAGCTTACGGAAATGTATAATTTTGCAAAAGAATATCCCTATGAAACATTATGGGAGTAACTAAAATCAATCCATTAAAAAGCATTAAAAAACGCTCTATGATTCATTTTCATAGAGCGTTTCTTCTACTCTTCCATATTACTGCTATACTTAACCAGCAATACTTCCACACATAATCTGTCTGTCATTTTGCCGGTCTTAACAGCTTCATCAAATTCAACGCAATCTTCCAACGCTGCTTTTAACATACTTACACTAAACTTGCCCGCCTGCGCCAGGTATTTATCAACAATAAATGGCTTCAGCTCCGTTTTGTCGGCAATTTTACGTTTATCATAGCCGTGATTTCGCAAATCTTTTATGGTAAGTAACTGGCTGAACTGCCTGCCAATCAGGTATAAAATTCGCATGGGCGGTTCTCTCAATGCCAAAAGCTCATAATATAATCGCAACGCTTCTGCCTGATTTTTATTTGCCATGGCTGAAATCATATCAAAAATATGATTTCCGATTACCGTGGTGCATACTGCCTCCACATCCGGCAAATCAATCGCTTCTCTGTCCTGCGTATAACAAAACAATTTCTCCAATTCCTGCGACAATAACTCCATATCCGAAGCCGTACGTTCCAGAAGACTCTCTACAGCCCGGACCGTAATCTGCTTATTTTCTTTTTTTACAAGAGAAACAATCCAGCGTTTTAATGTATCCTCATCCTGAATACGAAATTCTGCCGCATGTCCGCATCCAGTTACTGCCTTATACAGTTTGGAACGCTTATCTGCACTGCTTTCCACAAAAAGAAAAACTGTGGTCTCCGGTTTCCCCGACAGATATTCTGCCAATTTATCGCCGTCCTTTTGAAACAGTCCGGAATCTTCAATCAAAATCACTCTACGGTCTGCAAAGAAGGGCAAAGTTTCCGCCAAATCAATAATCTGCTCCGTCGTAAAGTCCTTCCCCATAAAAGCGGTAAAATTCATATCATCTTCCAAGGCTTTTTTATTACTTCCTCCGCAAAATGCAGATAAAAGTTTATCTCTGTATCTACGCACAAGATACCCTTCGGGTCCGTACAATAGATAAACGGATTTATATTTACCTGTTTTTAAATCCTCATTAATAACGTACATGGTCCCTCCGGGTATCTGAAATAATTATAACTATTTAACAATTCAAAGCATACATTCACAAAATCGTTGCTTCATTATAAGAATATATACTTGCAAATAAACAATACAGTAAGAATATACATAAGCGGTGTTAACTTCTTAAACTTACCACAAATCAAGTTGATTAAGGTATAAGAGATAACGCCTACTGCAATACCTTCCGAAATGCTGTAAGCCAGGGGCATAAACAGAATTGTAAGGAATGCAGGAATTGCTTCGGACATATCTTCAAAGTTAATCTTTACAACAGAACCCATCATGTAGAATCCTACTACAATTAACGCGGGAGCGATTGCAAAAGAAGGAATGGTAAGGAACAAAGGTGAGAAGAACATAGATAACAGGAATAAAAAGCCTGTTACAATTGCTGTCAAACCTGTTCTGCCGCCTGCGGTAACACCTGATGCGCTTTCTACATAAGTTGTAGTTGTAGAAGTACCAAAGATTGCACCAACTGTAGTTGCGATGGAGTCTGCGAACAATGCACCCTTAATCTTGGGAAGTTTGCCATCTTTATCTAAGAAGTCTGCCTTGCTGGATACACCGATTAAAGTTCCCAATGTATCAAAAATATCTACAAACAGGAATGCAAACACAACTACAATAAAGTTAATCCAATCAATGCTTGCAAAATCAGCTTTAAATACCTGTCCGAAAGTCAAACCGAAGGAACTCAAGTCAAAACTAATCAATGCTGAGGGGATTACACTATACATTCCCGCATCAGGATTGGGTACATAAATGCCGCAAAGTTCTGCAATAATACCAAGAATCCAGGTTGCAAAAATACCTAAAAGAATACCGCCTTTTACCTTCTTTACAAGAAGAATAGCTGTAATTAAAACACCGATCAATGCAAGAATTGCACCTACACCGACAGAAGAGAATAATTCTCCCTTAAATGTCTGATACGTAATTAAAGTTGCATCGCTATGCACGATTAACTTCGCATCCTGCAAACCGATAAAAGCAACGAATAAACCAATACCAACACTTACAGCAGACTTTAATGTCATGGGAATTGCATTAAAAATTGCCTCACGCACATTGGTCAAGGAAAGGATGATAAAAATAATACCTTCCACGAATACTGCCAACAAAGCAATCTGCCATGAATAACCCATCTGCAAAACAACCGTATATGCAAAATATGCATTCAATCCCATACCCGGTGCCAATGCAAAGGGATAATTTGAGAACAATGCCATACAAATGGTTCCGACAAAGGAAGCCAACGCCGTAGCAATCAATACTGCATTCGCATCCATTCCCGTTGCAGAAAGAATATTCGGGTTAACTGCCAGAATATATGCCATTGTCATAAATGTTGTAACACCGGCAATAATTTCGGTTTTCACGTTAGTTTTATTTTCTTTTAACTTAAATAGTTTTTCGAGCATACCTTCTCCTCCTATTTGCCCTCATATGTGATGACCGAAGCCACATCATACTTCTGTAACTTGTCCCTGCCTTTCAAACCGGCAAGTTCCATTAAAAAGATAATTTTTACCACTTCACCGCCAAGCTTTTCAACTATTTGGGCACATGCTTCAATCGTACCGCCGGTAGCAATTAAATCATCCACCAAAACAACTTTCTGTCCGGGTTTAATGGCATCCTTGTGCATTTCTACCTCTGCACTTCCGTACTCCAAATCATACGTTACCGAAATTGTTTCGCAGGGTAATTTACCTTTCTTTCGCGCCGGCACAAACGGTTTACCCATTTCGTACGCAATCGGAACACCAAAGATAAAACCTCTGGACTCCGCACCTACAATCACATCAAAATCAACCCCATCCAATAATCCTATCATAGAATCGATTGCAAGCTTCAGCCCCTCAGCATCCTGCAACACACTGGTAACATCTCGAAAGATAATTTCCTCTTCCGGAAAATCCGGAATACTTCTTACATATTCTTCGATTTTTTTCACACCATACCCCTTTCTTTTGTATTTTTTGCTATATAGAACACAATACGTTCAACCGCATTGCATCCACGTTCATTTTAACACATTCACAATGTATTTCACAAGAAAAAATATATCTCATCTATAATGCTGTAACCCTCATATGATTTCCCCGAATTATAATACTGATTTGGCCGTCTGTATCTGTACGATATATACGGCTTTCGCATTCTGCCAGCCTGTCCAAAACTTCTCTGTGAGGATGTCCGTAACTGTTATATCTTCCACAGGAAATTACTGCCATGTCCGGATGCATTGCAGATAAAAACGCCTCCGAATTGGTATCAATACCGGAACCGTGATGTGCCACTTTAAGTAAAGTCACTTCACCAATCCCTGATTCCATAATATCTTTTTCTGCTACTGCCCCGGCATCTCCCATAAACAAACCGGTAAATCCTTTATACCTCATATATAAAACCAGCGAAGCAGCATTTTCATCTGTATAATATCGATGCTCTGTTGGTGATAATATATGCCATTCCATTTTATCGCTTGTCATTTCATCTCCCGTTTCTAACATAACGACAGGTATACTTTTCTCCTCCGCTAATATCATTATATCCTTAAACTCTTCTTTTAAAACCAAAGGAATGTATACGGCTTTTACCCGTATGCCTCCCATATTTTCCTCACTGCACAATTCCGTAAAAGCACTGACATGATCTGCATCCGGATGCGTCAGGAACCAACCGTCCACCTCATCAATTCCGTGATGTTTCAAAAAAGGAATCAACGCATATTTCCCAACGCCCTTCTCTGATGTACTTCCGCAGTCAATCAAATATACCTCTTCTTTTGTTTCCACACAAATACCGTCACCCTGTCCCACATTCAAGAAAGTAATACGACAATCAAAACGCTCAGGAATTAGCAGAAAACATATCAGTAACACCATAACCGCAATCTGCACCAATCTCATATGACGCATAGCTTTCCGTATTATAGTCTGCTCTTTTACATACTCTTCCTGCTGTCCCTCCATATAAGCATTCTCGCTTTTTAAGGATCGTATAAGCAATCTTCTTTTTCTTTGCTTCACACCCAGGATTAAACCAAATAACACAACATAAAAAAGTATTATTTTATAAGTACCAGGTGCACCGGTCACATAACTACACCCGGGCAGGCCCGATAAAAATGTAAGAACTTTTTCATAAAAGAATAAAATACAATGCACCAATACCGCTGCAATATGAGCTACTGTTCCCCAAAATGCACCGCATAATACAATTACCAGACCTGCGCCAATCAAAACCGCTACAAAGGGTAATACAAATGCATTCGCCAATAGAGAATATACCGGAATTTCATAATATGTATTCATTACAATCGGTAATGTCATATAAGTTACTGCCAAACTAATAAATATACTATCTCCCCACCTCATATGGTGCCTATGCAATCCTAAAAAAGTCGGATATAACTCCACAATTCCCAATACAGCCAGGAAAGACAATTGTACACCACCGTCAAAAAACAAAAGCGGTTCCCAAAGAATCAAACAAGCCCCCGCCACGGCAAGGGATGTTATCTTATCATGACTCCTGTGTACAAGCGGTGCTATCAGTCCAAAACAAAACATCACAATAGCACGGAAGGCCGATGCCGGCATTCCGATCATGATACCGTATAATATAAGAACAATCAGGCTGCCAGTCACTGCAAAAGAAGATTTCAGACGCAGTCTTTTTAAGACTTTATACAAAATACCTCCAATCAAGGCAATATGTAATCCGCTGATTGCCAGTATATGATAAATTCCTACGGTTTTATACAGGTCTTTGGTTTGTGTATCAATATTACTTTTATCACCGGTCAACATGGCACTTAACCCCCCGGCAGCTTCCGGTTTCAGATAAGTATATAATTGCTTTACGGCATAACATTTGATATTATGCAGCGCTTGCAAGAGCCAATCGTATGTCTGTCCTGTTTCAAGAATTTCTGCTTCGTATAAAACATACTCATATCCTCTGCTTCCATAATACCTTTCCGCATCAAAATCACCTTCATTCGACGCGTCTTCCGGCAACGCCAAAAAGCCCTGCACAGCCACTGTCTGCCCAAGTTTTATTTCCTTCGCGTTTTCTACAAAACATCGAATCCCTATTGAGTTATCCGTTGCGATTTCATTGGCCGAATTGCCATAGAAAAAGATATCTGACAAGTATAGAATGTTGTTTTCGTATCGGGTCTCCCACGCAGTCACCCTCCCCTGCAGAATGACTGCATCTGCAGGCAATTCCCGGGGTGGTGACTGTATATTACATACATAATGATATACTACACACAGAACTATCAATCCGATACAAAACATTGTAAGCGGTCGTTTCATATCATTCCTTGTTTATTTTTTATTCTTCACTTCCGGGCACGCGATTCTCTATCAAATCCAGATTACGCCCAAATGTTGTATTTAAATTCATACTTTCCCGGAAACTTATTTCACTCTCACCATTTATAAGAATCTGCACTTTGTTGACATTATCAAGTTCTACCAAAGAGTTTACAATAGAATAAATAGTTACTTCGGAACTCACCGTATATACCTGTGTCAAAAAAGTCTGATCCAGATTCACATAGCAGGTTCCGTCATTTACAGTAACATTTATAACCTTGGTTTCAGGATTTATGGTTGGATAAGCTTCCAATTTACTGGGACCCAAAATTAACTGCTCCATAACCAGTTTTTCCAAAGACACATTGGTGTTATATTCCACACTGCGGCTAACCGGTACCAATGCGGTACCTTCTTCATTTGCAAAATACAATTTTAATGTAGCAACCTCATACGCATTAATTTCCGTACCGGTATTGTCAATAAACTGCCCCGCATTCATTACGCCCACTACAATGCCTGCGTAATCTATCAATGTTTCTCCTTCCAGTTCAAACTCTACCGTTTCAATTCCCTCTATCTGCGTTACGGTTCGTACAATTGCTGCCCTTACAAGTATTTCCGTGGTAGGAAGCATATCTTTATAGGTTTTGGCAAAATCAATAATCAGTTTTCCTTCATTGATTCTGCATGAATATATATCAATTGCCGACGAAATCGTGGCTTTTAATTCGCTTTCTTCCGGATCCTCCTTCATTACATTCAAAAGCTCAGCCACCATATCCGTCTTTTCTACAGCAGTTAATGTATATTCTATCGAACGAATTGCAGTCTCATCCCTGTTAATATAAAATACCTGTATTACATTTTCTTCTTCGTTGATATCCTTGTCTTCTTTGCATCCAAACAGACAGATACAGAGCACACAAAGCAATATCAGTCCAAACCACTTTTTCATAGTTTTTCCTCTTTATCCGCCATAACCATTTTACCATTACCGCACTTACACATCCTATCAGATAAATTACTGAATATAAGACAACGGTATTTTTACAGTAAAAACAGTACCTTCCTCCGGCGTACTGTTTACCTTTACCGAGCCTCTGTGCATCAATATGGTACTTCTTGTAATGGCAAGTCCTAATCCCGTTCCGCCGATTTCTCTGGAATGTGACTTGTCCACACGATAAAATCGTTCAAAAATATGTTTTAAATCTTCCTCTTCCATACCAATACCGGAATCTGAAACTTCCAAAGTAAAAAATTGGTGATCCGCATCCAGGCTGACTTTTACCCAACCTTCTTCTTTGTTATATTTGATACCGTTTTCTATCAAATTGGTAATTGCTAAAGTTAATTTCACCTCATCCACTTCTGCAGTAACCTGACGCTGGCTCTCAAAAATCAAATCTATCTTTTGTTCCTTTGCCAAAGGCATCAATCGCTTAAATATGGATTCTATCAACTTGTTGATATCAATAGTTTCAATATTCAAATCAGACTTGGTTTTATCCAGCTTTACCAAAGATAACAAGTCGTTGATAATTTTATTCTCTCTGTCAATTTCATCCACGATATCCTGCATAAATTCTTTATACAGTTCTACCGGTACATCTTCCTGCGTATTTAAAGAATCTGCCAATACCTTAACTGACGTCAAAGGTGTTTTCAGTTCATGGGACACGTTGGATACAAACTCCTGTCGGGAGTCATCCAAAACCTTCATTCGCGCCAATAACTGGTTAAAAGCATCTACAATATGTTCCAGCTCCGTATAATCTTCTGCTACAATTTTTTCATCCGTAAAACCGGCTTTTACCTCATTAATGGCATTCGTCACTTTATCAAACGGCTGCATAACCACTTTGGGCACACCTACTGCCACGGCAAAAACAATAATCAATAGCAACAATGCAATCAACACTGCCTGTCTGTCTAAAATTTCCTGATTTGTAACAATACTGTCTGCCGATACGCTGGTAAGGATAACACCTACCACCTGCGTTTTCTCGTCTATTGTTACCGTAATGGGCACCGTCATTTCAATATAATTGTTATTATCATCGTAATTGGATACACTTTCTCCCTTAAAACAACGTATCACTTCTTCCGAAATAATGGTCTTACCCTGACTGACATTGTAAGTATCCTTAATTACCCTAAAACTGTTATTGATAATAAGTACACGTCCATCATACAGATTAGATAACATGTTTAATTCCGCATTTACAACATCAGACCCTTGATCCTGCAAATAATTATATGTAATCAAATGATCGGCAAGAATTTTAATCTGGTTCTGAACATCGCCGGTACGTACCTGCACCGCACGGTTAAAATAACTTTGCATAATACCAAAACGCATAACAAAGCAACAAAGCAAACCGACCAGCATAATAATCAGAAACATGCGGAATCTCAGGCTTCGGAGCACAGTAATCCTATTCAGTTCAACTTTTATCCGCTCCAACAGCTTCATTTTTTATCATCCTTTATAGTAGTATCCCTGACCCCACTTGGTGCATACATACTTCGGTTCACTGGCATTGGGTTCAATCTTCTCACGCAAACGTCTGATATGTACGTCTACCGTACGCACATCTCCGGGGAAATCATCCCCCCACACCGCCCGCAACAATTTTTCACGGTCATATACTTCATCCGGATGCGTAACAAGCAATTCCAAAACATCAAATTCCTTAGCGGTTACATTGATTTCTTTTCCGCATATATGCAGGCGCTTGCAATCTCTTTCCATACGGACATCTCCGGATACCAGCAAATTAGGCAATCCTTTTTTCGGCGGATCGAGTCGTCTCATAACCGCTTTCATTCTGGCTTTTACTTCAAGAATATTAAACGGTTTCGTAATATAATCATCCGCTCCGTATTCCAGACCCATAATCTTATCCATGTCATCCCCTTTTGCGGTTAACATGATAATGGGCACATTGGAATATTCCCTGATTTGCTGACATACTTCCATGCCGGATAACTTAGGAAGCATAATATCCAATAAAATAATGTCATATACATTATTCTTTGCCTGTTGCAATGCATCTTCCCCGTCATAAGCACAGTCTACCTTAAAGCCTTCCTGCTCCAAGCTGAATTTTAATCCTTTTACAATTAATTTCTCATCATCGACCACTAAAACTTTGTTTCCCATTGTGTCTTCTCACTCCTGTTCCTTCCTCTTTTACAATTTCATATGTATTCTTAATTTTCGCATTCCACATAAGGCGAAATGCGTGCAAAAATTCCTTCCTTAATTCCCGGCACCTGCATCAGTTCTTCAACACTGCGAAAATCACCGTGTTCTTCCCTGTAATCCAAAATGGCCTGTGCCCTGCTTTCTCCGATTCCCGGAATTTCACATAACGCAGAAACATCCGCACGGTTAATATCTATCAAACCGCTGCCTTCTTCTGCATCTGCTTCCCCTATAAAAGGAATTCTGACCTGTTGTCCGTCTGCAAGCAATTCCACAAGATTAACAGCATCCCTATCGGCTTGTTCGTCAAAACCGCCGGCCAGATTCAATGCCTCATAAATACGGCTTCCGGAGGGTAATTCATATACTCCCGGCATCAGTACTGCGCCGCAAACATGCACACATATATGCTGCTCGACACTATCTGCCGTTTCCGTAATTTCTTCGGTATGTTCCGGTGCGTCCATGGATTCATTCCCAATCATTTGGTCCAGCAAAAGCTGTTCTCCGCCACATGCACAAAACGTAATGATTATCAACCAAAACAATCCCAACAGTTTCCGTATTTTATTCTTCATATTGCCAGTCTCCTTTCGTGCATTGCACAAAAGTCCCTCAAACCGACTGCTCGTTTTAAGTTTAATGTAAATCATGTCCGATTACAAGATAAAATGCCGAATTTTTTCGGCATTTTAACGACAAATATTTTACCACTTAAATAAGACGACACCCACAATTGCAACCACCATTCCGATTACCTTCCTCCACTCCAAAGGTTGCTTCTCCACTCCGAACATTCCAAGCAGTTCTATGCCATACGCTACAATCAATTGTGATATAACAATAAACATGACTGCCTTGGCCGGTCCTAACATCTCCATCGCTTTTATCACGGTAATCGTAATAAAAGCACCTATCACACCGCCTAAAAGCATGTATTTGGGTTGTACAAGAAAAAGCGAAGTCACCGGTGTTCTTTCTTTTACCAGCCATGCCGCCACACAGACAATCAATGCCGTAAACTGTACAAAAGCGCTTGCAAGCCATATTCCCGAAGTCTTGGTTACCTGTGTATTAAAAACCCCCTGCACACTCATAAGTGCACCGGATAAAATTGCAATGAAAAAACCGATCATTTTGCACCTCTTCTTTTTTCTTTTAGTGTGTACAAAACAATCGGTTTTATTCTTTTTATTCTTCTGCGATATAACTTTCCGTAACAACCGGAGTTTCCAACTGCAACTCTGTCACTTCTTCACCGGTAATTTCTTTTTTTACCTGTGAAGACAGGGCCATAAGCTGTGAATTTACGTCTCCGCCGTCCCAGATATTGGTATAACATAATTCTGCAAGAACCCAGTAATTACTATTCTCAACTATCTTAGGAAGAGAAACACTGTTTTCGTAGCAGGTCATCATATCTTCCATTGCCGCAACAGGATACTCCTCCAAATAGTATGCACACAATTTTCCGGAACGGGCATATAAATTATGAACATACTCACATGTGGCAAAATATGCAAAATCCTCCGCCGCTTCCTGCTTTTCACTATATTCGTTTATGACCATCGCATTGGTTACCGACAATGGCTTATATGCCAACGTTGCATTTAACATTTCGATGGAAGCCACTCCGTACCTGCTTGTAAAGGCTCCGTCTGCCACAGCATTTTCCACGGCATTCATTAAATTCGTACCACCGATGGTAAACATGATTTTACCGTCTATAAAATCTTCTACCACACCTTCATAATCTACTTCTTCCGCATCAATGGAAAAGAACTGATTAAAATCCTGGTACACAGACAAACAATACATGGCATCGGTATTATAAATATCAATTTCTTCTCGATTATCACCATGCACGCCACCCACATTCATGTAGGCGCCTGCAAAACCATAATTATACATTACGTCTGCCACGTCCCACAAAAGGAAGGTTTCCATATTTTCTGCCGGATCGTAAGAATTGGCAAATTCCAATAACCCTACCATGGACGTGGGGAAAATTTCTTCTTTTTTATCCTGTATGGCCTCTTCCGTAAGAACAGGTTCCTCGATGACTTCTTCGGTTGTTTCCGCATCGGTCTCCGCCGGTTCATCCTCATCCTCTTCCCCTGCCGCGGCTGCTTCTATCGCCTTCTGCGCCATTTCAGTCAGGTATGCATCATTGTAAAAGAAACCTGCGGTTTCATAGGTAAACGGATAGCCTAATATTTTATCGTTGTAAGTAACAGCATCTAAAGCCACCTGCGGAAAATACGTTGTATTTAATACACCGTTTGTATCATCCATAACAGCCGCAAGACCGGCCAAGCGGGCTTTTTCCAGCGAATCACTGTTTACAATATAAGCATCCGGTCCATCTTCACTGTGTAACGTTGCTTCCTGGATACTTTCTAAATACTCTAATCCGGAGGTAAGCTTTAAACTTACTGCAATGCCTGTCTGCTCCTGATAAGCAATGGCTGCCTCATTTAAATATCCCTCCAAAGCTTCATCCGTATACCACACGGTAATGCTTTGTACATTTGAATTTCCCAAATCATTTTCTGAAGCGCGGGGCACATAAATTCTTGCACTGACAGCAAGAAGCACAATGCACCCAAGCAAAATGATGGAAAGCGTCTTTTTTGTCATATCACTTTGTCCTTTTTTACTTATGCATTGGCAGCAAAAGCTTCATCCAAAACTTTAATCATACGGTCCACATCAGCCTCGGTAATCGTAAGAGGCGGAAGGAAACGAATGATATTGGTACCTGCATTGATTAATACAAGTCCCTTTTCCAATGCTGTATTTATGATTGCCGAAACAGGCTCTTTACATACAAGACCCTGCATAAGTCCTGCACCACGACGTAATTCGATTACATCATATTTTGCCGCAATCTTATCCAATTCTTTCTCAAGATATGCGCCGACTTTCTGAACGTGTCCGCAGATATCTTCCTTTTCATAAATTTCAAATACCTTAGTAATCGCCGCACCAACAAAAGGATTACCACCGTAAGTACTTCCGTGGTCACCTGCAACTAACGAACTGTCTGCCACCTTCTGCGTCATAAGAAATGCACCTACGGGTACACCGCTTCCCAATGCCTTGGCGGTGGTCATGATGTCAGGACGGATACCGAACTTCTGCCATGCAAACATATAGCCGGTTCTACCCATGCCGCACTGTACTTCATCTAAAATCAATAAAATATCTTTTTCATCACAAAGTGCACGGACTTTCTTTAAAAAGTCTTCCGTTGCAGGAGTAATACCGCCTTCGCCCTGTACGGTTTCCATAATAATCGCGCAGGTTTTATCCGTTACCTGTGCCAATACGCTGTCAAAATCATTGATTTCGGCAAATTTGATATTGCCAATCATGGGCTGGAATGCTTCACGGTATTTGGGTGTGCCGGTTACCGACAAAGCCCCCATGGTTCTGCCATGGAAAGAATGCTCTAATGCAATGATTTCATGGTCTGTCTGACCATCCTTGTTATAAGCATACTTTCTTGCTGCCTTAATGGCACCTTCCACCGCTTCCGCACCGCTGTTTGTAAAAAATACGCGGTCAAGCTGTGCCGCCTTGGTCAAAGCTTTCGCTGCTGAAATTGCCGGCTCATTATAGTAGTAATTTGATGTATGAAGAATTTTATCAATCTGTGCTTTTAAAGCGTCGTTGTATTCTTTGTTGTTATAGCCTAATGCAAATACACCGATACCGGACACAAAATCAAGATATTCTTTGCCGTTTGTATCATACAAACAAACTCCGTCACCATGATCAAATACTACCTGAAAACGATTATAAGTATGAAGCAAAACGGACTCTGCTTCGTTAATAATGTTCTGCATAATTTATCTCCTAATGCTCTGTTTCGTAATTCAAAGGATCTTCGTCCGCAATAATCGCGGTGCCGATACCTTTCTTGGTAAAAATTTCAAGTAAAAGACAATGGGGCATACGTCCATCCAAAATATGTACTCTGCTTACACCGCTTTCGATTGCTGATGTACAGTTGTTTAACTTCGGAAGCATACCGCCGCCGATAATACCGCTGTTGATTAATTCATGCGCCTGTGATGCACTTATTCTTGAGATAAAAGAACTCTTATCGTTGATATCGCGATATAAGCCTTCAATATCGGTTAAGAATGCAAGCTTCTCTGCGCCTACTGCCTTGGCAATTTCACAAGCCGCATCATCCGCATTGATGTTATAGCTCTGGAAGTTGTCATCCAAACCGATGGGGGCAACGATGGGAAGGAAATCCTTCTCTAATAAATCGTATAAAATCTTGGTATCCACAGACTTGATATCACCTACAAAACCGATATCCTTGCCATCGGAATACTTTTTATCTACTTTTAAAAGGCCACCGTCTTTACCGCTGATACCTACAGCCTTAACGCCTAGTTCCTGTACCATCGATACAAGGCTCTTATTTACTTTGCCAAGCACCATTTCCGCAATTTCCATGGTTTCCGCATCAGTCACGCGAAGTCCGTTTACGAACTCGGGAGTCTTGCCTACCTTGTCTACCCAACGGCTGATTTCCTTACCGCCGCCATGTACGATAATCGGCTTAAAACCAACCAGTTTTAAAAGGGTTACGTCAGCAATTACCTTCTTCTGCAATTCCACATCTGTCATTGCACTGCCGCCATATTTTACAACGATGATTTTACGATTGTATTTCTGAATATAGGGAAGGGCTTCAATTAAGACGTTCGCCTTCGCCAATAACTGTTCCATATCTTTTTCCATTAAATTTACCTTGCCTTTCATCTCGCAGAAAAATCTGCCTTTATTTTATCGCGCGGATTCCCACACCTTTTCATTTTCCTAATATTTATGAACGATAGTCCGCGTTAATTTTAACATAATCATAGCTCAAATCACAACCCCAAGCTGTAGCTTCTTCGGTACCGTTCTTCATATCTACCACAACGGTTACCTCAGGCTGGGATAAAATCACGGTCGCTTCTTCTTCGCTATAGTCGGTAGCAACGCCGTCTTTGTAAATCTGAATGCGTTTTCCGCCGCCTTCAAAGAACAGCTCCAACTGCTCGGGATCAAACTGTGCACCGGAATAGCCAAGTGCGCAAAGGATTCTTCCCCAGTTTGCATCGTGTCCGAAAATTGCTGCCTTGGTAAGGCTTGAACAGATTACGGACTTTGCAAGGATTCTTGCATCTTCCTTGGTCTTGGCATTGATTACCTTGGTTTCAAAAAGTGCGGTTGCACCCTCGCCGTCGCCTGCCATCTTCTTGGCAAGCGTCATATTTACATAGTGAAGTGCTTCCTTAAACTTCGCATAATTTTCATCTTCCGCAGTAATTTCTGCATTACCTGCACAGCCGTTTGCAAGTACGAGAAGTGTATCGTTGGTGGAAGTATCACCGTCTACGGAAATCATGTTAAAAGTATCCACTACATCTTCTTTTAATGCCTTGGTTAAAAGCTCCTTGCTGATTGCCACGTCGGTAGTTACAAAACCTAACATGGTACACATATTAGGATGAATCATACCGCTACCCTTGCACATACCTCCCATGGTAATGGTTACGCCGTCTATGTCAAAAGATACTGCCACTTCTTTCGATACGGTATCTGTGGTCATAATGGCTTCTGCTGCCATAAGCCCTGCTTCAAGGCCTGCCTGCTTAGCATCTGCCAACTTCTCAACACCTGCCGCAATGCGGTCCATGGGAAGTTGCATACCGATAACACCGGTAGATGCTACTAAAACCGAATTCTCAGGTACATTCAATACCTTTGAAGCCACTTCTGCTGTTTCCTTACAATATGCATAGCCCTGCTTACCGGTACATGCGTTTGCAATACCTGCATTTACCACAACCGCATGCACTGCGGGGGAATTGTCAACAATATCCTTATCCCACAATACGGGAGCCGCTTTTACCACGTTGGTTGTAAAAGTACCTGCCGCCTTACAGGGTGCCTCACTGTAAACAAGTGCCATATCTTTTCTGTTCTTATATTTAATTGCAGCTTCAACGCCTGCTGCCTCAAATCCTTTTGCCGCGGTCACTCCGCCCTTGATTATTTCCATATTTTCCTCCGTTCCGAATTACTTATTAAACAAATTCTTCATATTCTATGTATAATTTATAACTTCTTTTATTGATTAAACTTCTCAATATTTTCTTTATTCAATGTAAAATCATAATAATTCAAGTCTTCTCTTTTGGTCCAACCGATTTGATTCCAGAATCGGTTCCCGATATCATTCCTTGTAAAAGCAATCAACGAAACCTTGTTAATCTTCTCACGTCGCAATGCATCCATACAGAATACTACCATCTGCTTGCCGATGCCCTGCATGCGGTAGTCTTCATGTACGCATACGTGATACATGCAACCGCGTCGTCCGTCGTGTCCGCAGAGAATTCCGCCAACAATCTTGCCATCTACTTCCGCAACCGCGCTGGTAGTGGGATTTCGTCGTAAGAATATCTCAACGCCTTCCCTGGAATCATCCACGCTTCTTATTACAAAGCCTTTGATGCTTAACCATAATGCTTTTATCTGATCGTAATCCTCCGGTGTCATCACACGAATGATTACCTTATTTTTATCTTCCATGTCTCCTCCACACTCCACGATGCATAAAAATGCATTTTATACATCCTAAAAAAAGACTTTTTTCCAATATATCATTGTTATCATATCACTATTTTTGAAAAAGTCTAGCTTTTTTTATAAAAATATTCACCCAATTTGCATATTATGCATAAAATTGCATTTTATACATTATTTTATGCATTTTTATGCAATCTTTTTTAAAATTAGCCTTGCTTTTCGTAAAATAGTGTTGTATATTAGGTTTGTTGAACATGTATGATTAAATTTCAGGAGGATAAAAAAATGAAAGAAAAAGTTGTTTTGGCATATTCCGGTGGTCTGGATACCACAGCCATTATTCCCTGGTTAAAAGAGAATTTTGA
>JAZNTK010000052.1:0-5742 GCA_045591685.1 Lachnospiraceae bacterium
CTCCGACTTAGCAGGCGTTCGTTATCCTACAGAAAATCCATTTGCATAATTAATACAATGGTACTTACAAAGGCCCGCACAATGTGCGGGCCTTCTTTTTACCCAAACTGACTGAGTACTGCTTTTCCTGTATATCAGGGCGGGAAAGCAATACACAGTCGGTTCTAGGCAAAAATAAACAGGAGACCTGAAATCAGGTCCCCTGTTTAGATATTGTAGAAATTAATTCTTAGAAATCAATTTACCACCACGTTTAGATACTACGTCGAAGATAACGGCAAGTAATAATACCATACCTTTTACTACCTTCTGCATGTTCTGGTCTACACCCATAAGTGACATACCTAAGTTGATAACACCCATAAGTACCGCACCAATGATAACGCCAGGTACTGTACCGGTTCCACCGTAAGCGGAAGCACCACCGATGAAGCAGGAGCCGATAGCATCCATTTCATAGTTCTGTCCATATGTAGGCTGTGCTGAAGTCAAACGGGCGATTGTAACCATACCTGCAAGTGCGGATAAGAATCCCATATTTAAATATGCAAGGAAATATACTTTATTAGTGTTGATACCGGAAAGTTTAGTTGCTTTTTCGTTACCACCTACTGCATAGAAATAACGGCCGGTTACTGTATTGGAAGTAATATAACCATATACAAGAACAACAATCATTACCCAAATAAGTACTGTAGGAATACCCTTATGCATTGCCAATGCGAATGATAATGCAAGAATAACAATTGCGATTAAAAGTGTTTTAACCAACATTCCTGCAAATCCTTCTACTTCATATCCCTTCTTTGTCTTATCGATTCTGTTCTTGAACTGAAGAAGCACGAAAATTACTGCTGCTGCAATACCGGCTACGATACAGGTAATATTAAGTGTAGTGCCTCCAAAGAAGTCATTAATATAACAGTTTGCACCACCACCAAATAAGTTAACAAAAGCTTCCTGATCCTTAATGGATACTGTCATACCATCGAGAACTACGTTACTCAAACCTCTGAATGCAAGCATTCCGGCAAGTGTTACGATAAACGGCGGGATACGTACATATGCAATCCAGAATCCCTGGAACGCACCAATTGCGATACCAACCAAAATCATAATCAAAATGGCCAGATACATGTTCATTCCCTTATTCATCATAAGAACTGCACCAATGGCACCTGTAAAACATACAACCGAACCAACTGAAAGGTCGATGTTACCACCGGTTAAAATACAGAGCAACATACCTGTTGCCAAAATAAATACGTATGCATTCTGTGAAATCAAACTACTGATATTCATCGGCATAAGGAGCGTTCCTCCTGTACGCCATGCAAAAAATGCGGTTACAATGACCAAAACAAGAATCATTGTATATTTTTTAATTAATTCTAATGTTTTTGTCTTATTCATGATTATTCTCCTTTGCTATCAGCCTGTAAAATTCGTGACATAATCAGTTCCTGTGTCGCTTCTTTACCACTGAGTTCTCCCACCATCTTTCCTTCGTTCATGACGTAAATTCTGTCACACATACCAAGGATTTCCGGCATTTCGGAAGAAATCATAATTACTGATTTGCCTTCAGCTACCAACTGATTGATAATGCAGTAAATCTCGTATTTCGCACCTACGTCAATACCTCTTGTAGGCTCATCCAAAATCAATACATCCGGATTTGCAAACATCCATTTTGCGAGAAGAACTTTCTGCTGGTTACCACCACTTAAATTTCCGACATTCTGTTCTACTGTAGGACATTTGGTTCCCAATTTGTTCTTGTATTCTACAGCTACCGCATATTCCTTATCTTTATCGATAATTCCGTGTTTACTTACTTCATCCAAATTAGCAAGGGTAGTATTAATCTTAATCGGATTGCTCAAAATCAATCCATTTCCTTTTCTATCCTCTGTAACATAAGCCAACTTGTGGTCGATTGCATCCTGTACAGAGTCAAGCACTACTTCTTTACCATTCAGGAAAATCTGACCACTTATGCTTTCGCCGTAACTCTTACCAAACAAACTCATTGCAAGTTCTGTACGTCCGGCACCCATAAGTCCTGCAATACCAAGAACTTCACCTTTTCTTACATGAATACTTACGTCATCAACAACTTTTCGTTCAGAGTATAACGGATGATAAACATTCCAGTTCTTAACTTCCATCATGACATCGCCAATATTACTCTCACGTTTTGGGAAACGGTCAGCAATTTCACGTCCAACCATTCCTTTAATAATACGTGGTTCGGAGATATCGTCTTTTGTCTTATCAAGTGTCTCAATTGTAGCACCGTCACGGATAACCGTAATCTTATCGGCTACATAAGAAACCTCGTTCAATTTGTGTGAAATAATAATGGATGTTAAGCCATCTTTTTTAAACTGAAGCAAGAGCTCTAAAAGAGCCTTGGAATCATCTTCATTTAAAGAAGCTGTCGGCTCATCCAAAATTAATAACTTAGCATTCTTAGCAAGCGCCTTGGCAATTTCTACAAGCTGCTGCTTACCAACACCTATATCTTTAATCAGGGTTCTGTGTGATTCCTTAAGACCTACTGTCTTTAAGTACTTCGTTGCCAGCTCCCCTGTTTCATTCCAATTAATTTTAAACTTTGATCCTCTTTCATTTCCGAGGAACATATTTTCACCTATCGTCATGTAAGGTACTAACGCCAATTCCTGATGAATAATAACGATACCTTTTGCTTCACTATCCTTAATCTTATCAAACTGACAAATCTCACCGTCATAGATAATATCACCTTCGTAAGAACCGTATGGATAAATACCACTTAAAACATTCATCAGAGTGGATTTACCGGCACCGTTCTCACCTACAAGTGCATGGATTTCTCCTTCTTCCACTTGGAGATTTACATTATCCAGTGCTTTGACGCCAGGGAATGTTTTGGTTATATTTTTCATTTCCAGTAATATCTTGGCCAATTTTAAACCTCCCATTCTGCTCTCTACAATATCTAATCAATACATTTTCATTTTCAATAATACAGGCGGGATATATCCCGCCTGTAAAAATACAGCTTACTGTATAGGTTTTGAATTACTGTAACTGATCTTCTGTATAGTATCCAGATTCAATTAATAATTCTTTGTAGTTGTCGATGTCAGCGAATACAGGCTCGCAAAGGAATGAAGGAATGATACCTGTTCCATTGTCGTATGTCTTTGTATCGTTAACTGGAGCTTCGCTACCCTTCATGATAGCATCAACCATTTCAACTACCTTAGAAGCAAGTGTACGTGTATCTTTGAAGATAGACATAGACTGCTTGCCATCAAGGATGTTCTTAACGCTTGCGATGTCACAGTCCTGACCTGTGATGATTGGGTATTCACCTGTGTAGTTAGCTTCAAGAGCGTTAGCAACACCTAATGCTGTAGAGTCGTTTGAACACATACAAGCATGTAATGTTGTTCCGTCAGAGTAGTTAGCTGCGATGATAGCATCCATTCTAGCCTGTGCTGCATCTGTTGCCCAGTTAGCTGTAGCAACTTCTTCGAATGCAACCTGACCAGATTTAACAACTAATTTACCAGCGTCAATGTATGGCTGAAGAACGTCCATAGCGCCGCCGAAGAAGAATCTAGCGTTGTTGTCACCAGGGTCACCTGTTGTTAATTCGATGTTGAATGGGCCTTCTGCGTTGTCAAGATCTAACTGATCTTTGATGTATGTACCCTGAATTGTACCTACCATGTAGTTATCGAATGTTGCATAGTAAGAAACTGCATCAGAGTTCATGATCAAACGGTCATAAGCGATAACCGGAATGTTCTTTTCTTTAGCCTGTGCTAAAACTGTTCCGAGTGAATCACCGTCGATAGAAGCGATAACTAAAGCTTTGCAGCCTGAGTTAATCATGTTTTCAATCTGAGAAACCTGTGTCTGAATGTCGTTAGCTGCATACTGAAGATCAACTTCATAACCTGCTGCTTCGAGCTGAGATTTCATGTTGGCACCATCCTGGTTCCATCTCTGTAAATCTTTTGTAGGCATAGCAACACCTACTTTGTTAGAAGAAGATGCAGAACCACATCCAACTAACATAGCTGCAACCATAACTGTTGCAAGAATCATGCTTAAGATTCTTTTTTTCATATCTGGTATACCTCCCTTAATGATATGTAATTTGTTTACATGAAGTACTATAACATAAATCCACTAGGAATTATTTACGACATTCTTCATTTTTTTATTTTAATTTACATAAAAAACAAAGACGCAATAGCACTTTTTTGTACTTGTCGCGTCTTCGTTGCAATCTTTTGCTAATTATATCTATTGCGGCATTTTGTCCGGTACATTCAGATACACATCTTCTTTCAGATGGAACCCGCCGTCAATAATAACCTCGTTCAGGTTGGTATCCGATACGCTAACCGGTTGTATTGTCACATAAGGAACCGTATACTTTCCATCATCTATTGACTGAACATCCTCGCCGGTAACCGTATCTTCCAAAATCAATTGTACCGTACATTCCGCTGCACGCTGTGCCAGTTTTTCTACCGGTTTGTATACCGTCATCAGCTGTGTTCCCTCTACAATACGCTGACAGGCCTCCAAATCCGCATCCTGGCCGACTACCAGAATGTCTCCTGCAAGACGTTTCTCTGCCAATGCACGTACTACCTGGCTTGCCAGATTGTCATTACCGCACATAATGGCATCCGCCTGCGCTACTACGTCCATATTATCATATACATATTGCGCAGCCAGTTCCGCTTCCCAATTATCGGCATGGAAGGAATCCAATATTGTATTATTGTTTTCCTCCATTACCTTTTTAAATGCATCTTCAACCAAAGGTACATTACTGTCCGTCGGGGATCCGCCAAGCATCAACACATTGGTATCTGTCACACCGTTTTGAACAAATGCTTCTCCCATCATACTTCCTACCATACTATTGTCGAAGGATATGTATAAATCTACATCTGCCTCTGTAATCAAACGGTCATAGGCAATGATTTTGATGCCGGCCGCAGAAGCCTTCTCTACCTGTTCACGCAATCCATAGGAATCTACACAGACTATAACAATGGCATCGACTTCTTTTTCAATAAAATAGTCAATATGCTTCTTCTGTTCTTCGACATCGCCATTGGCATTCTGGACATTTACTTCCGCTCCCAACTCTTTTGCCGTGGAAACAAAAACATCACGATCCCTGAGCCAACGTTCAATAACAAAGGAATCAAAACTCATTCCGATCTGTATTTTTTCTTCTTCTACCGTTTCTTTTTTGTCAATATTCTTATCCAGAGAACAAATAAGTACCACTATGAAGATAAGCAATAACACGGATATAAGAATAATACTTTTCTTCTTCATATAATAATTCTCCCACTCACACTATCGGTTTTCCAGTTCCTTATACTCCGTCGGAGTAACACCCACATTCTTTTTAAATGAACGGCTGAAGTAATTCGGATCGGAGTAACCAACCATTACGCAGATTTCTTTCATGGAATAATCACTGTTACCAAGAAGTTCCTTTGCCTTCTCAATACGGATATTCGTCAGATACTCGATAAAGTTCTCTCCTGTTCCTTCTTTGAATATCTTACTGAAATAATACGGACTGATATTTACCAAATAGGAAACTTCATCCAAACTTAAAGGCTTGCTGTAATTATGCTTTATATATTCTTTGGCAATGTCGACTACAGTTGTCGAAGATTCTTCCTTCCTGCTCGTTATATTGAGGCA
>JAZNTK010000053.1:0-3797 GCA_045591685.1 Lachnospiraceae bacterium
TCTACACCATAGAACGCTCTATACTTCATAACAATGTCTACCACTTGTTTTAGATCTTCAATTGTCGCTTCTTTTATCATAACAGCCTCCATAAAGTTCACCTTTATCTTTTCCTGACAAATTCCAGTGTCCTGATTGAAGCCAGGTCATATTCTCCCATTTCTAAAAGCACGTTTTTATCTACCCACTTATAATCAATCGTTTCTCCTTTTTGTAAGGAAACAGCATTTTTATCCCAATCCGTAATGCATAAATATTCCACATATAGAGAACGATGACCATCATGTACAAGTCTTCCAAGCTCTTGCAAATCACAAGAAACAATCCCTGTTTCTTCCTTAAGTTCACGTACTGCACATTCTAATGGAGTTTCGCCTTCCAATGCAGAACCTCCCGCTGTCAATTCCCACATTCCGCCGCAATGCTTCTCATAAGCCCGCTGCATAAGAAGATAGGTGCCATCCACATGCTTTACGATAATATCGCATACCAAATGGTACATGCCTGCAGGAACAACTTCGCCTCTGATAAGTTTAACATCTTCTATTCTGTTGAATTCCTTATCGTAAGCATCCCATATTTCAGCCATAAAGCCCTCCTGTTGTTTCAATATTTGTCACCTGCCCTTTTTCACGATATCTTTTACTCCGGGTATCGCATCCGGTGTATCTACTCAATCAACCCGAAATGTTTGGCAATCCTGTCGCAGACTTCCTCTCTGGTATCCTTTCCGTCATCTTCCCGGACAACCGTAAAAAAGCCGCTCTCCGCCAACTCGTTATAATTCTCCTGACTGTTGATTAAGGCAAGACCGCGCTTATAATTCTCCATTACCTCTTCCGCGTTATCGCAGCTGTCTATCACGCTTAGAATAAACTGCTTCTCCGGATCGCTTCTGTCAAAAAAACGTTCCACACTCATCGACTGCGGCGCAAGCATCAATGCAACATGGTTATAGTCGGATATCTCTTTTAAAATATCAATCGGAATATTCGTATCCACAATCACTTTTTTATCCTTTGCGATGGATATCAGCTGTGCAACCTCAAATTCTGCTGCTTCTTTTGCCGTATCAAAAATCCAACGCGCATATTCCTCAGGTGAACGTGTCACAAAATCCTTCCAGTCGGTCAAATTCTTAATATAACAACTGTCCGGCTGTTTCTCCGGCGTTGCTACGATATCTGCAACTTCACTGTGATAGTTCTCTCCGCAAAAAATCATGTCATATCGTTCGGCAAGCATTTTTACCGTCGTTGACTTGCCCGCATAAGCGGTACCCGTGATAAAATATACATTTTTCAGATAATGCTTCAAAATATTATTTTCAATTTTCATAGTAACCTCCCGGCCTGCGCGTTATCTATCGCACCTTCTCCGCCTTCACAATCTCAAATCCACACTTCTCATACAGCATAATCGCACCTTTATTCCAATCTGCCACATGCAAAACAATCGATTTGTCACTTCTCTCCCTAATACGCTGAATCGCCCAAAGCAAAAGTTGCTTTCCGTAGCCCTGTCGCTGAAATTCCTGATTCACTATCAAATCGTCTATTTCATTTCTATAGCAAGCCACGGATCCAATTATCACTTCTTTATCCACCAATAAATAGATATCTCCGATTTTATCCGCAATTTGCTCATAATCATGCAGGAAATGGTATGGTTCGATATTCAAGGCCTTTCGCATGTCATAGAAACACTCGTTGTAGATTCGTTTGTATTCCTCGAAGTATTGCTTTTGGAAGGGGATACACGCTATGTTAGGCACATCGACTTTGGATTTATTCAGTTTCATTTCATAAGCAATGATTTCCGTCATATCTGTCCCAATATTTCTCCATTTTACTTCTTCTATTTGAACTTACCTTCTCCTCATTTGTGAAAAAAGAACCCCAAGTTAACGCGGACCTCATGTTTCTCCACATCAATGTTGGAGTAGCAGCAGGAATCAAATCCTATCAGTTCAAAGCCTTGGCTTAAGTAAAAAGCGATGGCTCGCACATTACAGGACTGGGTTTCTAAAATGATGGCTCTTCTGCCCTGTCGCTTGGCCTGCTCTTTGGCCACATTCATAAGGCGAGTACCGATACCTTGTCTGTGAAGCTCATCCGCCACCCAAAGCTCTGTCACCATAAGGCGGTTACTCCACTCTTCGGGGCAAATCTCAATGCACGCCAGCAGCTCTTTTTTGCCGTCTTTTTCGGAAACAATTCCAAATGCTTCTGCTTTCTCCCAATGGTCCTGATATAAACGATCGGGAAAATTGTACTCCTCCGGTGTATGCGTCACCGGAGTTTCAAACTTCTTTTTCAACATCTGTACCTGAAATCCGTCGCCTCCGGCAGATGTCTCTAAATCATAATATTCTTCACTGGTGTATCCTATCAAAACAGGAACCCCTTTCCACTCCTCTTTGGGTAAGGGGATAATTTCGTATTCCATCATGTACCTCCGTAAATTTATCTACTTGTTTTTATTCTTTATATCATCCATTTCCTTAATCAACTCTTCTAACGGACGATACTCACCACCCCAGTATTCAAACGTGTGCATTCCTTCATCTTCTAAAATCGGACCTACCATTTTAACAGATACATTCATTCTGCTTAATATTTCCTCATAGTTTGGTATCTCTTCTTCAAATGGAAGTAACTGCTGAAAGCTCTTATAGGACACGCCAAAAACAATCGTTTTAATTCCTAATGATGCAATAGCCATAAGACAGCGGACACATGGTGCACAACTTGTATAAAATATGGCATTCTCAAAAACCTTGTCCGAAAACTTATTTGCACATTTATGAACAAGATTAAACTCTGCATGACCGAATATGTCTTTCTCGTAGTCTGCTGTATTTTCCGCCTCTGCAATAATCTTGTCTTCACTAACTAATACTGCGCCAAAAGTATCATATCCCTTTTTTCCGGCACTAATTGCCAATTCGTAACATCGCTTCATATATTTTTCATGATTGTCATTCATAAAATGTCCTCCAGCATCTCCTTTTTATATTCTACACTTTTTGCTTTTACTATTTCTATCCGTACCAAAGGCATTTTTCTCCCTACTACTCTGCAATTAGGTATCAATCCGATCCAGTGCATGAATATTTTTGTTTCTGTATACCAAATCGTCCCTATTCGTGAATCCGCGATTCTCCCAGAAACTATTACCTAACTCATTCTTCTTAAAAGCCACTAACGCAACCTTGTTGATACCTTCCTCATCCAATGCGGACATTGCAGAATCCACAAGCTTTTTAGCAATTCCCTGATTTCTGTAGGTAGGCAAAACCGCAGTATGATGAATATATCCTCGTCTTCCGTCGTGACCGGCCATTATCACTCCAATAATAGTACCTTCATGCTCTGCCACAAAGCTTGTGGTAGGATTTCGCTTCAAATACTTTGCAATTCCTTCTCTGCTGTCATCGGTTGTATTCAAGCCCATTCCCGGAGTATTAATCCATAAATTGTATACTCCGTCATAATCATCAATTGACATTACTCTTATATTTACCATTATTTTTTCTTCCTTTCCAAGTGCTCCTGTGCAAGGGGCATAATCGGTTCCGTAAAATGATGTGTGGGAAATCCGCTAAAAAAACCTAATAATCTTGCACTCATAATTCTATCACTCCATTTATTGTTCTCTTACTTTTAAATAACAAGCCCTACTGTATCGTCTTATACATCACAGAAACAGAATCCCTATCCAATCCTGCTTTCTTGTAAAAAGCTTCGTTGTCCTGAATGCATATCAATTGCAACGAAGCAATTCCTTTCTCTTTC
>JAZNTK010000054.1:0-25255 GCA_045591685.1 Lachnospiraceae bacterium
TAACGGTGGCGTTCCGAAGACCGAGCTTGCAGGTGAGAATCTTGACGCTCTTAAGAAGGGTATCGTTAACCTTGAGAAGCATATCGAGAATCTTCAGAAGTACGATGTGCCGGTTGTTGTAACGCTTAATAAATTTGCAACCGACAGTGAGGCAGAGCTTGCTTTTGTTAAGGAATTTTGTGAGAAACGAGGTTGTGATTTCGCACTTTCCGAAGTTTGGGAAAAGGGCGGTGAAGGCGGAATTGCTTTGGCAGAAGCTGTTTTAAAAACGCTGGAAACCAAGGAATCGCATTTCGCACCGATTTATAAGGATGATATCAGCTTAAAAGAAAAGATTGAAACGGTTGCAAAAGAAATTTACGGTGCAGAAGGAGTTAATTATTCAGATTCTGCCAATAAACAATTGGCAAAATTAGAGGAGTTAGGATTTGGCAATCTTCCTGTATGTATTGCTAAAACACAGTATTCTTTATCCGATAATCCAACACTTTTAGGTCGTCCGGAAGGATTCCGTGTAGATATCAGAGAGGCATATGTTTCTGCAGGAGCCGGTTTTGTGGTTGTTTTAACGGGAGCAATTATGACAATGCCGGGCTTGCCTAAGAAGCCTGCAGCTTTAGTAATTGATGTAGAAGACAGTGGAAGAATTACAGGATTGTTTTAAGTATATTAACGGTTGTTAAAATTTTTATATAAAAAATATGTAGCAAAGGAGATACCTGATGTATCAGATTATTGACGGAAAAGAAATTTCAACACAGATTAAGAATGAATGTCGTGACAGAGTTGCCGCATACAAAGAGCAGGGCGTAGAAATCTGTCTTGCGGTTATTCAGGTTGGAAATGATCCTGCTTCAAGCGTATATGTAAATAATAAAAAGAAAGCTTGTGAGTACATTGGAATTAAGTCCTTGTCTTATGAACTTGCGGAAGAGACTACAGAAGAAGAGTTACTTGCAATTATTGACAAGTTAAATGCTGATGATTCCGTAAACGGTATTCTTGTACAGCTTCCCGTGCCGAAACATATCGATGAAGATAAGATTATTCGTGCAATCAGCCCCTTAAAAGATGTAGACGGATTCCATACTCAGAATGTAGGTGCTCTTTGCATCGGTCAGAAGGGCTATGTTTCCTGTACACCTGCCGGAGTCATTGAACTGTTAAAAAGAAGCAATGTTTCCATTGAAGGTAAGGAATGTGTTGTAATCGGAAGAAGTAATATTGTAGGTAAACCTATGTCAATTCTTATGTTACGTGAAAATGCAACGGTTACCATTGCACACTCCAGAACCAAAGATTTAAAAGATGTATGTAAGCGTGCAGATATTTTAATTGTAGCAATCGGTAAGCCTGAAATGATTACTGCCGATTATGTCAAAGAAGGTGCTGTTGTAATTGATGTTGGTATACATCGTAAAGAAGGTAAAAAGCTTTGCGGTGACGTATTATTTGATGATGTTGCACCTCATTGCAGTGCCATTACACCCGTACCCGGCGGCGTTGGTCCTATGACGATTGCTATGTTGATGAAGAATTGTGTGGATTCAGTTGAACTTAGAAAGTAAGATGTATTTGTTTGTAAGAAACGGAGAAGTCTATGAAGTGTCCGAAATGTAATCGGGAGCTAAAAGAAGGGAATCTTTACTGTGAATTTTGCGGTGAAGAAATTAAAATTGTACCGGATTTTGAACCTGAAATCGAAAACAGCATAGAAGAGACCTTGTCCAATATGGCGGATCATATCAATGAAGTTGCTTCAGATGATATGATTTATGAACCGAAGGAAGATCCCAAAGAGGAAAAAGAGGCCTTTCGGGTTTTTCAAAAGGAAGAGAAAAAGGTAAAAGACAGTCTTTTATTGGAAGAGTTTCCGGAGGATGATGATTTCTTAGATGATATGGAATCGGAAGAATTATCTGATGATAGCTTCTGGGATGAAGAGGAAGTGATTCATTTTAAGGGAAGCGATAAGATAAGAGAGTTCTTTGTGTCTTTCTGGGGAAAAGGTGTAACTTCAAAAGTTATTGTTTTCACGGCAACGGCAGTAATTTTGGCTGCTTTGGTTTTTCTTGTGGTAATTGTTTGCGGAGCCTTTAATAAAAATTCGTACGGTTATCAGATTGAACAGGCAGAAATTGCGGCAGAAGCCGGTGATTATGAAACTGCTATTTTATATTTGGAAAAAGCAATTTCTATGGATTCTTCAGATCTTGACATGAGATATCTTCTTGCGGATTATTATTATAAAATCGGTGAGAGCGAGAATGCGTTATTGGTTTTAAAAGGCTTATTATGCGGAGATACCGATACAGATATTAATACATATACAAAGATTTTTGAGATTTATTCCGAACAGGGTAAAATCATTGAAATCAGTCATATGTTGAGCGAGTGTGAAAATCCTGCGGTTTTGGAACAGTTTAGTCAATATGTTGCAAAGGCTCCGGAATTTAGCGAACCGGAAGGCAGTTATGATGATGTATTATATTTGAAATTGACTGCCAATACGGACGGCACCATTTATTATACGGTTAACGGCGGAACACCGGATACTACCAGTGAGGTTTACACATCGCCTATTTTCCTGGAGTCTGGATACTATACCGTTAAAGCGATTTTTGTGAATTCCTATGGCCTGGTCAGTGAAATTGTTTCACAACTTTATGAAATCAATGTTACCGTACCGCCTAAGCCGGAAATCAGCGTGGAGTCCGGAACATATCAGGTGCCGGAGTTGATTACCGTAGAAGTGCCGGAAGGTTGTATGACATATTACACAACAGATGGTACTACCCCTACAAGAGACAGCATACAGTATAAAGAACCGATTTGTATGCCCTTAGGAAATTCAAAGTTTACATTTGTAACGTATAGTTCGGAGAATGTGGCCAGTGAACCCGTAACTGTAAACTATACATTTGAATTACCAAAGGATATTACGGTAACGGCTGCAGATGCAGCTAACCTTGTTACTATGCATCGATTTGGTATGGGTGGTCTTATGGATACCCAGGGACATCTCTCAACGATATCGGGTAAACTTTTATATATGTGCGAAGCTACGGTTGCTTTGGAAGATGACATATATTTTGTAGTATATGAATATTATGAGGATCCGAATAATCAGATTCGAACCAAAACAGGACTTGTATTCTGTGCGGCAATGCATGATGCGAATAAAGTCGGTGAATTGGAAATAGACGAACACGGTAATTATTACCGTGTAGTAGAAGAAACTTTGCCGCCGATGTAGCGGTTATTGATACAAGGAGGGTTAAAATGTATAAAATACTTGAGGCAAGAGAATTAGCAAACAGCATTTATCTGTTTGTTGTGGAAGCAAAGCGTTGCGCAGCTTCCTGTGAGCCCGGACAATTTGTTATTGTTCGTACAACAGAGGATGGTGAACGTATTCCTTTGACTGTATGTGATTATGACAGAGCAGCCGGAACCGTAACCATTGTTGTACAGACAATCGGTGCGTCAACATTGGCGATGAAGAACTTAAAAGCAGGCGATGCATTCCATGATTTTGTTGGACCTTTGGGTCAGGCTTCTGAGTTTATCAAAGAAGATGCGGAAGAATTAAAGAAAAAGAAAATTCTTTTTGTTGCAGGTGGTTTGGGAACCGCACCTGTATATCCGCAGGTTAAATGGTTGCATGAAAAGGGCGTTGATGTAGATGTTATCGTTGGTGCAAAGACCAAAGATATGGTTATTATGGAAGAAGAAATGAAGGCAGTTGCCGGAAATCTTTACGTAACGACTGATGACGGTTCTTATGGAAGAAGCGGTATGGTAACCAAAGTAATTGAAGATTTATATGCCGAGGGACAGAAATATGATGTTTGTGTAGCAATCGGCCCCATGATTATGATGAAGTTTGTTTGTCTTTTGACTAAGAAACTTGATTTACATACAATTGTCAGCATGAATCCGATTATGGTTGACGGAACAGGTATGTGTGGAGCATGTCGTCTTACGGTTGGTGATGAAGTAAAGTTTGCCTGCGTAGACGGTCCTGAATTCGATGGTCATCTTGTAAACTTCGATGAAGCAATGAAGCGTCAGCAGATTTATAAGACTGCAGAAGGCAGAGCGTATCTGAAGGAAAAAGAAGGAGATACACATCACGGCGGATGTGGATTTTGCGGAGGTGACAAATAATGAATGTATTGGAAAAAGTACCTGTTAGAGAACAGGATCCGGCAGTCAGAGCTACGAATTTTGAAGAAGTATGTTTAGGTTATAATAAAGAAGAAGCAATGGAAGAAGCATCCAGATGTATCGGTTGTAAAAATGCAGCCTGTGTAAAAGGATGTCCTGTTTCCATCGATATTCCCGGTTTTATCGGACAGGTAAAAGAAGGTAATATTGAGGAAGCTTATAAAATCATTAATGAAGCCAGCTCTCTTCCTGCAGTATGCGGACGTGTTTGCCCTCAGGAAAGTCAGTGTGAAGGTAAGTGTATCCGTGGATTAAAGGGTGAGCCGATTTCTATCGGTAAGTTGGAGCGTTTTGTTGCAGACTGGGCATTTGAGAATGATGTTCATCCTGAACCGCCCAAGGAGAAAAACGGTAAAAAAGTTGCTGTAATCGGTTCCGGTCCTGCAGGTGTAACCTGTGCAGGAGACCTTGCAAAATTAGGTTATGATGTAACCGTATTTGAAGCTTTGCATGAACTTGGTGGTGTACTTGTTTATGGTATTCCTGAATTCCGTCTTCCTAAGGAAAGAGTTGTTCGCAAAGAAATTGAAAACGTAAAGAGACTTGGTGTTAAATTTGAAACAAATGTTGTTGTTGGTAAGTCTGTAACCATCGATCAGTTGATGGAAGATGAAGGTTTTGAGGCTGTATTTATCGGCTCCGGTGCAGGTCTTCCTAAGTTTATGGGTATTCCCGGAGAAAATGCAAACGGAGTATTCTCTGCAAATGAATATTTAACCAGAAGTAATCTTATGAAAGCATTCCGTGAGGATTCCAGCACCCCTATTATGCATGCAAAGAAAGTTGCCGTTGTTGGTGGTGGTAATGTGGCAATGGATGCTGCAAGAACTGCATTAAGACTTGGTGCGGAAGTACATGTTGTATATCGTCGTAGTGAAGCTGAACTTCCTGCCAGAGTAGAAGAAGTACATCATGCAAAAGAAGAAGGTATTATCTTTGACCTTCTTACCAACCCTGTTGAAATTCTTGCAGACGAGAACGGTTGGGTTTCAGGCATTAAGTGTATAAAAATGGAACTTGGTGAACCTGACGCATCCGGAAGAAGACGTCCCGTTGAAGTTCCCGGCAGTGAGTTTGTAATTGATGTAGACGCAGTTATTATGTCACTCGGTACATCCCCCAATCCTTTGATTTCTTCTACTACAGAAGGTCTTGAAGTGAATAAGTGGAAATGTATCATTGCGGAAGAAGATAACGGTAAGACTACCAAAGAAGGTGTTTATGCCGGTGGTGACGCCGTAACCGGTGCGGCTACCGTAATTCTTGCAATGGGCGCAGGACGTGCAGGTGCGAAGGGTATTCATGAATATCTTTCTAATAAATAAGCGGAAATTTTAACTTTTATAAATAATATTTTTATCAGGAGATATGCATCAAATTGCATGTCTCCTTTTCTTTTTTATAAAAATATGATAAGATAATTTTGTATGTAAAATAATGCACTGACTTTTAATATGGTGAATATTTGGCAGACGCTATTATGTTAGTATAAATTTAAATTAAGAGAGGTAAAAAGTATGCCCTGGTGTCCGAATTGTAAAACAGAATATAGAGAAGGAATCGAAAAATGTGCCGATTGCGGCAGTACATTGGTAAGCAGCTTAAATGAAGAAGAACGAGCAGAAGAATCCTGTTCGCTTTTGTTTGGTGATGAAAAGCATGTAAGACTTATTGAGAAGCATTTATTGGAAAGTGGTATTTCTTCCGCATTTGCTACTCGCAGAAAGAGTGCGAAGGGTGAAAACGGTGCTGAAGCAGGCAAACAGTTTGAATTGTTTGTTGCGGCTGCAGAACGTGAAGAAGCAGTCAAGTGTGCGGCTGAATTTATGAGAAACACCAATCCTCAGGCAGAAGAGGCAATTCAGAATCCCGACAGTCCTCGCGTAGTGAGACCAAAATCAGAGCCTGTACAGGAATTTAAAACAGCCAAAGAAAAGAAAAGTGAATTGAAATCAAGCGGAATTATGCTTTTATGTTTTGGCGTGGCCGGTATTACTTTTATGATATTGGTTATTTTGGGTGTTGTGCCTATGAACTTTGTAGGATTTAATGCCATTATAGCATATTCTGTTATGTCAATTTTCTTTGGAGCGTTGTTAATATCCGGTATTATGTCATTGGTAAGTGCAAAGCGTTTGGGAAGTGAAAACGAGGAAGAAGACAAATTAATGAAGGAAGTTGATGAGTGGTGTAACGAAAATCTCACCAAGGAAATTATTGTTTCTAAAATTCCCGGTGAAGATTCTGACGAACAGCTTTATTTTGAACGTTTTGATTATATGAAAGAAGCTTTGAGCAATAAATTTACCGGAGTAGGAGAAGAATTTCTGGAATACTATACAGAAAAATTATACAGTAAATATTTTGAATAAAAGTTTGTTAAGCATGATGTTGTACATAATGCTAGCAAATATGACATGAAATGGAGATAAATTTTGAATATTACCTTAGTTACCGTAGGGAAAATCAAAGAAAAGTTTTATCGGGATGCTGTAGATGAATTTGTGAAACGTTTGAGCAGATACTGTAAAATGAAAATAGTGGAAGTGGCCGATGAAAATACGCCCAATAATGCACCGGAAGCTATCGAAGAACAGATTAAAAACAAAGAAGGCGAGAGAATTCTTAAGAATATTACGGATTCCATGCACGTAATTGCTCTTGCCATTGAAGGAAAAGAACTCTCTTCCGTAAAATTTGCTGAGAAATTGGAGCGTATGGGAGTGGAAGGTACTTCGGATATATGTTTTGTAATCGGTGGTTCACTTGGATTATCCAAAGCAGTTTATGATAGGGCTGACGAGTTATTAAGCTTTTCGCCTATGACATTTCCGCATCAGCTGATGAGAGTGATTCTTTTGGAACAGGTATATCGTTGTTTTCGTATTATTCACAACGAACCGTATCATAAGTAGTTGTTATAAAACACATTAGAAGTAAAAGTTGATTTGATAAAACATATTATATGGGGGATATTTTTATGAGAATGTATGATATTATCATGAAAAAACGTAATTTCGGGGAACTTAGCAAGGAAGAAATCGACTTTTTGATTGAAGGATATACCAAGGGAGAAATTCCTGATTATCAGATGTCTGCCCTTACTATGGCAATATATTTTAATAAAATGACGGCGGAAGAAACGTTGAATCTTACCATGGCTATGGCAAACAGTGGTGATATGCTGGATTTGTCTGCCATTGACGGTGTAAAAGTAGATAAACATTCTACCGGTGGTGTAGGAGATAAGACCTCACTTGCCTTGATTCCCATGGTGGCTGCAGTCGGGGTTCCTACTGCAAAAATGAGTGGCCGCGGTCTTGGTCATACCGGCGGAACCATTGATAAATTGGAGTCTTTTACAGGATTTCATACAGACATATCTACGGAGCATTTTATCAATCAGGTGAATCGTATCGGTATTTCCATTATGGGACAGACTGCGGATTTGGCACCTGCGGATAAAAAGTTATATGCACTTCGTGATGTGACGGCAACTGTGGATAATATGTCTTTGATAGCAAGCTCCATTATGAGTAAAAAGCTTGCGGCAGGGGCAGATGCCATTGTGCTGGATGTTAAGACCGGTAGCGGTGCTTTTATGAAGAAGGAAGAGGATTCGTTTGCATTGGCTCGCGAAATGGTTACCATTGGAAATGGTGCGGGTCGTAAAACGATTGCAGTGATTTCCGATATGGATCAGCCGCTTGGAAGGGCTGTGGGTAATGCCTTGGAAGTAAAAGAAGCCATTGATACCTTAAATGGAGGCGGACCGGAAGATTTCAGGGAATTATGTCTGACACTCGGTTCTTATATGGTAGTTGCTGCGGGTAAGGCTGATAATAAGGACGAAGCAAGAGCGAAACTTGAAGAAGTTATTGCAAACGGCAGTGCATTAGAGAAACTTGCAGAATTCGTGGAAGCGCAGGGCGGTAAAAAGGAAGAAGTTTATAATCCGGACCTTTTACCGAAGGCACAGTATATACAGGAGATTTTATCAGAGGAAGACGGCTATATTTCAGGCATTGTTTGTGATGAAATCGGTATTTGTTCCTTGATTCTTGGCGGCGGTCGAGAAACCAAAGAAAGTGAAATAGACTTGTCCGTTGGTCTGATTCTTCATAAAAAGAAAGGTGATTATGTGAAGAAAGGCGAAAGCCTTGCAACCATTCATGCCAATGATTTGAAGAAGCTTGAGAATGCAAAGGAACGCTTCCTGGCGGCATATACTTTTAGCAAAGATGAATTTAAAGCAGAGCCGTTGATTCGCGGTGTTGTAGAGTAAAGAAATATAAAAAGAGATAAAAAATAACAGAGGTATTTTCTGAAATGAAAAAAGGTAGCTTAAAACAAAGAATTCAGTATCATTTTGATAATATTATGTCCAAAGGAACCATTGCGTTAATTGGATTATTATGCAGTGTTACCTTGCTTTTAGTGTGTGTTGCCGGTTTGATATGCTTGTTTCTGGGTATAGACGGCGGCATTGGTGAAACGATTTGGGTTAGTTTTATGCATGCGTTGGATCCCGGAACCATTACGACGGATACCTTGGAGAATATTCCGTATGTTGCATTGCAGACAATTGTAACCATATGCGGTATTTTTATCAGCAGTATCCTGATTGGTATTATATCTTCCGGTTTGGAAAGAAAGCTTTCCAGCTTAAGAAAAGGAACTTCTATTGTATTGGAGGACGGACATACTGTAATTCTCGGATTTAATGATAATATTTATACTTTGATTAATGAATTAATCGGAGCAAATGAAAATCAGAAGGATGGTTGTATTGTTGTAGTTGGTGAAGAAGAAAAGGAAGTCATGGAAGATGCTATTGCGGCAAGATTTCCCGACACCAAAACCACAAGAATTATCTGCAGAAGCGGTTCTCCCTGTGAACCGCATATTTTGGAGCGTTGTTCAGCAGAAACCAGTAAGTCCATTATTATCAATGAATATAATGATCCGCAGAGTATTAAAATTATTCTTGCGTTAACTGCATATTTGAAAGACAAAGAACTGACACATCCGAATCTTTATTTTACGGTTGCAATCAATGATGCCCAGAATGTGGAAGCTGCAAGAATTGCAGGAGAAGGCAGGGCGGAAGTTATTTTTGCCAATGATGCGATTTCCAGAATCATTGCACATACCTGTCGCCAACCCGGATTATCACAGGTATTGGTTGAGTTGTTTGATTATGACGGAGATGAACTTTATTTTGAAGATGTCAAGGAATTGAGAGGTCTTACCTTTAAAGATACTTTGAATCGTTTTGATAAGGCTGTGGTATTCGGTATTCGTAACGACAGCGGTACATATTTAAATCCTCCAATGGATACCCCGATTACTGCAGACGATAAGTTAATCCTTTTGGAGGATGATGACGGTTCATTTGAGGTTACACCAATTCCCGTGATAGAGGAAGACTTGATTATAAAAGATATTCCGGAGCGTAAAATTAACGAAACGGATGACTTACTTGTACTTGGCAGCAATCACATGCTCCCTGCAATATTGAAAGAATATGACTGTTATGTGGATGACGGAACAAGAGTTGTGATTGTTACAGGTGAAGATTTGGATTTATCAGAGGAGAAATATCGTCATATTAATCCTGAAATCCGACATGAAGTAAACGTAAACCGTCAGAAAATGGAAGAGTATCTGACAGAAGATTTGGATAATGTTCTGATTCTCAGTAATATTAATTTAGAGCCGGAAGAAGCAGACGCAAGAACTTTGCTTAGCTTAATTTACCTGTGGGATATTATCAAAAGAGAGAAACGTCGTGTATCCATTACCAGTGAAATGAGAAGAACGGTAAATCAGCGCCTTGCTACGCAGTCACGTAGCGATGACTTTGTAATCGGTTCCAATATTGTGAACCTTCTCATGACACAGATTGCGGAAAACCGTGAATTAACAGCACTTTTTGAGGATATTTTGGATGAAGAAGGCTCAGAACTTTACATGAAGCCTATGGAAAATTATGTACAGTTAAATGTCCCGGTAGACTTCTATACCATAACGGAGAGTGCATCCAGACAAAGCCATATTGCGGTTGGTTATAAAAAAATCATTGATGGCGAAATGCTGATTGTGACAAATCCGTCCAAGAAAGAAAAGATTACTTTCGTAGAAGGTGATCTCTTGATTGTAGTAGCCGAAGATTAATTCTTATGATGGGATTTTAAATATCGAATAATAATCAGTGAGAAAAGATGTGTAAATGTTTACATATCTTTTCTTTTTTTATCATAAAATCAAGTATGAAAAAGTCAAATCTTATAAAAATGAATGAAAAAAAAGAACAACTTGCGGATTTGTTTTCGCTTCCGCATGATGTTGTATGCGGAGCAAGTAACGTATCCATTATTGGCTCCATGCGAGTTATGATTGAAAATTATAAAGGGATTTTGGAATATAACAATGAAGAAATTCTTTTACAGGGAAAACAAAGTAAAATCAAGATCATCGGAAGTTGTTTAAAAATACGTTATTATAACGAAGAGGAAATGGTAATTGACGGACAAATAGACGGAGTGTTTTTTGAAAAATGACGGAGGTGCGGTATGAATTCATATTTTCGTATGCTACGTGGATTTCTTCGTATTCATGTAAAAGGTTATGGTGCAACCCGCTTAATCAATATCTGCTCAAAAAGGAATATGAAACTTTGGGATGTTGAGAAAACAGAAGAAGGCTATTATTTAAATCTATGCATCTCTGATTTTCGTAAAATCCCTGAAATTGTAAGGAAAACCAAGGTAAAGGTGGTCATTGTTGAAAAACACGGACTGCCTTTTTTATTTGTAAAAATGTCATATCGTAAGTTTTTTGTGATTGGTGCACTTCTGTGTTTTGGATGGCTGATTTTTATGAGCCGTTTTGTTTGGGCAATTGAAATTGAAGGAAATGTTAGTATTACAGACGAGATGGTTTTGGATTATTTGAGTGAATATAATATTAATATGGGAACCAAATTAAGCGATATAGATGCAGAAGGGCTTGAAAAACTGTTTCGAACGGAATTTGATGATATTACATGGATATCCATAGGGCAGGTAGGAACAACGTTAACCATTGATATTAAGGAAAGAGATGTGACGGAGTATATAGAAGAGGAAGATATAGCCAGCAGTTTATATGCTCCCTGTGACGGAGTGGTTACATCCGTTATGGTTCGAAGCGGATTATCCATGGTAAAAGAGGGTGATGAGGTGTTGGCAGGAGAATTACTTGTAGATGGTGTGTTGCCGATTGTTCACACTGACGGTAATATCAGTGCATATCATCTGGTTAGGGCTGATGCGGATGTGACATTGTGTTATAAGGAGGATTATTACGATGAAATTTCCTTTTATGGGGAGGAAAAGGTATATACCGGTGAAAGTTATCGTGAATATTATCTGTGTATTGGTGATATTGCTATGAATTTTCATTGGTTTCTGCCTGATTATGAAAGACAGGAGACCTCGAAAACGTTTTATCAGTTGGAGTTATGGGAATACTTTTATTTGCCTGTGTGGTTTGGCGTGACTGAGCATAAAGAATATGTTTTAAACCACATAAAATTGGATGAAAAAGTGTTGGAAGAGACATTATATGAAAATTTAACAATTTTTCTTGAAAGTTTGGAAGAAAAAGGGGTTCAAAATATACAAAAAGATGTTAAAATAAGTACTAGTGGGAGTATGCTTATTTTAAGCGGTGAGTTGATATTTACAACACCTAATATGCTTAGAGAGGAAATTAACACTTCCATGGGAACGGAGCTAAATAATGGCGAATACAATTCAGTTATCAATGGAAATGAGCGCTGATCATATGCAGAATATTTTCGGCGAAAGAGATTCCTACATCAGAAAAATAGAAAATGACCTGGATGTTACGATTATCAATCGTGACGGTGTAATAAAAATTACAGGCGAGGAGTATAACGCAAAGAAAGCAGTAAGACTTTTATCGGAGCTTACTGAGTTATCCAAGCGCGGTAATACCATTAAAGAACAGAATGTGGATTACGGCATTGCCATGACCAAGGAAGATAAATCAGATGTTTTATTGTCTGTGGATTCCGACTGTATATGTCATACCATGAATGGTAAGGCGGTAAAGCCCATGACCTTAGGGCAGAAGGAATATGTGGATGCTATTCGAAAGAATATGATTGTGTTCGGTTTGGGACCTGCCGGTACCGGTAAAACCTATCTTGCCATGGCTATGGCGATTACGGCTTTTAAAAATGAAGAAGTAAGCCGTATTATTCTTACACGACCTGCGATTGAGGCCGGAGAGAAGCTTGGATTCCTGCCCGGTGATTTGCAAAGTAAAATTGACCCGTATTTACGTCCTTTATATGATGCATTGTATCAGATTATGGGCGCGGAATCTTTCCAGAAGAACATGGAAAAAGGCTTGATTGAAGTGGCACCTTTGGCATATATGCGTGGCCGTACTCTGGATAATGCGTATATTATTCTGGATGAGGCTCAGAATACCACGCCGGCACAGATGAAGATGTTTTTAACACGTATCGGTTTTGGCTCCAAAGTAATTATCACCGGTGACATTTCACAGAAGGATTTACCGGTAGGGGCACAGTCCGGTTTGGATGTGGCGTTGCGTGTTTTAAAAGATATTCCGGATATTCAGTTTTGTCATTTGACAGGAAAAGACGTTGTGCGTCATCCTCTGGTACAGAAGATTGTTTGTGCTTATGATAATTATGAAAAGAAGGAAAAAGCACGAGAAGAACGTAAGGTGGCAAGATTAAAAGAAGCAGGACGTGTAAGAAGGGGAGATAAGTAAATTCCGAAACTTACGCGATGGATTAAAAAAGATTATTATAAAGCGGTGAAGAATTATGGTGGAAGTTAATTACTGGGACGAACTGAAAGAAGAAATTAATGAAGAAGAACTTACATTGGCACAAAAGGTAGTGGAGCATGTTCTTATACAAGAAGGCTGTCCCTATGAATGTGAAGTGAATTTAACCATGACTGATAATGACGGTATCAAGGAAATTAATCGTGAATTTAGGGATATGGATAAGCCTACGGATGTCTTATCATTTCCGAATTGTGATTTTGAGATGCCCGGAGATTTTACACAGTTTGAAGACGATGCAGTATATTTTGACTGTTTTAATCCGGAAACCGGCAATTTTGTTCTTGGAGATATCATGATTTCCAGAGATAAAATGAATGCACAGGCAGAAGAATACGGTCACGGTATTACACGTGAATTTGCTTTTCTAATTGCCCATAGTGTGTTACACTTAATAGGATATGACCATATGGAAGAAGCAGATGCTAAGTGTATGGAAGAGAAGCAGAATCAATACTTGAATGAACTTGGTATTACAAGATAAAAGACAAACGGGGATGAATCAATGAGTGAACGTGGTAAAAAAGTAAGAAACGGAATCATAATGCAGGGCGGAATTCTTGCGGCTGCAGGTCTGATTGCAAGAGCAATCGGTATTGTCAGAAGAATTCCTTTAACCAATATTATCGGTGATGTGGGAAATGGCTTTTATGCAGCTGCGTATGAATTATATGCAATTATTTTATTATTATCTTCTTATAGTTTGCCGCTTGCAGTGTCTAAAATGGTAGCGGCAAGAGTGAGCAGAGGCCAGTACAAAAATGCACAGAAGATTTTTAAGGCATCTCTTGTGTTTGCGGTTGTTTCGGGTGGTCTTGCCTGTCTCATTGTTCTGATATTTGCAGATTTCCTGGCAGGAAATGTTATGGGTGAACCCATGAGTGCCACAGCTCTTCGTATGCTGGCACCTACGTTACTTATTGTAGCAATTATGGGTGTTTTTCGTGGTTATTTCCAAGGCTTGGGAACTATGACACCTACGGCAATCTCGCAGATTGTGGAACAGATTATTCTCGTTATTACGTCATTGTTATTTGCTAACATTGCATTTAATAAGGGTGCTTTATACGATACCCTGATGATGAGCGAAAACTACGGACCTGCACAAGGTGCTGCAGGTGCAACCTTAGGATGCGGTTTTGGTGCCTTGGCGGGGCTTATTTTCCTTGTTGTGGTCTATACTGCTTCAAAAGGTAATATGCGAAGCGCAATCCGCAAGGATACAACCCGTGCAAATGAAGATTATACATCTATATTCAGAGTACTTTTAATGACGGTAATACCGGTTATTATCAGTTCGGTTGCTTACAATGTATGTGGTGTACTTGATCAGAGTATATATAATCATTACATGTTGGCTGAGGGCTTAGAGGATTTAAAAACCTTTAATTGGGGTGTTTACAGCGGTAAATATAAAGTATTGACCAATTTACCCATTGCACTGGCAAGTGCCATGTGTTCTGCAATTGTACCTTCCCTTGCGGCAAGCTTTGCAAACAATGATATTGCAGGAGCAAGAGGTAAGGTATCGTCTGCGATTCGTGCGACCATGATGGTAACCATTCCTTCAGCGGTTGGTCTTGCAGTACTTGGTAAACCTATCGTGGACATGCTCTTTAGCGGCGAAGTAGATTTGGCAGGCCAGATGCTTTTATTCGGTACTTTGTCTATCATCTTTTATGCCTTATCTACCCTCGGAAACGGTATTTTACAGGGAATTGGTAAGATGTATGTGCCCATTATCAATGCGGCAATTGCATTGGTGGTTCATCTGCTCAGTCTTTGGGCAATGTTATATTTTATGAAGCTTGATATTATGGCAGTGGTATTCTCTAACATTATTTTCTCATTGGTAATGTTTATTTTAAACCACTTGGCAATCCGTAAGTTTATCGGATATAAGCAGGAATTGAACAAGACATTTATTGTACCTTTGTTAGTTTCGGCTGTGATGGGTGCGGTGTCTTTCGGAATCTATCATTTGTTCCGCTTGTTCCTGCCGGTAACGCCCAGTTGTATCATTGCAATTGTGGTAGCAATGCTCATCTATTTTATCGGAATGGCGGTTTTAAGGGGATTCCGTGAAACTGAGCTGATGCGAATTCCTGTAGTCGGCAAGGCGATGGTTTCCATATTGCAGAGATTTGGGCTTATGTAATTGAATATTTTTCCTGAAAGAGGCGGATACTATAATCGTAGAAATGTGTAAGGAGACTTATATGAAACGATTTTTTAGAATCTGCTTTCTTTGCGTAGCGGGTGTGGTGGTATTTTGTCTTGGAATGTGGTTTTCGTCATATCTTTCCGTAAAAGACACCTTAAATCCGCCGTCTGAACCCGAGAAATCGGAAGAAATATGCGAAATAGCATCCGAGGAACCCGTAATTAGCGTAGAAGCTGCAGTGATTCCTACGGTTGATATGAATACGGAATATATTATTGTAAAAGAGAATATCATTACCGGAGAGATTACAACGGTTCATGAAGATTTACCTGCACAATTTGTTGGCATGACACGAAATGAAATAGAGGATTATTGGTCTGTTTATGCGATGAGTCCGGTTTTGGATGACAGAGAAGACGGCTTTATAAATGCTTCGGTGGAGAGTTATTCTGCGGAGCAGTTAATTATCAAAAAAGTATTCGAGCCTCTTTATCTGGAAGAATGCTTTTATTTAAGAGCCGAAGAAAATTATGTTGTGGTTTATTACGGGGATAATCTTACTGTGTATATGTATACGGGAATCCGTATGGATATGTTACCGGAGAATACCCGGACAGAAATAGAAAATTGTAAAAAGATCGATTCACAGGAAAGTTTATATTCTTTCCTGGAATCATACACGAGTTAAAGGAGAAGCAGATGAAGCATATTGCAGTTATCGGCGCAGGTCCTGCGGGTATGTCAGCGGCTATTGCGGCAGCTAAGCAGGGTGCAAAAGTTACAATATTTGAGCGGAATGATATAGTGGGTAAAAAATTGCTTTTGACCGGAAACGGAAGATGTAATTTTACAAATGTAGATATGCATGAGGATTATTTCTCTTTTGAAGAGGGAAGTGATGCTTCAGAAGTATTAAATAGCGTATCTACACAGGAAATATGTGATTTTTTTGCTGATTTGGGCGTGCTTTCCATTGAAAGAAAAGGTTGTTTTTACCCTTTTACAGGTCAGGCAGGAACCGTACAGTCTGCCTTGGTACTCGCGATGGAGCAGCTTGGAGTTGAGATGGTTTTGAATACCTGTGTCAGTGTTATTGATAAGCAAAATGATAGATTTGTGGTACATACGGACCAAAAGAAATATGAATTTAATGCTGTTATTCTTGCCTGCGGCGGCAAGGCGGCACCTAAAACAGGCAGCGACGGCTTTGGATATCGTCTCGCAAGAGGATTTGGACATACGGTATCAAGAACCTATCCGGTATTGGTGCAATTGATATCCGATGCGCAGGATTTAAAGAAAATTGCCGGAGTACGTTGCCAGGCAAATGTAACTGCGTTAGTGAATGATAAAAAAGTTGCGGCAGATTATGGTGAATTACAGCTGACAGAGTATGGTTTGTCCGGAATTCCGGTGTTTAATATCAGCCGATTTTTATCGAAAGAAATAGAGGAAGGTCAGGACTGCGTTGTTTCCGTGGATTTTATACCGCAGATTGGGAATGATGCCATGGAACCTTTTCTTAGAAAGCGTTTGCAGAATTTAAAAGGATATAAGATGTCAGATTTTATTTCCGGACTTGTACATAGCAAATTAACAGAATATGTTTTAAAAGTACGTAAGATTAATCCGGATGACAGGGTTGTTCCGGAGGATTATGAAAAGGTAAAAGAACTTTTGGATTCCATGAAAGATTGGAGATTTAAGATTACCGGGCACAAGGGATTTGAACATGCCCAGGTTACCAAGGGCGGTGTGCTTTTGGAAGAAGTGGATTCTAATATGGAGTCAAAACTTGTAAAAGGTGTATTTTTTGCAGGAGAAATGTTGGATGTGGATGCAGATTGCGGAGGTTACAATTTACATTGGGCATGGGCAAGCGGTAAAAAAGCAGGAGAAGCGGCAGTAAAATGATTCGATTAAGCCAGTTAAAAATCATTCCCGGACAGGAAGATAAGCTGTATCATCATGTGGCGAAGGCATTGACCGTCCGAGAAGATGAAATTATACAATTGAATATTGTCAAAAAATCTCTGGATGCCCGTAAAAAGCCGGAATTATTCTGGATTTATACGGTGGATATAGAATTAAAGGCATCTGCAAATTTTAAGCGTGTATTTAAAAATAAAAACGTAACTTCTGCACCGGAAATGAAAGTATATCAGATACCAAAGTGTGGGAAAGAGTCTATGGAACAGTCTCCGGTGGTTGTCGGTATGGGACCGGCAGGGCTTTTTGCGGCATATTTGTTGGCAAAGAAAGGTTTTAAGCCTATTGTTGTGGAACGTGGTAACGATGTAGACACCCGTTTGCGTGATGTAGAGGATTTCTGGCAGGGAAAACCATTAAAACCGGAGTCCAATGTACAGTTTGGTGAAGGCGGTGCCGGAACTTTTTCGGACGGTAAATTAAATACAGGTGTAAAAGATAAGGATGGCAGAAATCGTGCTGTGTTGGAGATATTTTGTAAACATGGCGCCAAGGAAGATATTTTATACGACGGTAAGCCTCATATCGGCACGGACGTACTTGCAGATGTTGTAAAAAGCATGCGTGAAGAAATTATCACTTTAGGCGGTCAGGTTTTGTTTGGCCATAAGTTTGTTGGATATGATGTTGCACCGCTGTCTCAAGACAATAAAAAAGTAACATCTGCGGATGCAGTACATGAAATAAAGTCTGTTAAAATTCAGAGATTATCAGATGATATCATTATAAACATTGATACAAACACAGTTGTTCTTGCCATTGGCCACAGTGCAAGAGATACGTATGAAATGTTATGCGAGAAGACATTGCCTATGGAAGCCAAGCCGTTTGCCGTAGGCGTTCGTGTCGAACATACTCAGGATTATATTAATCGCACCCAATACGGAGAGAATTATGCGGCTTTGTATCAAGATGCATTGCCTGCTTCACCTTATAAATTAACGGCAAGAGCGGAAGACGGACGCGGCGTATATTCTTTTTGTATGTGTCCCGGTGGTTTCGTTGTAAATGCATCTTCGGAAGAAGGTATGCTTGCTGTTAATGGTATGAGTTACAGCGGACGTGATGCGGAGCATGCCAACAGTGCCATTGTGGTTGCGATAGATGAGAAGGACTATGGAAGTAATCATGTGCTCGCCGGCATGTATTTTCAACGTGAATTGGAAAAGAAGGCTTATGAGCTTTGTGAAGGGAAAATACCTATACAGTTTTATGAGGATTTTAAAACAAATGTTCAAACTAAGCTTACCTGTGAAAAAACAGCTACTGATAAGAAGGATTTACGGAACAATACAACAAATATTACGGAAACACAGACTGATGACAGTATGCATTCCATAAAAGGTCTGTACGCCTTTGCGGATGTGTCTGAAATCTTCCCTATTAAAATATCGAAAGCAATTGTGGACGGTATGGAGCAGTTTGACCGAAGTATACCGGGTTTTGCCAAAGAAAATCCTTTGCTTTGCGGCGTAGAAAGCCGTACCTCAGCGCCGGTGCGTATTTTAAGGGATGACTTTTATCAAACCAATGTGCGTGGAATTTACCCTTGTGGTGAAGGTGCAGGTTATGCCGGCGGAATTACTTCTGCGGCTATGGATGGTATGAAGGTGGCTGAGAGTATTATTTCGCAATATTGCCCCAAAATCTAGACATTAATAAGATTTTGGAGTAAAATAAATTGTTTAGGAAATGTTTAAATTTGGAGGAGAAATGGAAGCATTAAGAGAGGCAATTAAGGATAAAAAGAGAATCGTGGTAAAAATCGGTTCTTCATCCTTACAGCATCCTGAAACAGGAGATTTGGACTATAACAAAATGGAAGTTCTGGTAAGAGAGCTTTGTAATATCAGAAACAGCGGTAAAGATGTGGTTCTGGTAAGTTCCGGTGCGATTTCCGTAGGAAAGAAATCCGTACATCTTGAGAATGATAAGTCGGGAAAGGTGTCTGTAAAGCAGGCATGTGCAGCAATCGGACAGGCGAAACTTATGATGATTTATCAGAAGTTCTTTGCGGAATACAATCAGGTAACGGCACAGGTTTTGATGACTAAGGATACCATTACCAATACCGTAAACCGTGTAAATGCACACAATACCTTTTCAGAGCTTTTGGATTTGGGTGTTATTCCTGTCGTAAATGAAAACGATACGATTTCCACATATGAAATCAAGTTTGGTGATAACGATACCTTGTCGGCAATCGTTGCGGCTTTGATTGACGCGGATTTGTTGATTCTTTTATCCGATATTGACGGATTGTATACCGATAATCCGAGAAATAACCCGGATGCAAAGTTTATTGAAGTAGTGGAAGAATTGAATGATGACATTATGCATATGGGTAAAAAAGAAACCGGCAGTAACGTAGGCACTGGTGGTATGAATACAAAGCTTCAGGCTGCGAAAATTGCCACAAGTGCCGGCTGCGATATGATTATCGCAAACAGTTCGGATATTCATATTTTACATAGAATTATGGATGGCAGAAATTTCGGTACTTTGTTTAAGGCAAACCGGGACGAGGATTTTTATTTGGCTGATTATATTATGGGCATGAAGGAAGAAGCATAATATTTTAGTTAAACGTAGGAAAAATGATTTTATATTCTAATTTGGAATAGATAATATGTAGTTGAACAGAGGTATTATTATGGCAACAATGGTAGAAAAGATTGCACGTATCAATGAGTTATATCATAAATCTCAGACAGAAGAGGGGCTTACCCCGGAAGAAAAGGATGAACAGCAGAAATTGCGTGCGGATTACGTGGCAAGCGTACGTGCGGGACTTCGCGGACAGTTAAATAACATTGATATTCAGGAAAAGGACGGCTCTATTACGAATTTAGGAGAGAAGTTTGGGAATAACAATGCGAAACATTTAAATTAATGTTGTATGTAAAAAGGAGAAGAAAGTGGCCAGACAAAGAGTTAGGGTGAATAGTAATAATAATTTTCTTTTAGGTGTAGTTGTACTTGCGATTTATGCTGCCATTTTCTGGCTTTTAAATCGTCTTTCGCTTAGAATCGGTGAAGATGCAATTTATTATGTCCTTGGTAAAAATATTTTACAGTTTATCATCTGTGCATTTCCGATTGTTTTATATTTTATAAAAGAATTTAAGAAGAAAACGGTTATCAAACGCGGAAAAGATTATAATCCGGCGGAAGAGTTGGCACAGGTTTATGGTGAAAACGAAACTGCAATTAAAAAAGAATGGGAAAGACAGTTACGATCTCCCTCAAAAGAAAAAGGGTTGCCTATTCCCATGACACTTGGAATCTGGGCGATTATTGCAGCTGTATTTTTGGTATTTGCAATCGGCGGATTAGTGAATAGTATTAGGGATTTAAGCGGTGGAATGCGAGCTCTTATTTTGCATAATACGCGTATAATGTACAAAATTGACAGTGAAAATAACGAATATTCAAATCTGAAAGTGGAAGGCGCTTTTAATTCAATTATATATAGGTTCCCTTTAGATACGATGGACACGTCAACTATAAGAACGATTAATATGGAGCATCCTTATATTGTTCTTACATATTATCCTTACACTAAAACATTAGTGCAACTTGATATTTATGCGTTGGAAGGTGTGATTACACTGCCAAATGGTTTACCACCCAGAGAGGAACGTTTGCCTGAAGATATAATTGAAATGTTAGCTACTTCTCAGGCAAGGGAACCTTATGAAGATGTTTCACTGGCATCTTTGAATTTGGAACGATATGAAACAATATCTAACAAAACTTTGGATGATGTGTGGGATGATATTGCACCGATGTATAGCTATATGGTTGGTAGCGGAGGGTTTGCTTCACAACAACCTACGGAAGAAAATTATCAAACCTATGTCAACATTGTGGATGAGTTAAAATTAGAATGCGATTTGGATAGTAACCAGGATTGCAGAATTCTATTTGAAGACGATGTTGCAATTGTAATTGTTTATAATTTCCGAAATAATATGGTGGAAGATATGTTTGCTGTGAGATGCATATTTTTACAGTAAATTCAAGGTGATATGAAATAGATGGGAGGTCTTATGGATATTCTTTTACAAAAAAAAGAACTTCGTAAAGAAGCAAAATTATATCGTAAAAGTGTATCCGAGGGAGATAGACTGAACAAGTCAATGGATATCATAAAGAATCTGAAGGACTTAGAGTCTTTTATCAAGGCAGAAGTAATCTTAATGTATGCATCCCTTCCGGATGAAGTTGAGACCTTACGTCTGATGCGGGAATTATTGGAAGAAGGTAAGAAAGAAATTTACTGTCCGGTCACACAAGGGGATGAGATGGAGTTTTATCAAATTCAATCCTTGGATGATTTAAAGGAAGGTAACTTTCATGTGTTGGAACCTGAAATTGCAGAGGAGACACTGCTAAAACCCGTAAATAATGTAAATTACTGTATGATAATGCCCGGGCTTATGTTTGATAAAAAAGGCAATCGTTTGGGCTACGGCAAAGGGTATTATGATAAATACCTTGCTGGATTAGATGAAGATATCAATATGATAACAATTGCACTGTCTTATGAGGCGATGGTTAAGGATGAGATTCCTGCGGAAGAGACGGATCGATGTGCAGATTATATTGTGACGGAAACCTGTGTGAGGAATATAATTATGAACGAAGCGGAAGTTGATACAATATATAATACAGATATTGAGGGTGTAGATTGTCATAAATTTGATATAAGCAAATATACAAAATGTTCGTCTCAATACTGTGCACATATATCTGAGTTGTTTCAGCATCTTCCTCAAATGGTTGCAGATAAAATTAAGACAGCAGGCATTAAGAGTTCTTTTGAAGAGGCTGTAAAAGATACATATACGGTAATATTAGAAAAAGGTACTCATTTAGCAGAATCTCATCAAATTAAAGGTGCATTTGTTGGTTCCGAACTTAGTAATGAAACAAATGATTTGGTTGGTGTGGCAAAATGGTTAAAAAACGAAGCTGAGTTATCTATTCCTGTAGGACCTGATATTGTTTTGGGTGTTTTTAATGCTGTATCAATGGTGACAGGACAATACTTTATGGCTGAAATTAATAATAAAATGTCTGATATTACAGAGGGGATAGCTGGAATTGAAAGTTTTTTAGAGAATGATAAGATAAGTAAATTGAAAGGGAATTTTCGTACGTTATCAAAGACATACGAAAGAAGTAAATATATAAAAAATAATGATATAGAATTAAGTGCAACGATAACTGACACTAAAAGAATAGCAAGTGAAACCGCACAAGATATATCATTTTATATTGAACAGCTTCAGTTTATTAAAAAAACTATTTCTCCTAAAAAAGATAAAAACGAAAAAATCCAAAAAAATATAACAGCAATTTCAAAGTATATTGTTCTTTATAGATATGCCACATATGTTTATTGCTTATCAAAGATTGTTGACATTTATTTATCAAATAACTCTAATAAGAGTGATTTAGAAATGATTTTTGCTGATATAAAAAATTGTGTTGAAGAATATAAATCTACAGTTTTACTGTATAAAAATGAAATTTATAATTATATACAAAACTGTGATGCACTCAATAAGAGAAGTGGTACGCAAAATGTTTTTGCTGCGACCAGCATTGCTCTTTCGTTTATAACAGTTCCTGTGATTGCAGTTGCTACACCATTTGTTGATGAAAAGTTTAATGCGAAGCGTAAAAAGAATAAAGATGATAAAGAATTATTATTTCAAGATTTAGTTTCAGAATGGGAAGACACAGCAATATTAGATAAAGCACTTGAAGATACTCAAACATATATAAAAATAAATGATTCCAAAATTGAATTATTAAAATTAGAAGATGAGTATTATTTTAAGATGATTAGTTAAATTAATGTAACGTTATAGGAGGACCCTCTATGTATCTTGAAGAATTAGGCAAAAAAGCAGCTATAGCCAAATACGAAGTGCAGGTTTTGACAACAGAAGAAAAGAATAATGCGTTAAAAGCCGTAGCGGAAGCTTTAATTACAAATACAGATTTTATAATAAAAGAAAATGCCATTGATTTAAAAAATGGTGAAGAGAACGGCATGCATCCCGGTCTTATTGACAGACTTCGTTTGACACCGGAGCGTATTGCAGCGATGTCGGAAGGAATTCTTCAGATTATCGACTTGGAAGATCCCATTGGTGAGGTTTTGGAGACAACAACAAGACCGAATGGCATGGAAATCAACAAGGTTCGTGTGCCGATGGGCGTAATCGGTATTATTTATGAGTCAAGACCCAATGTCACTGCGGATGCTTTTGCATTGTGTTTTAAAACGGGTAATGCGGTGATATTAAAGGGTGGTAAGGATGCCATCAATTCAAACAAGGCTATTACAGACACCATTCGCGGTGCCTTAAAGAATGCCGGCGTGACGGAAGATGCCATTCTTTTGATTGAGAAAACGGATCGTGAAACCACAACTGCTTTTATGAAGTTGAATGATTACGTAGATGTGTTGATTCCCAGGGGCGGTGCGGGACTGATTCGTGCGGTGGTTGAGAACAGCACCATTCCGGTGATTGAAACCGGTACGGGAAACTGTCACGTTTATGTGGATGAATATGCGGATTTTGAGAAGGCGTTAAATATTATTTACAATGCAAAAACTCAGCGTATCGGCGTATGTAACGCCTGCGAATCCCTGGTTGTGCATGAGAAGGTAAAGGATGCATTTTTGCCGCTTTTGGCTGAGAAATTAGCGCCTGCCAACGTGGAAATCAGAAGTGATGCTGCAGCCAAAGAAGTGTTAAAAGACAGCGTTGATGCTACGGAAGAGGATTTCTATAAGGAATACCTGGACTACATTATTTCGATTAAGACCGTTGCGAATATAGATGAAGCAATTGCACATATTAACGAGCATAATACAGGACATTCTGATTGCATCGTCTCAGAAAATGCCGAGAATATTGCGAAGTTCCAGAAGGGCGTAGATGCGGCTTGTGTATATGCCAATGTCTCTACGCGTTTTACGGACGGATTCGAGTTCGGTTTCGGCGCGGAAATCGGTATCAGTACCCAGAAGCTTCATGCAAGAGGGCCTATGGGCTTGAAGGAGTTGACTTCTTACAAGTATTTGATTAACGGAAACGGACAGGTGCGTTAGCGGAAGCTGTTTTATACGAAATTAGCGAAGTTATATTCCGAAAGAATTTAGAAAATAAGGAACGATATATGTACTCAAATTTAGACAAAACAAAAATCGGTGCAGGTTTGTCCGATATGGACGAACTTGCCCGCCAGAAAGCTTACATAGAGGAAGCAAAAGACCTTGTTGCCAAGATTGCTGGGGAAAAAGGCAGTCCTTTGACCTGTCATGTGGCAACCTTTGGCTGCCAGATGAATGCAAGAGACAGTGAAAAACTGCTCGGTATTCTGATTGAGGCCGGCTATCAGCCGATTGAGACGGAAGATGCGGATTTGGTGGTGTATAACACCTGTACTGTCCGCGATAATGCCAATCAGAAGGTTTACGGGCGATTAGGAGTGTTAAATGGCAAGAAAAAGAAGAATCCGTTGATGAAGATTGCCCTTTGCGGTTGTATGACCCAGGAGCCGTCCGCAGTAGAGAAAATCAAGACAAGTTATCCTTTCGTGGACTTGATTTTCGGAACCCATAACATTTTTACCTTTGCGGAACTTCTTTGTAAGATGCTGAAGGCGGATAAACGCATTGAAAGCATTTGGCAGGATACCACACAGATTGTGGAGGATTTGCCAATTGAGCGTAAATTCAAATATAAAACCGGCGTAAACATTATGTTTGGCTGTAATAACTTCTGTTCCTACTGTATCGTTCCACACGTGCGCGGGCGGGAGCGAAGCCGTGCGCCGGAAGAGATTATCGAGGAAATCAAGAAGCAGGTAGCTGACGGCGTAATTGAAGTCATGCTTCTTGGCCAGAATGTAAATTCCTACGGTAAAAACTTAGATAACCCCATCTCTTTTGCA
>JAZNTK010000055.1:0-9103 GCA_045591685.1 Lachnospiraceae bacterium
GCAATTCATGCGGAAGCGAATGCTTTGTTGAATTGTTCCAGGCAGCAGACCATCGGGGCAGATTTGTATCTGGTCGGAGTCAACCCGAAAGACAATTCCATACATAGAGCCAAGCCGTGCCCGCTGTGTGCCAGAACCATTATTCAGGCCGGCATTCGTAACGTATACCTGCGCATCGGAGACGGTGCAGAGAATTATGTGGTTGTTCCTGCCGGAGAGTTGGAATGGGTTCAGAAATAATATTGAAGGGGGAGACAATATGACAACCATATATTTTGTAAGACATGCACAACCGAATTATGAGAATCACGATGATATGTTACGGGAGCTTACCGCGAAAGGTTTGCAGGACAGAGAGCTTGTGACGGACTTTTTACAGGATAAAAATATCGATGTTGTGTTATCCAGCCCGTATCACAGATCCATAGATACCGTGCGCCATTTTGCAGAGAAAAATGCGTTGGATATCACTGTGGTAGAGGATTTCAGAGAACGTAAAATTGACAGTGTTTGGATTGAAGATTTCAATGCGTTCTGCAGGCAACAGTGGGAAGATTTCAGCTACAAATTATCGGATGGAGAGTGCTTGCAGGAAGTGCAGGAGAGAAACATAGCGGCTATAAACAGAGTACTCAAAGAATATGCCGGTAAGAACATTGTGGTAGGCAGTCACGGTACTGCGTTAAGCACGATTATTAACTATTATGACAAAACATTCGGGCATGCAGAGTTTAATGCCATTAAGGGACTGATGCCTTGGATTGTACAGTTTGATTTCGAGGATGGGGAATGTGTTGCCATCCGTAAATATAATGTGTTTGAGAGGTAAGGCCGTTTGCGTTAGATACGTGGGAAACGGCGTATGAGATTTGGAGTGAGAAATAAATATGACAAATGAGATGATTCGTCAGATTGCCATGCAGCAATCTGCAATCGATTCGAATTGTGCGGTGGAAGATTTCACACGCAATGAGAATGTGATTACAATTTCCAAAGAGAATAAAGATGCGAGAAAATATCTGAAGCTTCCGCATGTTTGTGATTTGACATCGTACGGCGATAATATTGTTGCAACGGTTTCGGAAGAATATAAAGAGATTGTGGAACAGTACATCAATAAGTACTCGGTGGCACATTGTTTTGAAACACCGAATATGCATGTTTTAAATGATGCATTTCAGAGAGCGGGATACCGCGTATGTTTTATGGCAGAATATTTCCTGCCTGATGTACGGCATTTGCAGGCATTACCGTGTGGGTATGAATTTAAGGTTTTGGTACAGGAAGATTTTAAGGATTTATATAAACCGGAATGGAGCAATGCTTTGTGCGAGATGCGTAAGGAGCTTGACGTTCTCGGCGTCGGTGCGTATGACAATGGAGAGCTGATTGGGCTGGCAGCCTGTTCTGCAGACTGTGAAACCATGTGGCAGATTGGGGTAGATGTGCTTCCGGCATACCGCAGAAAGGGAATTGCGTCAGCGTTAACTTCAAGGCTGGCAATCGAGATTCTGGAACGGGGTAAAGTACCCTTTTATTGTTGTGCATGGTCGAATGTAAAGTCGGCAAGAAATGCAATCAGAAGCGGTTTCCGCCCGGCATGGGTACAAATGACGGTGAAACCGGCTGCATTTGTGGAAGAGATGAATCAGTGAGGTGACGGAAATGAGAATCAGACCATATCAGGAGAAAGATTTTGCGGTGATATCCGGTTGGATTACGGATGAGCGTTCACACGCACTGTGGTGTGCTAACTTGATGCCTTTTCCGTTGACGAAAGAAGGATTTGATGGTTTACTGCGGGATGCGGAAGAACGTTTCGGAGACAGCCCGTTTGTTGCTACGGAAGATAACGGTAAGGTAGTTGGTTTCTTTTGCTTCTCCGTCAATATCAGTACGAATGAAGGCATGTTTAAATTTGTTATGGTTGATAACTCAATTAGGAATAAAGGATACGGTTGCGAAATGATTAAGCTGGCCGTAAAATATGCATTTGAAATTGCCAACGCAGATGCCGTGCAACTGAATGTATTTCCGGAGAATCCGGGGGCAAAAAGATGTTATGAAAAGGTTGGGTTCAGAGAGCGAATGTTAACGGAAAATGCATTCGATTTTAAAGATGAATCATGGGGAAGATGCAATATGGTTATTGCGCGCAATATAGAATCTTAAACTTTGAGGAATGCTGTATGGACAGAAAAGAAACAATAAGAGAAAAAATATTGGACCTGGGCGTTGATGTGTGCGGGTTTGGAGGAGTAGAGCGATTTGCGGAAGCACCGGCAAATTTTCACCCCACAGATTTGTATCCGGATTGTAAGTCTGTGATTGCAGTGGGAATAGCACTTCCCAAGGGGATTTTTCATGTTAAATCAAGACTGATATACGGACATTTTAATGAGGATGTGGTACACAAGGTGGATGAAGTCGTGCTTTCGGCGGCAAAATTCATTGAAGAAAAATATGAAGGAATATGTGTACCTATTCCTACGGATGGACCATATGAATATTGGGAAACGGAAACCATGACAGGGAAAGGGTTATTGTCAATGAAACATGTGGCGGTAGCCTGTGGAATCGGGCAGATTGGCAAAAGCAGTTTGCTTCTTAATCCGAAATACGGAAACAGGCTTGTACTGGGTGCTGTCTTAACCAATCTGGATTTTGAAAGTGACCTGCCAAGTGAGAATATATGTATCCCGGAATGTGCCAGATGTTTAGATTCCTGTCCCGTATCAGCAATCAGTAATAAATCTGTTACACAAATGAAGTGCAGACGGAATACTTATGGCAAAACAACAAGAGGGTTTGATACTGTTGATTGCAACAAATGCAGAAGTGAATGTCCGATGCGTGACGGACTTCTTTGAAGTGGATTACCGACTTTCAGCCTGCTGTTACGTTTAAAAACACACGTTTATTTGAATCCTACTCAACGGTGCGTTGCTTGAATGATATCAGGTGTAATTGTATCATGATGCCATGGCCATGAAACATTAATTGATATGATTCAAAAAGGAGGATAATCATGAGTACAACACTTGGTAAAAACATTAAAACTTTTAGAAAAAACAAAGGATTTACACAGGAAGAATTAGCAGACCTTTTAAACATTACGCCGCAGGCTGTCAGTAAGTGGGAGTCGGAGAACGGACTTCCGGATGTCTCGATGTTGATTCCGCTGGCGAAGGTCTTGGGCGTCAGTACGGATTCTCTTCTGGGGTACGACAGCATTCTGGAGAATGATGAAGTGACTGCCAGAATAAAAAATGCCGTACAAAGCCTTAAGTTGAGTAATGACCGTGCACAGAAAACCCTTGCCGTATGTGAGCTGCTTTCAACGGAAACAAACCTGAATCCCGGCAACTTCGAAATTATCAAGGATTATGTGCAGGAAACCGCAAACTTAAGCATGTATGAGGATCCTGTACTGGAAGGTTGTTTTCAGGATGAACCGGAGCGTATTCAGAAGATTTATAAGGATTGTATTAGAAAAGGTGCGTATCTGATCAGCCACTGCAGTGACAGGGAACTGGTAGATAAAACCCACTATGCACTTGCATGGATTTATATACATAAGAAGGATTTTGAGAAAGCCAAAGACCATATCAATGTACTTCCGAGTTTATCGACCGGCAGCATTCGGGAGAATTTGGACATGGAGCTTGTATTCTTTGAAAGCGGCTTCGATAAGATGAAAGACAAGATGCAAGACAATGCAATTCTTCTGTTCTACCTGGTGGCGGCTATGCTTGATACAATCGCCGAGAACTATGGCTGGTGGGGAGAGAAGGAAGAGGCATATCAAATCTGTGATTGGTGTCAGGAGGTGCTCAAAGCATATGGTTCCAATCGTAAATATATTGATGTGGATAAATATCTCAGAGCAAGAAGAAGTCTTGCATTCTTCAAAATGGTTGCGGCCAAGAGAGCCGGAGACGATGCTTATGCAGAGCAACTGTATGCAACTTTTGCCGAAGAAATAAATGCTGAGAATCTGACGGATGAGGAGAAGCAGACAGCAATGGCTCTGTTAAACAGCGATATTGCATATTACGGCAAGTACAGTGAATGAAATATTTGAGATAAGTGTCCGAGAGAATTAATACACCACTCCGTGCGAAAGGGAAATTGCGAAATGAATGAATTGTATCTAAGAATCATGAATCTTGAAACAAGAATAGAACAAAACCGCAATTATATTAAAACGATAAAAGCCTTGGCCGGAGTGTGTGTATTTTTTTGTCTCTGTTATGTATTAGGCGCAAAGAGTCTCTGGGAGGAGCATAAGATAGCGGCATTGATTGTATGCATTCTCTCAATGATTGTTACGATAGTTCTGTTTTTTGTAGATGTACGTTTGTGTAAAGGAAACAAAGAGCTTGAGTTTAAAATCTACAGATTGGAAGTTGAAGATTTGGAGAATAAGAAAATCATAGCAGAGGTGAGGAGGGAAGGCTTATCGGATATTGTTTTAGACAAAAAGATTGATAGACCATCGGAAGATGTACCGTTTCCGATTGCTTTCTACAGCGTTATGCTGGCGTTGGATATATTGATAGGAATTTTGTTGTGGTTGTAAATGAATGAAGGAATTAAGAAAGGATGACTTCTATGCGATATGCAAGGAAATTAAGAAGAGGAGATAAGGTTGCAATTGTCAGCTTGTCAAGCGGAATGTTAGGCGAAGATTTCTGCAGTCACAACATCGAGATAGGGGTAAAGAGATTAAGGGAATACGGGCTGGAGCCGGTTTTTATGCCGAATACGCTGAAAGGAATTGACTATCTGAATGAGCATCCTGAAGCAAGAGCCGCGGACTTGAAAGAGGCTTTTCTGGATGAGTCCGTTGCTGGGATTATTTGTGCAATCGGCGGTGACGATACATACAGACTTTTGCCGTATTTGATGGAAGATGCGGAATTTGTGAAAGCAGTTGAGGAGAACCCGAAACTGTTTACCGGTTTTTCGGACACTACGGTGAATCACTTGATGTTTTATAAGTTGGGACTGTCTACATATTATGGTCCGACTTTCATTTGTGATTTGGGAGAAATTTCGAATGAGATGTTACCATATACGAAAAAGGCATTTGAGAGTTATCTGGAAGGGTATGAGTACGGTGAAATTGTTTCAAGTGATGTCTGGTATGAAGAAAGAGAAGATTTTTCCCGGGCTGCAATAGGGACGGATCGGGTTGCACATAAGGAAGAGCGCGGATTTGAACTTCTGCAGGGGCCTGAGGTTTTTGAAGGTGAATTGTTGGGCGGATGTCTGGAAAGTTTTTATGATATTCTTGTCACGAACAGATATGAAGACCAGAAAGATATCTGCGAAAAATACGGATTGTTCCCGGATAGAAATACGTGGAAAGGTAAAATTCTGTTTATAGAAACCTGTGAAGAAAAGCCGGTGCCGGAAATGTTTCGGAAAGAGATTACGGTACTTAAGGAGAAAGGTGTATTCGATGCAGTGTCCGGCGTTCTGGTGGGGAAACCACAGGATGAAGCGTACTATCAGGAATATAAAAGCATTCTGACAGAAGTGATAGATAATGAGAAACTGCCGATTGTTTATAATGTCAATTTCGGTCATGCGAATCCCCGTTGCGCATTGCAATATGGTGCGTTAGCTAAGGTAGACATGAAGCAGAAAAAGATATTCTTAGAACAGAAGAACGAAACCTTTTGACCGGCTGGCGCGGAGGAGACATGGAAGATAAAGCGAAGAGAATCATAGAGTTATGCTTACAGGAAAAAAGTAAAAATCCCATAGAGATTTTTCATACTATCGCGAAGATGGATTTCATCAGGATACACGGCCCGGAGCATCATGTACTGGATGGCGCGGCGTTGTTGACTGCATATTATAATGCAGGAGGTCAAATTGATTTGCAGGCAGGCTTGCACGAAGTAATGCGACGCGGGTTGCAGATGCCCGGGGCAACCTGCGGCATGTGGGGCGTCTGTGGTGCGGTAAGCGCAATGGGGGCGGCACTGTCGATTATAGACGGGACAGGGCCGCTGAGTACCGATGGTTCATGGGGAAAGCATATGGAATTCACCTCCAAAGCATTATGGCGTTTATCTGAAGTGGGTGGACCAAGATGCTGTAAGCGGGACGCTTTCTTAAGCTTTCAAAAAGCCATTGAATACATCAATGATAATTATGATGTAAAATTGGAAAGTTCCGACATAGAATGTGATTTTAGCGAGAAGAATGAACAATGCATTAAAGAGAAGTGTCCTTTTCACAAAAAGCCTAAGAAGAAAGTAGCGTTTATCTGTGTTCATAATTCCTGCCGCAGCCAGATTGCGGAAGCATTGGGAAGGCATTTGGCTTCGGATGTATTTGAGAGCTATTCTGCGGGAACGGAAACGAAACCTCAAATCAATCAGGATGCAGTGCGAATCATGAAAAAGTTGTACGGAATAGACATGGAACAGACGCAGTACTCTAAACTAATTTCTGATATTCCGGCTCCCGATATCGCAATTTCCATGGGATGCAATGTAAGTTGTCCTTTCATAGGAAGAGCATTTGATGACAATTGGGGTCTGGAAGATCCTACCGGCAAAGCCGACGAAGCGTATGAGGCAGTCATAAAAGAGATTGAGAAACGCATTTGGAAGTTGAGAGAGGAACCGGAGACAGAGGAGGAAAAGTAACATGAAATTACCGAAATTTTCGAAGGAAACAAAGAACAATCATCCGATTCCGCCTTGGATGGAAGATATGGCTGAGGGAGATTTCATCAGCTGTGATACCGTATTTAAAATGGGAGGATATTGGGATATTTTCGATAAATGCATTCTGCCTTGTGAGGGAAAAGGGGATATCAGATATTATGTATATAATCCCATCAAACACGGAGGTTTATCTGCGGACAGAAAATATCCTGTTCTGATGTGGATTCACGGACTGAATTGTTCGATAGACGGAATAAGATGCGTAGGATATTGCGGCGGTGAACAGTATGCATCCCCTCGCTATCAGGAAGAGATGGGTGGCGGTGCTTTTATTATCGTGCCGCTCGCAAACGAAAAGAGACTGGAAGATGACACCATAGCAGGTTCCTGGGATGAAGAATATTTACCGTATCTGAAAGACATTTATGATAAGGTTTGCATGGAGAATGCTGAGAATATCGGCGCAAAGTTTATTATGGGCGCATCTGCCGGCGGATATGTGACATGGAGAATGTTGGAGTTGTATGGCGATTATTTCAAAGGTGCAATTCCCGCAGCGTCGATTTATGTGCCGGACAAGGAACGTCTTAGTAAAATGGAAGCGGCCGGAATCCATCTGCTTGTTGCTCACGGAAGGCATGATGAAATGGCTCTTTTTAAAGATTGTATAGAGCCGATAGAGAAAGAACTGCAGAACATGAAGAATTGTATCTGTTATTTTCCGGAATGGGTTCGAAACGAGGATAAGGGTGTCTCTTCCATCAATTACGGAATTGAGATGGGACAGCATTGTATTATCAATGCCATTCAGGGAAATCTGATTTATACCGATGGCACTTGTTATGACGAGATTCTTCCGAATGGTGTCACCGGATGGATTAGAGAGGTGTGCCAAAGATAACTTGGATTATGAGGTAAACGGAGAACTATGTTAGCAGTCGATCAGGCAGGAAATAAATTACTGGATTTTATTAAAATAACGGAAGAGGATGCGACTTCTCGATTTTCACAGGTATCGGTATGCCTGCTGGTTGTAAAAATCGGCGAAGATTATCTTATGGGATTTAATCATTGGCGAAAATGTTGGGAAATATTCGGAGGATGTCCCGAGGAAGGTGAAACCATGCGTGAGGCAATGGTACGGGAGGCGAAAGAAGAGCTGGGAATTGATTGCGAACCGCAATGGTTAGGTCTTGCTCATTTTGAAATGCAACCGGATTATTTTAGTAATGAGGTACGTGAGGAGTATGGGGCAATATTCGGAATATCTTTAGGCGAAGAATATTTGGCTCAGATTGAGAACTTGCGGACAGACAGGGAAGAAATCGAAAAAATCGCATTGTTAAGGGATATTCCCTCCGGGGAAGAAATAAGGGAACTTGACAGGAAGCTGACGGAGTTTTATTAAGCGCAAGGGGAGCTTAATAAGAAACAGACAACGCTATTTACGGAGGAGACGGTGACGATGGATTTGGTTGGAAATATCCGGAGGGGCCGTTCGAATATTCCAAAAGGGTGGCGGAGTGGTTAATGGAGAGATAAATTTGAAGTTTACAGCGAATGGAGGATATGATGAAAATACCATCAGTTGAAGAGGCGGAAAAGTTGATTGAAGAAGCAGCTGAATTAAATCCGGGTCCTTGGATTGAACACAATAAAACAGCAGGATTTTGTGCAAGAACAATTGCGGAAAAATGCGATGATATGAATCCTGATGCTGCATATGTAATGGGACTATTACATGATATAGGCAGGCGTGAAGGTATAATGGATATGAGACATATTTATGCGGGATATTTATTTATGAGTTCTTTAGGTTATGATGATAGTGCTAGAATATGTTTAACACATTCATTCCCATATAAAAATATTGGTGCATATAATGGACAGAATGACTGCTCAGAAGAGGAAACGGAATATATACAGAATTATATAGATATGTTGGAATACAATGATTACGATAGATTAATTCAATTGTGTGATGCAATCTCGTTCCCTAATGGACCAACATATGTAGAAAAAAGATTAGTGGATGTTGTTATAAGAAGAGGATTTAATGATTTGACCATTCCAAAATGGAAGGCTTTTTTGGAGTTGAAAAACTACTTTGATGAAAAAGTAGGTATGGATATTTACAAATTATTAAATGTGTAACGCCTTAGACAAATTTCAGTTTGGTGAGAATTGGCTTATATTAGTTGATTATAGAGTTTTTGTGTCAGCGGTCAGAAAAATAAAAGTATCAATCACCACCCCAAAATAGAAAATGTCTGAAAAGGTGGAAACAGAAGTGTAGGAAATTCCACCATAAAAGCTAACATTGAGAAATAGGTGGAAAAGATAAGGTGAGATATTCCACCATAAAAGCTAACATTGAGAAATAGGTGGAAAAAACAAGGTGAGATATTCCACCA
>JAZNTK010000056.1:0-18194 GCA_045591685.1 Lachnospiraceae bacterium
TGTACATACGTGCATAGTCTTAGTAGCACCGTTTACTTTACATTTTACTCTTCTGATGTTGGAATTCCAAATATGATTGGAACGTCTATGAGAGTGGCTTACATTATTTCCGAAATGAACGCCCTTATCACAAATTGCACATTTTGCCATGATTGCACCTCCTCAGCATAAATTGAGTTCACTGACTCGCAACATTGATATATTAACAAAACTTTATCAAGAATGCAAGAAAAATTTTTATTTTTTTAAAAATTATAAAAATCTCCTACCACGACTGCCTGTCAATTCCCAAATCATGCTTCAAAATTTCATATTCCCGGTTAATCTGTTGTAAGGTGTCATTATCGCCACTCATATTATCCGGATGGAATATTTTAATCAGGTCCTTATAACGCTTCTTTAATGCAAGCTGATTGGTAATTCCCTTAAAAAAGATACCCTGACGGTATTCCAGCGGTCTGGTTCTGGGAACATTATTCTTGGCTTCCTCACGATAACGGTGAAACTGTTTCTTCTCTGTTTCCAGTTTCTGCCTGTCCAAATCAAGCTGACGGAATGATTGCTCCAACACTCTTTGCTTCTTTTCAAAGAAAATTGTATCTTCTTCCAAGCGTCTGCGCTGTTCCTGCAACTCTTTCTTAATATCTTTCGCTTCCTTATTCAGGGCTTTACGCTGATTTTCAATTTCTTCCCTGGTTTCTTCCAGTTTTTTCTGTTCGATACCGAGCCGGTCATACATTTCCTCCAGCTCAGACCTGTCCGTCTTAATGCGGACATTTTCACGAAATAACTGGACTTTGTATTGCTCTAATTCTTCCGGCGAAGAGGCATCACGTAAGATACTGATAAAATTATCCATAGATGATCTCCGGTCACTCCACGTTTCTTCTAATCGTAGCAATATAAATAATATCCAAGTACCAATAAAAGTGCAATGATGATACATCCTACAAATTTATTGGATATAAATACCATTAACAACATTCCTACTGCTATCGCTAATAAAAATGCACCTATTTTTCTTTTCATGATTAACGCCCGGACTGTCTTTGATACAGTATATGCGTCAAAAAAATGAATTAAGCCTATTTTTCTTCAATTGCGTCAGGGAATGCAGCTTTCTTAACGTCTTCTTCTTTAATCTCTGCTTTTTTACCTTTCTCCTGGAATCTGTCAACAAGGTCAGGAATCAAGTCAAGAATCTTGGTTACGCTGTCCTGATTCTTAATATTTACAAGCTTTGAATGACCATTGTTGATTACGAGAATGGCACTGGGAGTCATTTTGCCGTTTAAAGCACCGGCTCCGCCTTTGTTCTTATCACCATGCAAACAGCCTGCCTGCACACCGAATGATACATCAACCAAGGGAACAATAATGGTATCTCCGATTGTAGTCGCATCACCAACAACTGTCTTGGTGGATAAAAATCCATCCATACCTTTCATTAACGAATCAACAACATTGTTAAAATTATTTTCTGTCACGTTTCTTAACCTCCCGCCTTACTAATCTGATTAACCTTCTGATATTACGATCTGCAAATAACGTCCATCCAAGCCACATCAGTCTGAAAAACTGAACTCTGCCGGAAAGCGACGCATCCAAATTAAGTACCTTGTTCTCCATATCCGGTGTAAATTTAATTTTCTTTCCGTAAAATGGATAAATCATACAATAGTATCCGTACACCTTCATCGTAGATGCCGGATCTCCGGACCCGTATTCTATTACAGCTTTCAAACGTCTGGGACGTATGTGTTTCAGCATCTTCTTTGTGACAATCCAAAGCTTGGATAATGCCGGTTTGATGCTCGGATGCTGTAATAATTTGTAATAATATTTAATTTCTTTGTATTTCTTCTTAATTTTATCGATTTGTTGTTTAATCGAATCTTTTATATTATAACACTTCTCACGTAATTTTAAAATAAGTTCTTTTATTTTCTCGATAAAAGCCTTGATTTTCTTTCCCAGAGGTAATTTGTCGAACGCATCCTCTTCTTCGGTGTCAGCAAGACGTTCTTCGATTTCACGGTCTATATCTTCATCGGAATCGCCCATATTATCTGTGTCTTCCTTCTCAGATGCCTCCTCGGTTCCGGTTGTCGAATCTGTATCAGCCGGCTGCTCCGTTTCCGCTACCGCGTCTGCCTCGGCTGTCTGCTCCGTTTCCGATGCTTCCGTACTTTCATCCGCCTCATCAGCCTGTGAATCGTTTTTATCCTCCGTCGGCCAAATCTGCAGTTTATATACCGGAATTCCCAACACGCGAACCTTTAATTTCGCCTCTCCGTCATAAGTGACCGTTGCAGTCAACAATCCCAGCAGCCATAGAATCCTTACCGCCGCATTGAAATCCTCTTCATCCTTATGTGCCTTAATACGATATGAAAACGGCCAGAAAAGCAACAAAAGACTTAAAAGCAGAATAAGGCCAATAACGGAAAGAAGAATGATTCCGATGATTTTTAAAATAAGTAATACTACTCCCACCCTTATTCTTCACCTTTCATTTCAATTACTTTGATATCATATCTTTTAAAATAACTCTTCTGTAATGCATCCGCTTTCTCTTTCAAATATGTTTTCACATCTGCATTTCCGGTTTGCTCAACCGCTTCATGAATAAGTTCTACGACAATGTTCTGCGCACTGTCTGCATTCTTTGCAAGTCCGATAATCATTGGATAGTTTCCGGTTTCTTTGTAATACTTCTGCTTAAAAGCCTTACAATCAAAGTATTCCACCCTTCCGGAAGTTTTAGACAATGTAATCACATAGGTTCCGGAAGGATATTTTTCATTACGGAATTTACGACGTATGCTGTTAAAATTCTTAGATGTTACTTCATCCAGATATAATTGTCTGCAAAACATCTCTATCCTCCCTTCTACGTAAAAAGGAAAGCCCAGCTTCTAACCGGTAACTTTCCTCTTGAACATCGTACTTTAATAGTATTTTTTGCTACCCCAGAGATTCTTCTTTTTTAAAGAAAGATAATCATTATATGCCTTCTCAAGAATCTGCTTCTCATTGGGGAATTTCAGCAAATGATACGCCTCATGATACTTATAAAAGCCCGAATCCACAAAAAATTCCTCGCGCTGCGGTTTACTGTAATAGCTGTCAGCCATCATTAAATACCAATGTACTTCTTTATCGACAACGTCATCCGGCGTGGTAAAAGAATATTCGCTCTTACCCACGTATTTTATAATGGACGCCTTAGCTCCGGATTCCTCCAAAACCTCTCTTAACGCCGTGTCCTTATACTCTTCGCCTTCTTCTACAGTTCCTTTTGGTAAAACCCAACCTTCGTATCTGTTCTTAAAATTCTTGTACAAAAGCAAAATCTTACCGCGAAATATAACCACACCGCCACAGCTCACTGCTTCACTCATACTGCAATTCCTCCTGTTGGTGTGAACGTAAAAACTAATAAAAAGTATATCCTATTTCACGGGATTATGCAAGTTTTATATAATTTACAATATTTCATTTACATTCACATAATAATCATCCGGATCATCAGGATTTACATAGATAGCAATTTGATCTCCGATTTTTATTTCCGCCAGAACATCGCTGTAAATTTTATGACTTGTATAACGATAAATCGTCTGCTCCGCCTCGTTTACCACATCACAAATAAGCCAATGTGGATTTGCGCCAAAGGATACAGTATCATAATCTACTTCAATAGATTTAATGGTGGCATAAATACAATTGCCGGTATACTCAAGATTTCTGGTTTCCCTGTCAACTCCGGTAGTGACCGAACCAAACAAACCTTTTCTGAGATAACCAAGCTCTGCCTCTTCGCCATTCACAGACTTCTTATTTCGGGCTTCAAAAATAGCATTCTCCACATCCATATAAAAGAATGTAGGGTCAATTTTATCTACGTAAACATCTATCGGAGTTCCGTATTCCAAACTTTCACACTCAAAATTATATACCACATCAGAACGGTAGGACTTCATAAATCCTTTTACATGCTCCGTATTACTACACTCTATATAAAATCCCGGCACACTATTCACGCTGGAATTCGATCTCTTAACGGAAGTTACCTTCATTTTAGTCATTAGGCCGTCTTTCAGTAAACCTTCTCTCTTCTTCAAACGAAATCCTTTATATAGGAATACGCCTCCAATAATAGCCGGAAGCGCTCCTAAAAAAGCAAATATGCCAAAAAACACGATGATACTAGGATCCGACTCATGGGCTCCCTGTATCAAATCTACAACAATTTCAAATATAGCAAGAATAATAGGTATTATAAATATAATACCTGTCCCCAACATAAAAAATCCTAACACAAAAAACATCTTGGTTCGCTTGCTTTTTATTTTATATTTAGCCGGTCTCCCGCGTTCTACTATATTCATTTACACATCCTCACGCTATCATCTTAAAAAAGGAAGAGATTACTCTCTTCCTTTTTCTAATCTCTTTATTCTAAAAATTACATTTTAGCAATCAAACCAATGATTTCATCCGCTTCAAAAGGCTTGGTTACGAATTCAGAAGCACCACTCTTGATTGCTTCTACCATCTTATTCTGCTGTCCGGCAGCTGTTACCATGATAATCTTGGCAGCCGCATTAATCTTCTTAATTTCCTTCAATGCTTCCAAGCCATCCATATTAGGCATTGTAATGTCTAATGTGGTAATTTCGGGAGAAAGCTCCTGAAACTTATTTACGCCGTCAACACCGTCAACCGCTTCACCAATAACTTCATGTCCGGCACCTTCCAGAATTGTTCTTAAAATCTTACGTGATGTTCTTGAATCATCTACAATCAAAATCTTAGCCATTTCCCCTTACTCCTCCTAAAAAGCAATTGTCTCATCAAATGATGTGAGCATATTAACAATTTTACCGTTTACACAAACGGGTAATACACAAATCTTTCCTGCTTTGGCAGTGCTTCTTGCATCCTTATAGGAAGGAGGAAGCATATCCATATTGCAGGTTCCTGAAAGTTTTGTACTGAACATACCGTTTACACAATTGATAAATTCACCAACCGCATCCAAAGCATCCAAATCAACCTGTGCGAAATCTTCCTGACCATATACATCTGCAATCGCCTTCAAATCATCGCCGTCAGCTGCAAATGAAAGTGTTGCCGCATGATCACCGTCCATATCCTGAAGTGCAAAGCGGTCTGCCGCAAAAGCTTCCACTGCACATCCTTTTAACACATATGTATCAGAATCAATCAATCGAATCAATGCACGAACAGCACCCTGTACTAATTCTGCCTGTAAGCCTGTACAATCAACCGGCAGGAATAAAGGAACGATACGATCTGCATCACCGCTCTTTAACGCATCCATATCAGTAGCCGTAAATGAATTATCTTTCTGATATTCTGCCAAAGCCGCATCAGCATCTTCCGGTGTCATATATTTGCAATCATCCAATGCCTGGATAAATGTAAGATACGCATTACCCTGTAATCCGAGAAGTCTTCCTACCTGCTCGTCAGTTAAATACCCCTTTTCAACTGCGATATCACCATAGCGCTTATCCATAATTGCCTGTAAGTGGTTTACTTCATCCGCCTGCTCCGGTGTCATAAGCTTTTCAGCCACTGCAATCAGACCTAATTTTACGCGAACCTTCTTCTGAGTAGCAATTACTTCTTCTAATTGTTCCTGTGTAAGTTTTCCGGTTTCCACCAGATAATTTCCAAATAATCGATTAATCATTTTTACCCTCCCGATGTTTATAAAACATTCTAGTATAAATATACTATACTTTTTACGAAAAATAAAGATAAATTATTATAAAAACGGACAATTTTACGATAATTGTATATCAATTTTATTCTTCTGCTCCATATTGTAAAAAATATGCATCAAAAAGGCGTTTTGCAATGGGTACGGCATAGTCACCGCCACTACCGGCACCTTCTACAATAATGGTTACGGCAACACGGGGATTTTCGGCCGGTGCAAAGCCCGTAAACCAGGCATGGCTGTCTCCTTTTGAGGTGCCGTATTCGGCAGATCCTGTTTTGCCGGCACTGGTATACTCGGCAGAATTCAGAAAATCTCCGGTACCGCTTTCGATTACACCGGTCATAAGCTCGGTAAGGAAAGTTGCTTCCTCCTCTGTCATAAGTGTTGCATATACTTCAGGGTTATAGGTTTTTATCGTCATGCCGGAAACACTTTCAATTCTTGAGATTACCATGGGTGTCATCACATTACCGCCGTTCGCAATGGCACAGGTAAGCATATTTAAGTGTAACGGCGTCATCAAAGTTGTTCCCTGACCAATGGAAATCTGTACCATTTCAGCATCTGTTGTATCTGCAGACATGTTTACCACACTCTGACTTGCACTGCCAAAAGGTCCGGGCAATGTACAACCAAACAATAATGATGTCAGTGTTTCTCCAAAATGTCCTCTGTCAAAACCAAGCCCGATATTGGCAAACGAACAGTTACATGACTTTGCAAAGGAACGATGCAAACTCACGCTTCCGTGAGAAATACCATGATAACAGGTGATTTTACGATCATCATAACGAAGACTTCCGGAACATGAGTAAGAATAACTGTCGGTATTCCCTTCCGTCTGTCTGTAATACTCCAGAGCATCCACAATTTTAAAAGTGGAACCCGGAGGATACTGTCCATGGGTAACACGGTTCAACAATGCTGATGAATCATCATCCGTAATCATATCTTCCCATTCATATGCAATGTAATTAGGGTCAAAATCCTCTTTGGATACCATGGCAAGAATTTCACCCGTCTCAATCTCCGTTACAATAATGGCACCGTTAAAAGCACCTAACGATTTGAATGCAACCTCCTGAAGACGTACATTCAGAGTAGAAACCACAGTATCACCAATATCTTTATTATTATTCAAGTCATTATCAACCTTATCGGAAATGGATGCATTTGACTGTAAAAGACTCATATTGGCAATTTTTTCGATACCCATACCGCCATTGGTACTGTATCCGACAACATGGGCAAATAAATTACCATACGGATATACTCTTTTTTCTTCCTCACCGTTAATTGATGTATATGCCAACACATCTCCGTTTTCGGTCACAATGGAGCCTCTTATGTTCTGCTGGGCAAGAATTTCATCTCTGGGATTATACACGCTGTTGATGGCATCATAACTGTCTTTTTCGATATACCACGCCAGATTACCAATCATAGCCAGAAAAACAAGTGCAAACAACACTGCCGTTACAACAACCGGAGCATTCTCTCTTCTGCGTTTGGTCTTCTCATCAGCTGCCTTCTTGGAAGGAATCATTTTTTTCATAAAATCACTTATTTTACTCATTTTATTCCTCCTTTCCGGCAAGATTATTTTCATCAAAATCAAAGATGAAATCATCTTCTTCCACATAAGTACGGTCATCTGTCTTTTTAACAGATGCTTCTACAGATTGTTGTGTTAATTCTTCCAAGCTTCTGATTGCTTCCATTTCATCCGTGCTAAAGTCATCTGTATCAGAATCCGCATCTTCATCATAAACTTCATCTTCGTCTACATCTTCTTCATACTCTTCATCTTCGATGTCGTCATCATCCTCTTCGTACTCATCATCATCGAATTCGTCATTATCCTCAAATTCCCCATCGTCTTCGAATTCATCGTCCTCTTCGTAATATGCGAATTCCTTGATATAAATACCCTGAATGACACCAAACATAAGTAAAGTTGCAGAAAGCGAGCTACCGCCCATACTAATCAAAGGCAATGTAACACCTGTCAACGGAATAAAACGGGTTCCACCGCCAATGGTAAGAATAACCTGTGTTCCCAATGCAATGGCAAAGCCTGATAAAAGAAGCTTATGGAAATATTCTTTTACCCTGACAGACATGCGGAACATATGTAAAACCGTTACCAAATATAACAAAATCAATAAAATGGAGAACAAAACGCCAAACTCTTCCGCAATGGCACTGAATACAAAATCTTCGTTTACATAGGGAATAGTTGTGGGATCACCCTGTAAAAGTCCCATTCCTTCCCAGCCGCCGGTACCGATGGCAAATAAAGACTGTGTAATCTGATAACCGGTATTACTCATATCTGTCCAAGGATTTAACCAGTTCTGTACACGAATCTTTACATGCGAAAACATCTGTAACGCCACATAGAAGGCCCCCGCACCCATAACTGCTCCTGCAGCAATAGTGAGAAGATTCCTGTTTGCAATATAAAGCATAAACATATAAACCATGCAGTATATACCTGCACCGCCCAAGTCTCTGGAAAGTACCAGAATTAATACATGTACAATCGAAAACAATGCCGAGGATACATATCGGAAGGGATCTTTTTTATTGGACAACAATGCCGCAACAAAGAAAACCAACGTGATTTTTACAAATTCCGAAGGCTGAAATGACATGCCCTCAATGGTAAACGCAAGCTTGGAACCGTTAGTAATTTCGCCGGTAAGCCATACTGCCCCCAATGCCAAAATACCGATGGTACAATAAACATATCCCAACTTTTTCAAAAGTTTTGTATGCTTCATAATCCAGGGAATAATCATGGATACCGCAAGTGCAATAATCGTAATTACAAATTGCCTTACCGCATTCATAAAAGCAAGACGTCCCAAAATAGTAAATCCGACGAACAACAACATAATGACATTATTTAACATCAGACGGCTTACGGAACGGTATATGGTCCTAAATACCAGAATCAATGCAAACAGGATAATTTCCTGAAACGCAAAGAAAAAGAAGTATCTGGGATCTTCCGTACGCATAAACAATGTAATATAACCAACTGCATGAAATGCAATGGCAAGCAATGTCTGAAGCATATAAAAATGTCTGTGTTTCTCCGGATTTTTAAAGAAAAACACAATAATGTTGGTCAAGACATAAGCTGCCATAATGACAACAAATGCATAATTTGAAACTTCTGAAATAAAACTACCCATTCTTTTCTCCTAACGCAATTCGCGTTTATTGTACACCTCTGAGAAAATGTCCGTTGGTGTATTTAAAAGGTACTTCATCAGGCATTCTTCCCTCTGAAATGTTACGATATATTGCTAAAACCTTCTCTGTTTCAGCCTTGTTTTCAACCGTAAAACGAAGCTGAAATGCCTTCGCTCCCAATTGTCCCAAAACATTCATATGTTTGTGTAATGAAGTGGCTACACTGTTATAAACCGTATTATAGCACACCGCCTCATCGCAATGGGTTCTAAAAGGCATAATCGCACCGGTACGGTCACGCAATACTCCCACTCTTTTTTTGCCGTTTCTTTGACATTCTCCATCCGTCAAGAAAACACAATTTGCCGTATGCATAAGCGGAGTTCTTCCGTAAATAATCATTTCACCGTCATTCAGATTCATATGACGAAGTTCATCTTTATTTAACTCCACCGACACCGTAAATCCATCCGTAAATGCATCCAGCCAATCTACCGACACATTGTTAGCGGCATACAGATGAATATCACCTATGATATCTTTCCCTTCTGCATTTTTACGGATCCAGGCAAGTGAATCTGTCTGATTCACATAAAAACCGTCTCCCAAATCCAATCGGCGGCTTATTTCCAATGCCTCTGAAATCTTTGCAAACGATTCGTTTCTGCAAATATCAGGCAAACGGAAAAAGAGTTCTTTTCCTGATTGTATGCAGGCAGACAACTTCTCCTTTAACGCATCATCCAAAAGCCATGTATAAGGCACAACAACACGTTTGATATATTTTTCTTTTAAAAGAGCATCGTACTGTTCCACAGTTTCTGCAAACGCTATAAAAACAGCTTCTTTTTTGGCAGGTTTTGAATCTGTCTTATATTTATCGGTTACAGAATCGTTACATCCGTTTTCGGTATCTGTCCCGGACATTTCAGGATAAGCTTTTCTCTTGATGGAAGCTTTAATCTGATTCTCCAAGGTCTCCAAAGCTTTTCTTCTAAGCTCATTAACGGCTTTTACCGGCATAAAAACATTGCCGGAAGTTTGAACCGTAAACTCTTCCATTACAAAATAAGAATCCCCGGTTTTGGAAAGTCTTTCCTTGATTGCATCCGCTGTCATAGGTGCTTTTATGGCTTCCTGAACAACATCCCCATAAACTTCCGCTTCCGTTACAACACCGTCAATCTCTGCCCACACCTTCATGCGGCATACTTCTCCGACAGTAAAAATCGCTTCCCCTTTTATAGCTTTCTGAGGCTTTTTTTGAATCATTTCTTCCGTAATTCTTACCACAAAAGCTTCATCGGTTTTGGAATATGCCGGACTATCTTTGGTAATCATGTCTTTACCGCGGTATTTGTGGTAATATCCATCCTGCAAAGCCGTACGGATATAGAGCGTTTTTAATTGCTCCAAATCCTTCACATCCACCTTGTAAGGCTTGTCCGGATTGGCAAGATAAGAATCAATATATTTACGATAAATGCGTGTAACCCATGCCGCGTAGGCAGGATTTTTCATACGTCCTTCAATCTTAAAAGATGCTATACCACTGTCGATCAGCTCAGGAAGATGTTCTAACGTGCACATATCCTTTAAGCTGAAGCAATAGGTATCCTTATTTTTGTCTCCAACCTTATAAGGCAAACGACAGGGCTGTGCGCATCTGCCTCTGTTTCCGCTTCTTCCGCCTATCAGGCTGCTGAACAAACACTGTCCGGAATAACAATAGCACATGGAACCATGAATAAAACATTCCGTTTCTACACCGGCATCTACAATTTCCTTTACTTCCTTCAAAGTAAGTTCTCTGGACAGAACCACTCTCTTTGCACCCTGCTCTTTCAAAAACAAAGCACCTTCCACGCTCGTAACCGTCATCTGGGTACTTGCATGAAGTTCTAAGCCCGGAAAATGTTCTTTTAAAAATGTAAACACACCAAAATCCTGAATGATTACACCGGTAAGCCCCTGCTCATATAAGGGCTTGATATAATCATACAGTTCATTCATTTCCATATTTTTTAAAAGGGTATTTACGGTCAAATACACCTTAACGCCAAACAACTTCGCAATAAATAATGCTTCTTTGATTTCTTCTTCCGTAAAATTGTCCGCAAAAGCCCTTGCCCCGAAACGGTTTCCTGCAAGGTAAACCGCATCCGCGCCGCCGTTTACAGCTCCAAGAAAGCCCTGGAAGCTTCCTGCCGGAGCCAATAATTCAACTTGTGTATGCAAAGATTCCATCTTGAATACAAATTCTCCCAATAAGGTAAAAAGCTGACCGTTAAGGGTCAGCTCTATTCTGATTTATGATTTATTTTCTCTCACGTTCTTTTAATTCCGTCTCAAGACGAATTACTTTTTTTACATTCTCGTCAGCTTCTTTTTTTGCCGCAAGATAATTCTTTTCAAGGGTATCCAACTTAATCTGTGTGGCAATCAATTCATGCTTGATATTGCAAAGTTCATCTTCTCTGGTTTTTAACTCTTCTTCCAAAAGTGCCATCTGCTTCTTTGCCTTAAAATAATCATCTGCAATATTTAACTCTAACAAAAGTGCCTGATAATCACCGGGCTGTCTGCGGAAACTTTCAATCTTATCATATTCTGAATGCTTGTTGTTAATGTAAGAAGCTACTTTCTGTAAGTACTCCTCACTTTCATATCCGCTTAATGTAAAAACTTTGCCACCCACAATTACTTCTGTATCTGTTTTTGCTGACATAAATGTATCTCCCCTTTTGCTACTCTTAAGTATATAGCACGTTGCTATTCCGATTATAATTTATTTATACGGGAATTTCAAGTCCCAAATGCCTATATGCATGCTCAGTTACCATACGTCCTCTGGGTGTTCTGGCAATAAAACCGTTCTTAATTAAATAAGGCTCATACACATCTTCAATAGTGCCTGCATCCTCTCCCGTAGCAGCCGCTAAAGTATCCAGACCTACCGGTCCGCCTTTAAACTTTTCAATCATGGTAAGCAGAATATTTCTGTCAATGTGATCCAAGCCGAATTTGTCCACTTCCATCATATCCAGAGCATAAGATGCAATTTCATCCGTAATGACACCGTTACATTTTACCTGGGCAAAATCACGGACACGTTTTAACATACGATTGGCAATTCTTGGCGTCCCCCGGCTTCGTCTTGCAATTTCCAATGCTCCGCCGGTTTCAATTTCAACATTTAACTTCTTTGCAGAGCCTAAAACAATTAATTGAAGTTCTTCCGGGGTGTAAAATTCCAGACGATGTACCACGCCAAAACGGTCACGCAACGGTGCCGTCAGCATACCCGCACGGGTTGTTGCCCCAACCAATGTAAAATGCGGAAGATCAAGTCTTACAGAACGTGCCGTGGACCCTTTTCCAATCATAATATCAATGGCAAAATCCTCCATGGCGGGATATAAAACCTCTTCTACCTGACGGTTTAAACGATGAATCTCATCGATAAAAAGTACATCACCCTCTGCAAGATTGTTTAAAATTGCTGCCAGTTCACCCGGTTTTTCAATGGCAGGTCCGCTGGTAATCTTCATATGTCCGCCCATTTCATTGGCAATAATGCCGGCCAACGTGGTTTTACCAAGTCCCGGAGGCCCGTATAAAAGCACATGGTCCAGACTTTCCCCTCTCTGTTTGGCCGCATCCATATAAATCTGCAGACTTTCCTTGGCCTTTTCCTGGCCTATATATTCTTTTAAAGTCTGGGGACGTAATGAAAACTCAATACTTGCATCCTCTTGGGTAAAACTTGTTTCTATCATTCTTTTTGGCATGATTTATCTCCTTAAACGCCATATAAAATCCATAATCAAATATATTTACAGCATGATAATTTTCTTCAATGCAGTCTTTAAAATTTCTTCTGTAGAAGTATCCTCCGTACATTCCACCATACCAACCGCTTTTACGGCATCCGTAGCGGAATATCCAAGTGCGGTTAATGCCTCTATTGCTTCTTTCTTTGCAGGTGACTCTGCTGTCATGGCACCTGTTATTGCTTCGCCTTTTTCAACAGTAAATACTTCTTCCACATTGATTTTATCCTTTAAATCAATAATCAGACGTTCTGCAGTCTTAGCACCGATGCCCGGAGATTTGGCAATACTCTTGGAATCTCCCGAAAGAATGGCAAAACGCAGTGCATCCACCGACAATGTAGATAAAATAGCTAATGCTCCCTTCGGACCGATACCGTTTACCGTAATCATCATTTTAAAAAGTTCCAATTCCTCTCTTGTTAAAAACCCAAACAAAGAAAGTGCATCCTCTTTTACATATGTATACGTATATAATTTTACTTCACCGGACATATGAGAAAGATTCTGTATGGTACCTGCAGAAACTTTGATATTGTAGCCAATGTTGTTTACCTCCATTACCACACTGTCCGTCTGCATATATGCAATTTTACCGATAAAATAAGCGTACATAATTAACTGTCTCCATCTATTATAAGCTTTTTGCCGATTCTGTCATACATAAATTTAGCAAGCCAGCCGTTTGCAAATCCCGTAAGACTTCCCGCCAGTATCAATACCGGAACATAATATAATAAAATAGGCACCTTGGTAATCAGCACGGCAATCAAAAGTTGTCCGAAATTGTGAGCCACACCTCCGGCAATACTAACTCCAATCATTCCAAAAGATTTGTTTTTTTTCAATAGTATCATTATAACAAGGCTAAAAACAGCACCCGATAAGGCATATAACATACTGTATAAATTACCAAATAAAAGTGCCGATAATACAATTCTGCACAAATTAATTGTCAGCGCAGGAGCAACACCAAACATATACAGACAACTTACAATTACTGCATTGGCAAGTCCGAGTTTGGTCCCGGGAATTCCTATGGTAAAAGGCAAAATTGCCTCAATATATGCCACAATCATGGCAAATGCAAGGAAACATCCGTACAATGCAACTTTTTTGGCCGCGTTAATTTTCATCATTACCTCGCATTTCTTTCATATAAAAATTCTTTATGTTCCTTTTATCCGTCTTACATTACTGTGTTACAGCGTCCAAACCTTCTGCCTCTTCAGGCGAATATATAGTAACAACTACCTTGTGGGGTAGACATATTATACTTTCGTGATTTAACGATATTTCTTTATGATGGACGCAATCCAGATTGGGACAATTAGCCGAGAGCATTTTAACACATCCGTCCGAAATCTGTAAAACATTCTCTCCGCCATTCTCAGTCTCAATCAAAATCTCACGGTCTGTATGCAAAGGATAGGTCCCAACCGTCACCTGATTTACTGTTACGGTAACATAGGATGCCTCTCTGGATAAAAGCATAAATGCTACGCATCCCAAAATACCGATAAAAAGAAGCAGGATTAAAAGAATTTTATCACCTTTTTTCATAAAATCACCCGTTTTTACAAGGTTAATGAATCCGCAACCTTTACGGCACCTGCTGCATCTTTGGCATATCCGTCAGCAAGGATTTCATCCGCATATTCCTGCGTAATAACAGCACCGCCAATCATAATTTTGGCTGTCAGACCTTCTTTTCTTACACCTTCAATAACCTTCTTCATTTCGGTCATGGTTGTAGTCATCAATGCTGATAATGCAATGATTTCTGCATTGGTTTCTTTTGCCTTGGCAATGATATCCTCCGTAGGTACATCCTTGCCCATATCAATTACGCGATATCCGTAGTTTTTAAGCATCAATGCCACAAGATTCTTACCGATATCATGAATATCACCTTTTACAGTGGCAATAATCACGGTCTTTGCAGTCTCGGATGCGCCTTCCTTCTGTAAGAAAGGCTCTAAATATTCAATAGAAGCTTTCATGGCGTTTGCGCTGGCAATTAACTGAGGCAAAAAGTATTTTCCGCTGTTAAAAAGTTCGCCAACTTCATTGATTCCGGGCAACAGGCATTCATTTAAAATTGTTTCTGCCGCAAGTCCGCCATCTTTCATTGTAGCTTCCGTTAACTCCGTTATCCCTGAAACATTTCCGCGAAGCACAGCTTTTTTAAGCTTCTCTTCATGAGTTTCCTGCTGTTGTGCTACTTTTACTTCGGATTTGTTATCATTTCCGGTCATTTTATCAATATAGCGAAGCCCTGCATCTTTCTTGTTCATCAACATATCCGTGGCATAAATCGCATTCATAAGCTCCTTTTGGGAAGGATTTACGATTGCCATGGTAAGTCCCTGTGAAATTGCCATGGTTAAAAATGCCGTATTTACATTACTTCTTTCCGGTAACCCGAATGAAATATTGGACAATCCGCAAGCGGTAGCGAGGCCTTTTTCTTTGCAATACCGTATGGTTTCCAAAGTCTCCAGCGCCGCTTTTTCATTTGCGGATACCGTAGTAACCAGTCCGTCAACAATGATATCCTGATTGGTCAAACCATAAGAATAAGCCTTAGAAAGCAAGGTTTCAATAATATGTATTTTCTCGTTCAAATCTTTCGGAAGCCCTGCATCGGATAAAGGAAGCAAAATAAACATTGCCCCATACTTCTTAATCAAAGGGAATAAACGCTCTGCTTTTCCTTCCTCCAAGGATACCGAATTTACCAATGCACGGCCCGGATAAATACGAAGTGCCGCCTCAATGACATCACAATTGGACGAGTCAATGGATAAGGGCAAGTGACTCACACCCATGACTTCATACATAGCCTTAAGAAGCATTTCTTTTTCATCAATGCCTCCCATACCAAGGTTGACGTCTAAAACATCCGCGCCCTTTTCCTCCTGCTCGACGGCAAAATTACTGACCATATCAAGCTTACCTTCGCGTAATTCTGCCTGTAATGCTTTCTTGCCCGTAGGATTAATGCGCTCGCCGATTACAAGAAAAGGATCATTTAATCCAAAAGTTACGGTTTTATGTTCTGATGTAAGAACTCTTTTTTCTCTAATATGGCCGGCAGGTCTTTCCATATTTTTGCATAATTCATGCAAGGCTCTGATATGCTCCGGTGTTGTACCGCAACATCCGCCCACAATACCGGCACCTGCATCAATCAGGAGTTTACACTGATTTGCGAATTCTTCCGGCAACATGGAATATACCGTTTTACCGCTCTCATCCAACTGAGGCATTCCTGCATTGGGTTTTGCAATAACAGGAATTGATACATTTTCTGCCATAGCTTTGATTAACGGAAGCATTTTATCAGGTCCCGTGGAACAGTTCACGCCAACGGCATCCGCACCCAATCCTTTCAAAACAAGTGCGGCCGTAACAGCATCTGTACCATACAAAGTCTTACCGTCACCCTCAAAAGAAAGTGTTGCCATCACAGGAAGATTACAGGTTTCTTTTGCCGCAAGCAATGCAGCTCTTGTTTCCTGCAAACTCATCATGGTTTCAATTACCAGCAAATCACAACCGGCCTTATCAAGAACTGCGATTTGCTCTTTATATACATCTACTAACTCTTCAAACTGCATGGTTCCCACAGGATACAACTGCTTTCCGGTCATGGTGATATCTCCGGCAACCAAAGCATGTCCGCCTGCCGCTTTCTTAGAAATTTCCACAAGCTTTGTATTCATTTCTTCTAATTTATCTTCTAAACCGTATTCTGCTAACTTAATACGATTTCCTCCAAAAGTAGGTGCATATAAAATATCCGTTCCGGCCTCCGCATACTCTTTTTGAAGGCCGATTAAAATCTCTTCATTGGCAAGAATCCACTCTTCGGGACAAACGCCTGCCGGCATACCGCGAAGTGCCAAATTAGAGCCTGTTGCACCATCCAAAAATACAATTCTATTTCCAAATTTCTCTTCAAAAAAATTCATTTTTATTCCCCGTATATGTAATGTTTGTAGTTTATTTATAATCAATATATTTTAACACACTTAGATTATAATATCAATTTTTTATATTTATATGTTTTTCAGATATTAACTTGATTTCATAATATGTCTATGTTAAATTATACTATGGTAATAAAAAGAAATAATTATGCTATTTTAGATAAAAATTTAAACGGAGAATATGTAATGAAAAAGAAAATTTTTGCACTTTTATTGTCTGTTGCAATGACAGCAAGCCTGCTTACCGCTTGTGGTAGCGACGAGGGCGAATTGGATAGCTACAGAAGTGCTGTAGAATCATTTTATGATGATGTAGTTGAAATCAATGATAATATCAATGCCATTGATGCCGAAAGCGAAAAAGCTGCTGAAGATTTATTATCTGAATTGGATGATTTAAACAGCGTTTTCAAAGATTTTGCAGACCTCGATGTTCCCAGGGAATATGCAGCTATTGAGGATTTGGCAGACGAGGCGGCATCTTTAATGGATGAGGCAGTTGCATTGTATCACTCTTCTTTTAATGAAGGTACGTTTAATGATTTCAGTGCCGGTATGGCATATGAAAAATATTGCCGTGCTATTGTTCGTATCAACTATATCGGTGATATTTTACAGGGTAAAACCATCGAAGGCGAAAATATAAATGTTATCTATGAAGAAGAATAAAGTTGAAAAAATTGTATTTTTTTCATTTAGCGTACTATGTCTGATATGTATCGGTTTTCTGATTTTTTATCATGTGAATGATATTGCATTCTACGATATGCCGGGAGAATGTGTGTTAAAAAAGACTCTACACCTCTACTGTCCCGGTTGCGGAGGCACCAGAGCCATTGATACATTCTTACATGGACATTTTATACAATCATTCCTGTATAATCCAACCATTGTTTATTTGGCTCTTTATTTTATATCCTACTATGTGCCTGCCGCCCTAAAGCTTGCAGGCATTTGGAAAAAGGAAATACATTATACCATTTATGTATATCCTTTAATCGGTTTATTAGCAGTAATTATTATAAATTTTGTAGTAAGAAATCTTCTGCTGGTATACGGCGGAGTTGATTATATTGGTGAATGTATATTATATTGGCAATAAAAAAGCATCGTGTTTAACACACGATGCTTTTATTATTAAGATTTTAAACTTAGAACTTACCAGCTTCAGCAGCTTCCTGGATAGCAACTGCAACTGCTACAGTCATACCAACCATAGGGTTGTTACCTGCACCGATAAGACCCATCATTTCTACGTGTGCGGGAACTGAAGAAGAACCTGCAAACTGAGCGTCTGAGTGCATACGACCCATAGTATCTGTCATACCGTAAGAAGCAGGACCTGCAGCCATGTTGTCGGGATGAAGTGTACGGCCTGTACCACCACCTGAAGCAACTGAGAAG
>JAZNTK010000057.1:0-10308 GCA_045591685.1 Lachnospiraceae bacterium
TTCTTTTCTTTTAACATTTCAATGATATATTCGGGAATTTTTAATTCTTCCGGAGAAATAAATACAAAAGAAATATTGTCATAACGCTCAAGCGCATGAATCAGTGAGTGAACGGTACGACCGAATTTCAAGTCGCCGCACAGACCAATGGTAAAATTGTTAAGACGTCCTTTTAAGGAACGAATAGTAAGCAAATCGGTAAGTGTCTGAGTAGGATGCTGATGTCCGCCATCTCCGGCATTTACTACGGGAATACGTGATTTGGAAGCGGCTACCATGGGAGCACCTTCCTTGGGATGACGCATTGCGCAGATGTCTGCATAGCAGGAAATCATACGAATGGTATCGGATACGCTTTCACCCTTGGATGCGGAAGAACTGTTGGCATCCGAGAAACCGATTACGTGACCGCCTAAATTAATCATTGCTGCTTCGAAACTCAAACGGGTTCTGGTACTGGGCTCATAAAAGCAGGTGGCAAGCTTCTTACCATCGCAGGCATGAGCATACTTCTTAGGGTTTTTCTCTATATCGTTTGCCAAACTGAACAACTTGTCCAATTCTTCAACGGTAAAATCGAGAGGACTCATTAAATGTCTCATAATTGACTCCTTCCATATATGTTTTCAACTTGAATAATATTACCACAACAAAGGTATGCATTCAAGATAATCTGACAAAAAAATGCTATTTTAAATTGCCAATTTTCGTATAAAGGACTATAATATAAAAGATGATAAAATACGTGTATTTTTTCCTAAAAGGAGGTATAAAACATGGAAACCGGAATGAATCAGATGATTGAGAAAAAACGTTGGGGATTTTTCGGATTGCCCTTTACTTTTACTACATACAATATCAAAGAAGATGTGCTCACCATTGACAGCGGGTTCTTTAAGAAAGTAGAGAATGACTGCTATATGTATAAAATTCAGGATGTTGTCTTAGAGAGAGGATTCTTTCAGAGATGGTTCAAGATTGGAAATGTTAAGTGTTATACCGGTGATAACACCCATTCTACTTTAATTCTTAAAAATATTAAACATGCTCAGGAAGTAAAAGATTTTATTCTCAAATATTCCGAGGAAGCGCGTCTTAAGAGACGTACCGTAAATACTTTAAACATCGGTACGGGTGATATGGACGACTTGGATGTATTATAAAATGACAGGCAGGCTTCATGTCTGCCTGATTTTGTGAGTGAAAAGGAGTTGCCATGAAATACGAAGAAGTCATGGAGTATATGGAATGTAAAGTGAATAAATTAGGTAGTGTGCCGGGGCTTGATTCCATCCGTGAGCTGCTGAATCGTATGGGTAATCCGCAAGAAAAACTGACTTTTATTCATGTGGCAGGAACCAATGGCAAGGGATCTGTATCCACTTTGATTGCCAATGCATTGACGGCTAATGGTTACAAAGTGGGACGATATATTTCACCGGTACTCAGTGACTATCGGGAGCGTATACAGGTTAATAACCGTATGATTTCAAAGAATGCGGTGGCAGACGGTTTAACAGGCATTTTTGATATATGTACGGCGATGGAAGCAGACGGCCTTGCTCATCCCACAGCTTTTGAAATCGAAACCGCTTTGGGATTCCAATATTTTAAAGATAAAAAATGTGATTTTGTAGTGCTTGAGACCGGTATGGGCGGCACATTGGATGCCACCAATATTATAAAGAATACAAAGTTGTGTGTATTTGTATCCATCAGCATGGATCATATGGCGTTTTTGGGAAATACGTTGGCAGAGATTGCAACCAATAAGGTAGGCATTCTTAAAAGCGGTTGTAAGGCTGTATCCGCGCCTCAAAGTGAAGAAGTGTTAAATGTATTACAAAATGCATGTGAAGGCTTAAATGTACCTTTTACGGCGGTCACAAGGGATGATATAAAGATTGGAAGACAGAGTCTTAAGGGCCAGAAGATATCATACAAGAATTTTAAACAGGTGGAAGTGCCGTTACTCGGCAGTTTTCAGGCTGAGAATGCAGCTCTTGCATTGGAGGCTTTGAGTGTTTTACAGGAGAGCGGACTGAAGCTGAAGGAAGATAAAATTCGTAAAGGATTCCTGGATTCCGTATGGCCTGCACGGTTTGAAATTCTTTCAAAAAAGCCATATATAATTGCCGATGGCGCCCACAATGAGGATGCTGTAAAAAAACTCATGGAAACCATGCGTTTTTATTTTACAAATCAGAGGATTATCTATATAATGGGAGTATTGAAGGATAAAGATTATACTTCCATGATTAAAGAGTCGGTGCCGATGGCGGAATTTATTTTTACGGTGACTTCACCAAATAAAGAACGTGCTTTACCGGCATTTGAGCTTGCGAAACAAATTCGCGAATATAATCCCAATGTGACAGCAACGGATTCAGTGGAAGAAGCATTGGAGATGGCTCGCCTTATGGCAGGAGAGGATGGCGTAGTGCTGGCATTCGGGTCCCTGTCTTACATGGGCAAGCTGCGGGCATGTTTTGCGAAAGAAAAGAGATAAAATAAGTCGTAATATGGAGGCTTACAATGGTTGATGAAAAGAAAGTAAAAGAGGCGATTCGTCTTCTGCTGGAAGGTATCGGCGAAGATGTGAACAGAGAAGGATTAAAGGATACACCTGATCGTATCGCCCGTATGTATACAGAGATTCTTGCAGGAAATGATGATGATGCCGCAGTACATTTGGCGAAGTGTTTCCATGCGGATAATAATGAAATTGTATTGGAGAAGGATATTGTCTTTTATTCCATGTGCGAACATCATATGATGCCGTTCTTCGGCAAGGCACATATTGCGTATATCCCGGACGGTAAGGTGGTTGGTTTAAGTAAATTGGCAAGAACCGTAGAAGTATATGCAAGAAGACTGCAGATTCAGGAGCAGATGACCGCGCAGATTGCAGATGCAATTATGAGTGAATTAAAACCCAAAGGAGTAATGGTAGTAGTAGAAGCGGAACATCTTTGTATGACCATGCGTGGGGTAAAGAAACCCGGAAGCCAAACCGTTACCATGATTGCCAGAGGGGCATTTGAAAATGATAACAGTTTAAAAAATATGTTTTTTCAGATGTTAAATTGCGGTAAAGATGTTGCTTTAAATTGTATTTCAGAAGAATAAATGTATAAAATACGCAAGGAAAGTGTGAGCTGAAAAGTATGAAGCATGTGAATAATATCGTAGAGCATCCTGCGTACAAAGAGGCTTTGGCAGAGATTGCAATCAGAGAAGAAAACAGAATTTTTTGCAGACATGATACAGACCATTTTATGAATGTGGCACGTATTGCCATGATTCTTAATTTGGAAGAACACAGAGAAGTAGATAAGGATTTAATATATGCCACGGCACTTTTGCATGACATAGGCAGGCACATCCAGTATGACGATAAAACGCCTCATGAGATTGCCAGTGCTGAGATTGCTGAGCCGATTTTGAAGGACTGCGGATTTCGCAAAAAGGAAATACAGCAGATTATTCAGGCAATTCTTTTACACAGAAGTCAGAAAGAGTCGCAAAAGCATGATTTGGCTGATGTAATTTATCGTGCGGATAAGTTAAGCAGAGAGTGCTATTTTTGTCAGGCAAGTGAAATCTGTGATTGGAAAAAAGGGAAAAAGAATAAAGAATTGAAATATTAGAGAGTACAACGTATTGGGAGAACAGACACATGAAGATAGGCAACAGAGTATTCGATACGGCAAATAAAACCTATGTCATGGGGATTTTAAACGTGACGCCGGATTCTTTTTCGGATGGTGGAAAATATAGTGAAGTAGAATTGGCACTTAAAAAAGCAGAAGAGATGATGCATGAAGGTGCAGATATTATAGATGTTGGTGGAGAGTCCACCAGACCGGGATATGTCCCCATCAGTATACAAGAGGAAATAGAAAGAGTAGTTCCGGTTATTGAGAAAATCAAGGCTAATCTTGATATTCCGGTATCTTTGGATACCTATAAGGCGGAAGTTGCCAGAGCGGGTATTGCAGCAGGTGCAGACTTGATTAATGATATCAAGGGATTGCAAGAGTGTCCTGAGATGGCAAAAATCATTGCGGAACATAAAGTGGCATGTTCCATTATGCATAATCGCGATTTTATGAATTACAATGACTTTTTTACGGATATGCAAAATGATTTATCAGCATATATTGAAACAGCAAGAAAAGCAGGTATTGCCGATGATAAAATTATCATTGACCCGGGAGTAGGTTTCGCCAAAACCCACGAACAGAATTTGGAAGTAATCAATCGGTTAGAGCAGCTTCATTGTTTTGGATATCCTCTTTTATTGGGGACATCAAGGAAATCCGTTATCGGTTTGACTTTGGATTTGCCTGTGTTTGAACGCGTAGAGGGAACTTTGGTTACTACGGTAATGGCAGTGATGAAAGGTTGTTCTTTTGTCAGGGTACATGATGTAAAAGAGAATGTCAGAGCGATTCGTATGACGGAGGCAATTCTCGGTAAATAATTAGGTTTGTTAAGTTGTGTAATATTTTGGGAAAAAGTAAAAGGTGGAGAATAGTATGGACCAGATAAACATTAAGGGACTGGAAATATTTGCAAATCATGGTGTCTTCAAGGAAGAGCAGGAGAAAGGACAGCCGTTTATTGTAAATGCTACCCTTCATATTGATACAGCCAAAGCGGGAAGAACCGATGAGTTGTCGGATTCCGTGGACTATGGAAAAATTTGCGAATTAATCAAAGATTTTATGACGCAGTACAGAATGAATCTGTTAGAAACCATAGCCAACCGTCTGGCAAGAAAAATTCTTATGGCGTACCCGGAAATTGAAGCGGTTACATTAGAGATTGAGAAGCCGCAGGCTCCGATTCCGATGAAATTTGACAATATATCGGTTAAAATTCATCGTAGCTGGCATACGGCTTTTATCGCTTTCGGTTCTAATATGGGTGACCGTTTGGGATATATCAATGATGCGATTGCCAATTTGAAGGCAGATATGCGTTGTGAGGTAAAGAAGGTATCCAAATTTGTAGAAAGCAAGCCTTATGGCGGTGTTGACCAGGATAATTTTTACAATGGTGTTCTTGAGTTGAGAACTTTACTGGAACCGAAGGAATTGCTGGAGTTTTTACAGGCAGAGGAACGTCATGCGGGAAGAGTCCGCAAGGAACATTGGGGTCCCAGAACCTTGGATTTGGATATTTTATACTTTGATGATATGGTAATTGAGAATGATGATTTAACCATTCCTCATGTAGATATGCAACATCGTGATTTTGTATTGGTACCGCTGAGTGAAATTGCACCATATAAAAGACATCCCCTTATTGGCTTAACCAGTAAGGAGATGCTTCGCAGATTAAAAGATTCATATGTTACTCGGAAATAACTACTGCTTCGGCAGCGGCAAGAAATTCCGTGGCACCGGTATCGCCGTGAGCTACTCGGAAAGTAGCAGTGGTATTACCGAATTCCTGAAAATATACATATTGTGAAGTAGTATTGATATTGTTATAAATACCTTCCGCAATTACAACTTCCTCCGAACCGTCAAGGCTTATGCGAATAAGACCGGGCTGTGTTTCGGAGGATTTTTGATAATAAATGTACTCATCGGTTACATTAAAAGTATCTACGCGGTCTGAAGTAAGTACTTCAATGTTATCCTCATTTAAATTGTAACGGCATAAACGATAATTTTGACGGATATCCATAAAATACACATAGTCACCCTGGCGAATAGGATTCCACATGTTGTATTTTACAACCAGGGAATTGGTATCTGTATTGGTATCCCATTGATATAAAAATTGAGAATTTGTGTTATCATTATAATAAATGCGTCCGCCTACCGCGCAGGCCGGATATATTTTTTCAGTGGATAAAATGGTTTCTTCTTCACCGTCAGTACTGATTTTAAGCAAATGAATACCACCGTTGTCCGGAATACTCTGTACATAAAGATGATTATCCACAAGAAGAAGCGTGGTTGCGGGATCACGGCTTAAGGTATCTAAATCATTACCGTCTTTATCGGAACGGTATACACCCAGAACACGACGTACAAAGCCTAAGCCTGACGAGGCGGAAGAGTCGCTTAAGTAGTAGTATAAATAATCTCCGCCTACGTTGATGGATTTCACTGTGTTGGAGGAAATTTTTTCCACCTCGGTTTCATCAGCGTTCATTACATATAAAGCACCGTTGTCGTAGGAGTTGGAAAAGAATACCCGCCCTTCGGAATCTTCGCAAAAATAGCCGCCGTTATATAAATTGCCGGCTGTATTTCCTACCGTACCTGCAGGGTTTTCCGGAATACGTCCGAAAAAAAGATTTATGACAAAAATCAGTGCGAAAATGATTACAACTCCGCTTAATATCAAGATTACTTTTATTTTATCTTTCATGTTAAGTCCCCTTTGTTATAAGATGCGAAAGACATCACTATAGCTATATTCAGTATACGATACGGCCCGTAAAATAGCAATGAAAACTCACTAAATTCAGTTGTATAAGAATGTATTTTTTAGTACAATAAGTATAGTATTGGGTAAAGGAAAAAAAGTATGAAAAAGAAAACATTTGCAGCAATTGATGTAGGCTCTCATGAGCTTGCCATGAAAATAATAGAAGTATCACCGCAAACCGGATTGAAAGTAATCGATCACCTTCGTTATGGTTTGGATATCGGAACGGAATCGTATAAAACCGGCAAACTTTCTTATGAGCATATGGAGGAATTATGCCATGTGTTGCGTGAGTTTGTAAAGATTATGCAATCGTATAAGGTCGAGGATTATAAAGCATACGGAACCAGTGCCATCCGTGAATTGGACAATACGATTATTGTACTTGATCAGATTGAGAAAAAGACCGGAATTAAAGTAAATTGCCTCAGTAATTCAGAACAACGATTTCTGGATTATAAGTCGATTGCGGCTCAGGGCGAGGGCTTTCATAAAATTATTGAAAACGGTACTGCCATTTTGGATATTGGTGGCGGAAGTATCCAGTTGTCATTATTTGATAAAGAAGCTTTGGTGGCAACTCAGAACATTCGCCTTGGTGTTTTACGTCTGTATGAAAAAATGCGTTATATCGAGGTAAAACCCAGTCAGTATCAGTCAGTACTTGCAGAATTAATTGATACCCAGTTGGCTGTTTTTAAGAAATTATATCTTAAGGATCGTGAAATCAAGAATTTGATTGTTGTAGATGATTATGTGTCAGCAGTCATCCAGCAGGTGTTTCCGGAAATCAATAAAAAAGGGTTTGTTGAGCGAAAGAAATATCTCGATAAAATGAAAGAACTGCAGGTGAAGAACCGGACAGAAGTGGCAAAACAGCTTCGCATGAGTGAAGAAAATGTTCCGTTACTTCGTATTTCTTCCCAGTTAATCAAGAGTTCATTGGAATTCCTTGGGGCAGAGAATCTGTGGGTGCCCGGAGTTACTTTGTGTGATGGTATTGCTTATGATTATGCGGAGAGCAATAAGTGGATTAAGCCTGCCCACAATTTTGAAGAAGATATCATTGCATGTGCTAAGAATATCAGTAAACGTTATCAGGGAAGCAAGCGCCGCGGTGAAACGTTGGAACAGATTTGTCTGACGATTTTTGACAGCATGAAAAAGGTTCACGGTCTTGGTAAAAGAGAGAGACTGCTTTTACAGATTGCATCTCTTTTACATGATTGCGGAAAGTATTTGAACATGGTGTCTGTAGGTGAGTGTTCCTACCATGTGGTAATGAATACGGAAATCATCGGTCTCTCGCATCTGGAGCGCGAAATGGTGGCAAATATTGTCAAATTCAATCATGAGGATTTTGCATATTATGATGAAATTACCAAGTCCGGAAGTGTAGATAAGGATGCTTATCTGGTGGTAGCTAAGCTTACGGCAATTCTTCGTGTCGCTAACGGGTTGGATAAAACACATAAGCAGAAGTTTAAAAATGTTAAAACAACGATTCATGAGAGTGAACTTTGGATACAGGTGGATACGGCAGAGAACATTGCGTTGGAAAAAGGCTTGTTCTGGAATGCTGCAAGATTTTTTGAAGAAGTATATAATGTTAAGCCTGTCATTAAGCAGAAGAGGAGTATTTAACAATGCAGGGAAAAATAAATTTTGGTGCTCCGGAGAATTTTGCAAACAGAGAATTATCCTGGATGGCATTTAATGAAAGAATATTAGGGGAAGCAAGGGATAAAACCTTACCCTTGTTTGAACGCGTGAAATTTTTAAGTATTACCGCGTCTAATTTGGATGAGTTTTTTATGGTGCGTGTGGCATCTTTAAAAGATATGGTAGATGCAGGCTATTCCAAGCCGGATATAGCCGGAATGACACCGAAAGAACAGTTGAAGAAGTTAAATAAAGCAACTCATAATCTGGTGAGCCTTCAGTATTCTACCTATAACCGTTCTTTGATTCCGCAGTTAAAACAAAACGGTTTAATCATTGTGGAACAGCATGAAGACCTTACAGATGAGCAGGCAGAATATGTAGACCAGTATTTTGAGGAGAACGTATATCCGGTGTTGACGCCTATGGCGGTTGATTCTTCCAGACCGTTTCCGTTGATTCGTAATAAAACTTTAAACCTGGGTGCACTTCTTTGTAAAAAAGGCGAGAAGGGTGAGGAAGAATTTGCCACGGTACAGGTGCCCAGTGTTTTAAATCGTATTGTGGTATTACCTTCCAACGGCGAAGAGACGGTAATCATTCTTTTGGAGGAAGTGATTGAGCGTAATATTCAGAAGCTGTTTTTAAATTATGATGTGTTATGTGCCCATCCTTTCCGCATCATGCGTAATGCTGACCTTTCCATTGATGAGGACGAGGCAGAAGATCTTTTAAAAGAAATCGAGCGTCAGGTCAAAAAACGCCAGTGGGGAGAAGCAATCCGACTGGAAGTAGAAGATGGCATCAGTAAAAAGCTTTTAAATATATTGAAAAAAGAATTGGATGTAGAAGAAGAGGATATCTTCCAAATCAACGGTCCATTGGATTTGACTGTGTTGATGAAGGTATACGGTTTGGATGGATTTTCTCATCTTAAAAATGCACCTCACGAGCCGGTGGAAGTGTTGGAATTTGATAAAGAAGAGGATGTGTTTACATCTATCCGCAGGCAGGATATCCTGATGCATCATCCGTATCAGAGTTTCGAGCCGGTAGTGGAGTTTATCAGACAATCCGCAAGGGATAAAGATGTATTGGCTATTAAACAGACTTTATATCGCGTCAGCGGTAATTCGCCTATTATTGCAGCGCTTGCACAGGCGGCGGAGAACGGCAAACAGGTTACGGTATTGGTTGAGTTAAAGGCCCGATTTGATGAGGAAAATAACATTGTATGGGCTAAGAAGCTTGAAAAGGCAGGCTGCCATGTTATTTATGGTCTGGTAGGTTTGAAAACCCATAGTAAAATCACTCTTGTTGTCAGAAGAGAGAGTGACGGTATCCGCAGATATGTGCATTTGGCAACCGGTAATTATAATGATGCAACAGCTAAATTATATACGGACTTGGGACTTTTTACCTGTAATGAGGCGATTGGAGAAGATGCCACAGCGGTATTTAACATGCTGTCCGGTTATTCGGAACCGCTTAACTGGAATCAGCTGTCGGTTGCACCGCTTTGGATGAAAGAAAGATTTTTGTATCTGATTGAAAGAGAAAAGAAGCATGCCATTGCCGGAGAAAGTGCTCATATTATTGCTAAAATGAATTCTTTATGTGATAAAGATATTATTACTGCCTTGTATGAAGCAAGTAGTGCCGGCGTTAAAATTGATTTGATTATCCGAGGTATTTGTTGTTTGAAGGTTGGTATTCCGGGAATCAGCGAAAATATTACCGTGCGTTCCATTGTTGGTAATTTCCTGGAGCACAGTCGCATTTACTATTTTGAGAATGGCGGTGCGGAAGAATATTATTTGAGTTCTGCAGATTGGATGCCGCGAAATCTGGAACGTCGAGTAGAAATATTATTCCCGGTTTTAGAAAAGAAGCTGCAGGAGAAGGTAGGACATATTCTGGATTGTCAGTTAAGAGATACCTTAAAAGCACAGATTTTGCAACCGGATGGTACGTATGATAAAATTGATAAAAGAGGTAAGGTTTTATTCGGTTCTCAGGACTATTTTACGGAGTCGGCAGCAAAACTTGTAAAAGATGCAAAAAAACAGGTAACGGATACAAGAGTTTTTATACCCGAAATGAAACCTGATACAACGGAGGATGTATAAATGAAATTTATTCTGGCATCGGCATCTCCCAGACGTAAGGAGTTGCTTGAACAGATTGGTATGG
>JAZNTK010000058.1:0-7491 GCA_045591685.1 Lachnospiraceae bacterium
ATTATATAAAACTATCCTATACCGAAATAACCTTCCACTATAGAATGTCCGAATTCTCACAATGCAATATTTTTCCATCAGCAACAAAACCCAACGGCCATAACCAGACGGGTTCGACGACAATCTTATGAAGCTGCGGAAGATTGTAATTTCTCTGCATTGCTTGAACTCCTTTCCTGTAGTAGTAAATAATTGTTTTTGATGATACTCCCGATAATCCGAATTGTCAACACCAATTTTTAAACTTAATTCATGTCTTTAGATGAGCTTCAATATATTCATCCAGCAATTCATAAATCCACTCCTTCAGATTCGAAAACCGGTACCCCAAACCTGTTGCCACATCCGTATTGATACTGTAAGGAGCTTCACCGTTATACGGCGCCGGTTCACCGGTCTCATTCAGAATTGCTTTCGTCCCCATCTTTGACTCCACATATGTAAGAATTTCTCTGATGGATATGGTTTGGCCGGAAGCTCCGTTTACTGCTCCCGTCAAATCCTTGTCCACAAGAAATGCCATGAATTCACCAGCCTCGTCGGAACGGATAAAACTCATCTGCGCATCCAAATCATCAATGTACATCGGGATTCCTTTTATCACATGTTCCACGTAAAAAGCAAGTCTGTTTGTATAATCATCCCGACCGATTACGAACGGGTATCTGACTGCAATCCAATTTTTATCCCCATACTGCTGCCAAAGTGCGTATTCTGCCTGACGTTTCACTTCCGAATACGTTCCGTCCCCGCGGTCACACCATCTTAATTCTCCGCCCATGCCGTCGAAATCCGACTCGACCGTATTCATACGCTTCGGGTCATATACGGCAGTACTGGACATATAGATGTACTTCCCGAACTTTGCAGCCTCCATCAGACTTCTGATATCATTGGAGCAGTATGCAATTTTATCAATGATCACATCGTAAAAGCGTCCCTGCAACGCGTCCTTCATCCTCTGCGCATCCGTCCGTTCCAGACGGATTCTTTGCACCCTCTCGCCAAACGGATCTGCCGCTCTTCCTCGGGTTGCAATGGTGATATCATGCCCTGCTTCCAGCAACGCGTTTACCATAGGTATGCCGAAAAAACGAGTACCTCCGATGACTAAAATCTTCATACCTGATTATCCTCCGTATTCACTACTAACAGTCAAATAGAATTACTAATTCCCCTGCAGTGGCTGAATATCATAGCTTACTTTCACGCCTGACTCCGCAACCGCCTGATTGCCATAAAACTTCTCAATCACCCGTTCAGCTGCCAGACGGCCGTGTTCTGCATCCGTATCCATTAACAATAAAATATACTGGCTGCAGCTGTATCTGGTTCCGGTATCTACGGAACGCAAAGAAGAAATAATCGTTTGTTTCAAAATTTCCATAATTTCATCCAATGCAACTTCGTTTTGCATCTCAGCAGCTTCTAACGTAAACAAAAGCGTCTGAACTGCTCTTCCGTTACGTACCACCGAACGCATGGCAAAATCATACAGTTTTTTGAAATCCTCATACGCTACATGGAACGCACCACCGGTCTCGCCCTTTTCTTCCAAAATCATGCGATGGATACCTGCCAGGTCAGCATCTGTATCAATTATCTTTAGTGCAATATTTTTTTCTTCTTTTTTTTCGCTCCAGAAATGATAGGAATTCTTCCCATTTTCTTTTACAAAATACAAGGTGTCATCCGCATCGCTGTAAAGCGTTTCAAACGGTTCCTCTCCCCAGGTAATCTTTCCGCCGATTGAAACAGATACGATTCCCGCGTATCCTATCGCTCCCATCTTCTCTGCAAATGTCTTAATAATGCCTGCCGCCTTCTCTTCTGCAATCCGCTGTTCCGTCACATCCGTAAAGAAAACAACAAATTCATCACCGCCCAGACGGCAAAGAATATCTCCTTCTTTGGAATACTGCTTCAAAGTATCGGCAAAATTCTGCAAGACTTCGTCTCCCACCATATGACCGTAGACATCATTCATGGATTTGAAATTATCCAAATCCGTCATAAACAGAGTTCCTCCATGACCTTCGTCCAATAAACGATTCAGTTCTTTTTCAAGCCACGCTCTGTTCTTCAATCCGGTAAGCGCATCCGTATAGGATTTCAATGTTTCCTGATCCAGTGCCTGTTCCAGCCCTTTACGCATCTCATGAGCTTCCAGAACCTTAGCCACACGTCTCTTCATAACATCCACCACAAACGGTTTGGTAATGAAATCATCCGCTCCGCACTGCAAACATTCCGCTTCGGTAATCGGGCTTGAATCTGCCGTCAGAAAAACAACGGGAATTTTGCTCCATGCTTTGCAGGCCTTGATTTGTTTCACAACTGTTTTGCCATCCATCTCAGGCATTTCAATGTCCATCAAAATCAAATCCGGCAACTCTTTTTCCAGCCAAAGCAAGGCTTCTTTTCCGGAATTTACCGTTACCGCCTCATAATCACTTGCCAATGCATGTTTGGCCAGCATACAGTTAATACTGTCATCATCCACAATCAAAATCTTCTTCATCCCGTTATTCCCCTTTGCTTAAATACTCTTTTGCCGCTTCGATTACCTCTTTGTAGAACTGCTTCGTTTTATCATTATTCTCTCTGATAAACTCCAAAGCCTCTTCCGACGCATCGTTCTCACGCAACACCTTCCCTGCTTTCTCCAACTCTAAACATTTCGCAGAAAACACTTCACATCCAACATTCAACGCATTCGTCTTTAACGCATGAACAAGTATTGTATAATCATTCCAATTCTTCTCTTCGTAAAATTTTTCCCAGGATGTTTTTTTCTCTTCGTATTGATTGCAAAACATTTGCAGAATTTCCGCATAAATTTCTTTGCTTGAACCGCAATATTTCAATCCCATCTCAATATTTAATAACGATTCTGTAACTTGGGAATCTTTTACTTTCTCCGTTTCTTCCGATGTTGTTTCTTTAATCCATTCAAGTTTATTCGCAGAAATATATTTCGCGAGTTTATCTTCCAAATTTTTACCTACAATAGGCTTACCCAAATAATCCGTAAACCCTTCCTTCATATACATTTCTTTTGCACCTGAAATCGTATTTGCCGTCAACGCAATAACCGCTGTACGCTTATTCAGATTATCCTCAAGCTCTTTGGCTTTTTTGAGCGTCTCAATGCCATCCATCCCCGGCATCATATGGTCCAAAAGAATCGCATCATATTGCTTCCGGCACATCTCCTCCAAAGCCTCCCGGCCGCTTGTACAGCATGTCACCTGCATCATCGTCTTTTTCAACAGATTTGTTACCACCTGAAGATTAATCTGATTATCATCAACGACAAGTACATGTGCCTGCGGCGCTGTATATGAAGTATGATATTTCCTCAAACGTCCGGAAGAATTACGATAATTTTTTACAAAATCTCCGATCAATCCGTTTCCGCATTTTTTCTGTGTCAGATATACCGTAAACGTCGATCCTTTCCCATATGTACTCTCTACAGTAATCCTACCACCCATCATCTGAACCAGATTATCCGTAATTGCAAGCCCGAGTCCTGTCCCTTCAATGTTTCTGTTTGCCTCCAGATCAAGGCGCTGAAAATGTTCAAACAGTCCTGCAATATCCTCTTCCCGGATTCCGATCCCGGTGTCATGAACTTTCATAATCAAATTCATTGATTCCTCTGAAATTTCTTCTCCTGACACCTCCAGTCGTACTTTTCCTTTTGGCGTATATTTTATGGCATTGTTCAATAAATTCAGCAAAACCTGCTTGATTCTGACATCATCACCATATAAAGTCTCAGGCAATTCATTTGCAACTTCGACTTCGAATTGAAGTCCTTTCTGCTTTGCTTTCAGCTCTATCATTGTGACAACATCATTGAGCGCTTCCCCCGTTTTGTATTCGTTATTCACAATCTCCATTTTACCGGATTCGATTTTGGAAAAATCCAGAATATCATTGATGATGGAGAGTAAATTCTGACTCGCAATATCAATATTCCCTGCATATTCCAGAATTGATTTTTCTTCACATTCCCGCAAAATCATCTCATTCATACCGATAACCGCATTAATCGGCGTACGGATTTCATGAGACATATTTGCAAGGAAATCCGATTTGGCCTGGTTGGCCTGCTCCGCAATTTTTTTGGCCTGGCGAAGTTCATCGCTTTCACTTGCCTTTTTCTCTGCATTAACCAGATAAAAAGTAACAATCACCAGCAAAATCCATAACAATCCAAAGCACCATAATACAAGCGGAATCAGTAACGATATGTCACCCGCTACCGCTTTCATCGGTACGCTGCCTACCACATATAATCCCGAATATACCGTCTCTGAGGCAAACAACACCTTATCATCTCCGGGTGCCTTTGCAACTGCCGCGGCCGCCACGTTGATATTCATTTTATCCCGGATTGATTCAAACCCCTTTTTATTACTTTCCGAAGTAAAAAATTCTTTCCCCGGGAATACATTCTCTTTTTGCAGCAAAATCTCACCGTCAATATTGATAATGGCGCAAATTCCATTATCGTCGTAACAGGATAAATCAATCCTCTCTGCCAAAACTGCGCCGTCGTATAATTTATACAAAACGTATTTGACATTTTCACCACTGTAAACAGGCACCGTAAAAAGAACCGTCGAACTATCTCCGCAGCTGACAGCCGGATTTCCGTGAATCGACTCAAAAATACCTTCATACGCGGAAGCATCGATTTTGTCACCATACGTGGCTTCACCGTCAATTTTCAAAACACCATATGAAATGCCGTCTTCTTCCTCCATGAATTGTTCTATTTCGCCGGTCTCCATATCAATAAAAACCGTCACTTCACTTAACAGACGCAATTCTTCATCAAAACTGTTATTCACAATCTTTGACAATGCTTTCCCCTGTTCAGCAACATGATATTCCAGATGTTCATTGATGATATCCTGCATTTTCCACCACATGGCAATACAGGCAATGATCAGAATAATAGAACTTACACCAATCGCACCGAGGTTATTTTTTAATTTCATAAAAATTTTATTCTTACTCATGAATTACTACTCCGTCAACAAACCAGTTCATCTTTTCCAACAGAATCTCATCACTTATGGATTCGCCTTCATCACAGTGCATAACACCCGTATTATCATAAATCACACCGGAGAAAACTTTATTTCCTTCGCCCAGTTCTCTCTCTGCATTCTCAAGCTTTATCCGAATATTCTCATCCACGCGGGCGGAGCATTCTTCCAACGTAACCACACCTGTATCAATGCCAAACCAGTGACGCTTTACGTGATTGGCATTCCCTTGCAGGTATTCCTTGATAATCTGAAAATACAAAGCGTTCCAATCCCATACTGCTGCCGTCAGATATTTATCAGACAAACCGGTTGCCACGGAATTATATCCGATGGAATACACACCTGCCGCATCCGCTTCCTGCGCCACCCAATGCCGGTTCTGATGATACGTAAGAAGGTCTGCTCCAAATTCTTCAATCAGCTTCTTTGAAGCAACTCTCTCATTCTCCATAGACTCCCACTCATTCGTCCAGATTACATGCACCTCCGCCTCCGGATTTGCGCTTCTGACACCCAGGGTAAAAGCATTAATGCCCCTGTTTACCTCATTGTTTGGCATCGCAGCAACATAACCAATAACGTTACTTTCTGTCTTCATACCGGCCAGAATTCCCGCCAGATATCTTGCCTGATACATTCTTCCGAAGTATGAGGTCATATTATCTGCATAGTAATCTGCAGAAATCCCATAAAAGGCAACCTCCGGATACTTCTGAATTGTATCTTTTACCTCCGTCGGATACGCATAGCTGGAAAGAATAATCATGCCTGCTTCTTCTTTTACCAACTCATCAATTGCTTTCGCACACTCTCCGGTGCCTTCTTCCACATTCTCTTTTACCAGTAATTCTACCCCAAGCTGCTCGCAGGCAGATTTCACACCCTGATAATGTGCTCCGTTCCAGCCCTCATCAGCAGACTCTCCGGTTAAAATCAGTCCCACTTTCCTGGGTTCTTCTTTTCCACCGTTAATTCCAAAAATAACTAATAGAATACAAATCAAAATAACCGCAGCCAACACAAGCAGCCAATATGGTTTCTTTTTGCTGTCACTCATCAATCATTACTCCTTCAACATACCAGTCAAATTCATTCAACATGGCATTATCCGTCATACACTCGCCTTCTTCTATACGCAAATTGCCCACATTATCATAAATCGGGCCATAAAAAACATCGTATGTTCCGCTTCTGAGTTTCTCCATTTCCTGTAAAATCACAGTCTGTGTTTCGGGATTTACTTTATCTGTAAGCGGGGCCAGATCAACCACACCGGAATCAATACCTTCCCAGTAATTCTTTCCCTCAAATTTACCCTGAAGACACTTCAAAATTATTGGCATATAGAAGGACTCCCAGTCCCATACGGCAGCCGTCAGATACGTCTCGGGATAATTCGTGCTGTTATCCCAGTTATATCCGATTGACATTACCCCTCTTTCCTCCGCAATATCAAGCGGAATCAAAGAATCAGAATGCATTGTGAGCACATCAATATTATGAGCATCCAGCAAGTTCTTTGTCGCTTCTGCTGTGGCCGCATCATCCTCCCATGAATTTGTCCAACTGACATATACATTGGCTTCACTGTTCACACTCCGCACACCTAAAGTAAAAGCATTGATGCCTCTGTTTACTTCCGAAATCGGAAACGCTGCAACATATCCGATTTCATTGGTCTCGGTTTGTAATCCCGCCACAATGCCGCACAGATATCTGATTTGATAAATCCTGCCGAAGTATGTGGACAAATTTTTATCTGAAGCAGTTCCCGTAGCATGCAAAAAATATACTTCCGGATACTTCGCCGCAGCCTCAACCATAGCATCACCGAACTCAAAAGAATTTGCCACCACAACTCTGCAATCCGCAGTCACAAATTCTTCAATAATCTGGGGTATTTCATCCGCTGTCACATTTTCCTTATAAAGGATTGATAAATTAAGTTCCTCGGCAGTTGTTTCAAGTCCCTTGTAATGGGACTGTCCCCAGCTTCCGTCATCAATCTTTCCGTTTAGAATAATCCCTATATTCGTTGTCTCTTTTGTTACTTCCGTATCGGCTTCATAGATATTAATAACAAATATACCAATGATAATTGCGACTACAATAATTGCCGTCACAATAATAACTTTCTTCATCTTCTTTCTCCCGATATCCCAATATACACTTTACTATATTATCATATTACAACAACAATTTGATTTTACCATATTTTAATCTCCGTGTAAAAGAAAAATAGCTATTTCCAAGGTATTTTTGCGCCAAGCCAACCTTTCTCTTCCCAATACGCCCTCTCTGCCTCGCCGGAACCCATGCCGCCTTTCTGTAACATGCGCATCATCATAAACAATCCCTTTGTTTTGATGCCCGGTTTCACTTGTCTTTTCTTCATGATTCTGTTCGCAAGCTTCGTGGTAAT
>JAZNTK010000059.1:0-48359 GCA_045591685.1 Lachnospiraceae bacterium
AGTCCCGATGTTAAAATAATATACTTATGTTATTTTAACAGGGGCTTTTTATATTGCAGAAAAAGAATAATATTTTTTGACAGGGTAAAAATAATGGTAAACAACCGAAAAATCCCCCAAAAAGGTTGACGCTTTTCCCATAATTTGACATAATGGGAGTGCAATTTTTAATTATTAAGAAAAGAGAGTATTTGCATGCGTAAAACAAAAATCATCTGTACAATGGGTCCTGCAACGGACAAAGAAGGTGTTGTAGAGAAATTAATCGAAACCGGCATGAATGTTGCAAGATGCAACTTTTCACACGGCAGTTACGAAGAACATAAAGCAAGAATGGATCGTTTGAAAGCGGCAAGAGCGGCGGCAGGTAAGCCTGTTGGAATCCTTTTGGATACCAAAGGTCCCGAGGTTCGTATCCGCGATTTCGAGAACGGTAAAGTAGAGTTAAAAGAGGGACAGGAGTTTGTTTTATATTCTGATGAACAGCCCGGAACCGAGAAGGGTGTTAGTTTATCATACCCTACCTTATATCGTGACGTGTCTATGGGAACCAGAATCTTAATCGACGACGGTCTCATTGAAATGATTGTTCTGAAATTAGAGGGCAAGGATATTGTTTGTAAGGTTTTAAACGGTGGAACTATTTCTAATAAAAAGGGCGTGAACGTGCCCGATGCCCATCTTTCTATGCCGTACTTAAGCGAGAAAGATAAGCAGGATATTATTTTTGGTATTGAACAGGATGTGGATTTCATTGCGGCTTCTTTTGTGCGTACAGAGGATGATGTGATTGCAATCCGTACGCTTTTGGATCAGAATGGCGGACAGAATATCCATATCATTGCAAAAATAGAAAACCGTGAAGGTGTTGAAAACATCGATGATATTATTGCGAATTCCGATGGTGTTATGGTTGCCCGCGGCGATATGGGTGTGGAAATTCCCGGAGAAGACGTGCCTGTTATTCAGAAGATGATTATTAAAAAAGCTTATGAAGCCGGCAAGGTTGTTATTACCGCAACTCAGATGTTGGATTCCATGATGAAGAATCCCCGTCCTACCCGTGCGGAGACCGCAGACGTTGCTAACGCAATTTACGACGGCACCAGTGCGATCATGCTTTCCGGTGAAACGGCAGCAGGTGCATATCCCGTGCAGGCCTTGGCAACCATGGTTCGTATTGCAGAGCGTACGGAAGCAGATATTGATTACCGCAAGAGATTTTTTAACCGCGACCGTAAGGCAAATCCTGACATTACGGATGCGATTTGTCATGCAACCTGTACAACCGCCCATGACTTAAATGCCAAGGCGATTGTAACAGTAACCAAGTCCGGTCGTTCCGCATACATGATTTCAAGATATCGTCCCGACTGCGATGTAATCGGCTGTACCACTGACGAGAAGGTTAGCCGCCAGCTCAACTTATCTTGGGGTGTAGCGCCTTTGGTAGTGCGTGAGAAGCAGGAAGTGTTCGGTCTTTTTGAGCATGCAATCAATGTATCTGAAGAAAACGGATACCTTGAAAAAGGTGATGTAGCGGTAATTACTTCCGGTGTGCCCATCGGTATTTCCGGAACCACCAATATGATTAAGGTGCAGGTAGTGTAAATATAGGGCGATTTCTGCCTTTGGGCAGAAGTCGCTTTTTATATAGCTGAAAATCGGAGTGTTTAGAGTTAAATTTATTTACATAGATTGAAGTTGATTATTTAAAACGGGGGATAAAAATGAAAAACAAGCGAATCATATATGCCATAATTACAGTTGTTTTACTTGCAATTGAGGTATTAATCGCATTATTTGTGCATGATAATTTCATTAGACCTTATGTTGGGGATATCATAGTAGTGATGGTTATTTATACTTTTATAAGGATGATTGTTCCTGAAAGAGTTCGATTGCTACCGGGGTACATATTATGTTTTGCGGTTCTGGTAGAGGTGTTGCAGTATTTTAGAATTGTAGAAGTGCTGGGTCTTAACGATAATCGGTTTTTCAGTGTGCTGATTGGTTCGGTTTTTGATGTTAAAGATATTATTTGCTATGCAATCGGATGTATATTAATTATAGTCGGCCAAGCGGTATATAAGCTATGCAGAAAGGCGAAAGCGCGGGGAGAAGAATAGAAACGGAGGAATATTATGAAAGATTATATCCACAAAGTACATTACTACGAAACCGATAAAATGGGTGTCACCCATCATTCCAATTACATACGTTGGATGGAGGAATCCAGAGTGGATTTCCTTGATCAAATCGGCTATGGCTACGCCAAGATGGAAGAAGTTGGTATTATTTCACCGGTGATTGGTGTGGAATGTGAGTATAAAAGAACCACAACCTTTGATGATGAAATCTGCATTCGACCGGAAATTGAGAGTTACAACGGTATTAAACTGGTGATTCGATATACGATGATTAATATAGCTGCCGATGAAACCGTGGCAATCGGGAAGAGTATGCATTGCTTCTTGAGTAAAGAAGGCAAGCCTTTATCATTACGTAAGGAATTTCCTGAAATAGATAACGTATTAAAAGAGACTTCACTCTAGCCATTCCCCTAAAAGTAAGTTATAATTAGGTAAGTTATTTTTTACGGAAGGAAGAAAACCTTGAATTACGTTGTTTTAGATTTGGAATGGAACCAACCGGATAACTCAAGTGCGGTAAATCCCGATTTGCCCTTTGAAATTGTGGAAGTGGGAGCCATTCTTTTAAATGAGGACAGGCAGATTATCGGAGAATTTACTCAGATTGTGAAGCCTTCGGTATACGCGGAGATGAACCGGGTGACCGGTAAATTAATACATTTGCATATGAAAGAATTAAATCAGGGAAAGCCTTTCGTGGAGACTATGGAGGAGTTCTTTGATTGGTGTGGCGATAATTATATATTCTGCACATGGGGAACTCAGGATTTGATGGAGCTTCAGCGTAATATGAAATACCATGGGATGCCGCCATTGACGCACAGGCCGTTTCCTTATCTTGATGTGCAGAAGTTATTCAGTATTGCTTATGATAAGGACCGCAAGGTTAGGCGTTCTTTGGAATATGCAGTGGATTTCTTAAAGATTGAGCAGGATATCCCTTTTCACAGAGCATTCTCGGATGCATATTATACCGCTAAGGTTATGGCATCCATTACGGAAGTCTTTGTGTTTGAGAATTATTCTTATGATGTATTTCACGTTCCCAAGCGTCGCGAAGACGAGGTAAATGTACTTTTCCATGATTATGCAAAATACATTTCCAGAGAATTCGAAGATAAAACCGAGGCAATGCAGGATAGGGAAGTGGTTTCTACCAGATGCTATATCTGTAAAAAGAATCTTCGTAAAAAGGTGCGCTGGTTTGCTGCCAATCCCAAACATTTTTACAGCATATCCGTATGTGATAAGCATGGCTTGATGAAGGGTAAAATCCGTCTGAAAAAGACCGAAGGCGGCGGTATTTATGTTGTAAAGACTCAGAAGTTTATCTCCGAACAGGAAGCGGAAGAAATTATAGCAAAGCGTGAGCATATCCGGGAAATGCGCCGGGAAAAGAGAAAGGCAGCAAGTGCCAATAAGCAGTAAAAGAGGCCAGTAATGAGTAAACGCGTAAAATATACCGATCCAAGCGTGAAACGTAAGCGCTATAGCAAGAATTTCATACCGGGGCAGGATTTAAATCAGAAGCCTTTTAAAAATGCAGGTTTTACGGATGATAAGAAATCCCTGATTGGAGAGGTACTCCTTGAGAATACCTTTATTCTTACTAAAGAAATGAATAAAAGATACGCAAGACATACCTACGGTATCTTTCATAAAAAATGGCGTCGCAATACTTTTATAGCAGGCTTACTTTTGATGCTTGGCTCGTTTGTATTTGTATGGCCGTTGCAATGGTATTTGTTGTGGCTGTTGTTTCTGGTTGTGGGCATTTATATTTTTATGATGTCCTGGCTGGGATATTTGTACGGAGCCATGGTTTCTTATAACAATTTTAAGGATTTTTATGGGGAGCCGGTTACCATGACGGTACAATTTTATGAGAAGTTTTTCCGCGTGGTAACACCGATGGGCAATCGCGATTTCTTATATGCGAATATCAAGCAGCGCATGGAGTTGGCAGATATGTCGATTTTGATTGTGGCGCAGGAAGGAATTATACAACACGGTCAGATTATTGATAAAAAAGCATTTGAACCCCTGCAACTCTCCAAGTACTATGATATCTTAGAGGCCGCAGAGGTTCCGCTTAGCTAGTGATATGTCGGAGCGGTTTGCTCCCATATTAAAATTTCAAATTCTTAAATTCAGAGGAGTCGTACTTGGTGCGTCTCCTTTTTCTTCGCCTGCGGGCAATACGCCTTCTTGCAAAATGATAGTTTTCGGAAATGGTTTTAAATAGAATAATACCGATTACTATGGAGGCGATGACTACCAACGCAATGATAACTACTTTTACATTGATAAAAATGGTATCGTCATCTTCATTGGTGATGGGTTTGTTTGTACTGACATCATCAGAGGAGGCAATTTGTTCGGCAATCAGTTCTTCCATTACCTCGCTGGTAACCTCCACATCAGTGTGGTTGGCATCGCCTGTAGTGCCTGCAACTTCGCTCGAAATTGCTTCGGAAGAAGGATTACCGCTTGACAGACTTCCGTCTGTTTCGTTAAAAACAATTGGCGTTTGTCCGGATACTTTCACATAAGTTTCGCCAACATAATTACCTGCATAAAAATATTGGACTTCTGCGACTGCATTGGAATAATCCGTATCATACACTAAGGTCGAGGTTAAATCCTCAAAGGATGCAGAATTAGGAACGATAACATAGGTATCTTCCGCCAGCGAAATAAAGGGTTTGGAATTGCCGAAAATATCGGAGCCGGATTCCAGAAATCCTGTATTTGTCATGGTGTAGCCGGTTTCGTTATCTGCAATGTTTATCTTTTGGAAGTTTTCAAAACCGTAATCAAACAGTGCAATGGTGTCCGTAAACTGACAGGGAGATTCTTCCATCATAACGACGCAGATTAGCTCCATACCGTCTTTTTTAGCACAGGATACAAGGGTCTGGCGTGCCTGGGAAGTGAATCCCGTTTTGCTTCCGACTAACCATTCATATTCGTATTCTTTACCCTCCATTAACAGATTTTTGGTGGAAAGGGTAAAAGTATCGGGCTGAGTATCTGTAGCTTCAAATGTACAATAAGTCATGCCGGAAATGTTTGCCAGTACGTCATGGCTGAAAAAAGCACGGGCGATGGTGGCCAAGTCTCTGGCAGAGGTATAATGATTTTCATCATGAAGACCGTGTGCATTCATAAAATGTGTATTGGTACATCCCAGTTCTTCAGCTTTGGCATTCATCATATCCACAAAACTTTCGGCATCGCCGGCCACATGCTCGCCTACGGCATTGGCAACCTCGTTAGCCGATAAAATCAAAATTCCGTGAAGCGCCTGATTTAATGTAATGGACTCTCCTTCATCCATACCAATATTGGAGGAGCCGCGCTCAATACTGAAAACCGCCTCATGGGAGAAGGTTACCATATCGCTTAAATCGGCATTTTCCACTGCCAGCAGGCAGGTCATAATTTTCGTTGTACTCGCAGGATAAAGCTGTTCGTCAATTCCCTTGGCATAAAGAATGGCTCCGGTTTCGGCATCCATAAGAATCGCGGCCTGAGCACCAACCTCGGGACCTTGCGGCCAGCCGGGAATGGCATTGGTCTGTATGGGAAGGGATTTTCTTGCTTCCATCTGTGCGTTGTAATCTATGGGGGTAGCATAGGCTGTAAGTGCAGAACCGAGAAGGACGGTTACACTCAACAGGGCAGCGCCCCATATTCGCATCTTTTTTATAAACATCAAAATAACCTCATTTCAAATCAATCGCTATTACTATTCTATTATAAAAGCAAGTATTGCTTTCACATTTTAACTCACAATTCATATCATACACTATTTCTCATTAAAACCAAAGCCTTAAAATGCAAATTTCATATTTTTTCACCCTTGTTCCCACCATAATACTTGTGTAAAATATTGATATAAAAAATGAAATATAGGGGTTATAAAAGGACCGATATCGGTCTGCCCCCAAAATCGGAGGACAGAGTATGAATTTTAACGTGAACAGCCTGTTTCTCTACGGAGTAGCGATTTGTGTCATTCTTTTTGTATTGGCACAGTCCGCGTTCTTCCTTGTAAGATCCTTCCGTAGAGGTAAGGAGTTGGGCATCAGCACAGCCAAACTTCGTAAAACCATTATTTCCACTGCAGTATTTACCATTGCGCCGGCAGTATCTATTTTAATAGGTATCGTAACCTTATCTAAATTTTTGGGAATTCCCCTTCCCTGGATACGTATGAGTGTTATCGGTGCCATTACTTATGAGTTGCCTGCAGCAACTTCCACGGCAAATGCTTTGGGAATTTCGTTATCGGAAACCATTACCGACCCTAAAACGTATTCGGCAATCGCCTGGGTTATGACATTGGGTATCCTTCCCAGTATTATTTTACCCCCGATTCTGATGAAAAAAATCCAGGGCGGTATGATTAAACTGAAAAACAAGGACAGTAAGTGGGGCGATATGTTTTTAACTTCTATGTTCCTGGGCATGATTTCCGCATTCTTAGGTATGGTATTTGCGGATGTTCGAAACGGACTCGCCGGCTGGATTCCTATTTTTGTACTTTTGGTATCGGCTGTGATTATGGCTGTTTGCGGACTTTTAATTAAGAAATGTAACATGAAGTGGCTCGAAACCTATGCTTTAGCTATCAGCATGGTGGGCGCTATGGTATTTGCGGCATTGATTACGCCGCTTATCGGTTAAGAAGGGAGGTTTAAAAGATGAGTGATTATATGAAAAAAACCGACCTGTACGGTAAAATCTGGATTTGGTCAGCGGTAGTTGTTGTATTGTTTGTACCGGTTGCTATTTGTCTGTATTATAATGCATGGCCTGCTGCCAACGCAGTATTTAAAGGGCTCCTCGGTGTAGCGCCTATTTATTGGACCGTAGGTGTCATTGAGGTTATCACCTATACACCGATGCTTGGTGTGGGAGGAACCTATCTTGCTTTCGTAACCGGTAACTTAACCAGTTTAAAAGCACCCAGCGCTTTAAACGCCATGGAAAATGCGGAGGTAACTCCCGGCAGTGAAGAAGGCGAAGTGATTTCTACCCTTGCGATTGCTACCTGTTCCATCGTGACAACATTAGTCTTGGTAATCGGTGTGTGCCTCTTAACCGTAATTTCACCGATTCTGGATTCTCCGGCATTGACACCGGCATTCGATAATATTTTACCCGCATTGTTTGGTGGTCTTGCCGTTGTATATGTAAGTAAAAACTGGAAGCTTGCGATTACACCGCTTATTTTTATGGTGGTATTGTTCTTATGTGTACCTTCATTGGCAAGCTCTGTTGGCGTATTGGTGCCCGTCGGTGTTATTATTGCCCTGATTGCGGCCCGTATTATGTATAAAAAGGGCTGGGTGTAAGTAACATCCTATAATTGCGTATGAGACACTGATATAAAAGAGATGTATTGCGGAGGTCTTAATGATTGGATATATTTTAGGCGGAATCGGAGCGGTCGTTCTGATTCTGCTTGCAGTAATTATAATAAGAACACTGGCGTTTAAGCCGGAGAAGTTGCCGGAGATTAAGGCAGAGCCTCTTACGTTCAACGAAGACAAAATTGTTGCGGATATGGTGGATATGATTCGTTGTAAAACGGTATCCAACCGAGACGAAGCACTGGTGGACAGGGCGGAATTTGCTAAATTCGAGGCACTTTTAAAAGAAAGGTTTCCCTTAATTCATGAGAAGTGTGAATTTAAAAAGGTAGGCAAAACCGGACTTTTATACTTTTTAAAAGGAAAAGCATCCGACAAACCTTCCGTGTGTATGGCACATTACGATGTGGTACCTATAGAGGAAGAGGGTTGGACGAAGCCTGCTTTTGACGGTTTGATTGAAGACGGTTGTATCTGGGGGCGCGGAACTTTGGATACCAAAGGAACCTTATGCGGCGTGATGGAGGCTTTGGAGCAACTGCTGGCAGAAGGGTATGTGCCTGAAAACGATTTGTATTTGTCTTTTTCCGGCGAAGAAGAGATTGATGGTGATACCTGTGCAGATATCGTAAGCCATCTTGAGAAGATGGGTGTAAAACCTGCTATCGTGGTGGATGAAGGCGGTGCCGTTGTGGATAAGGTATTTCCCGGTGTGCCGGGCCAGTGCGCATTAATCGGCATCGGTGAAAAGGGAAGCGTTAACATGAATTTTAACATTGATTCCCAAGGCGGACACGCATCTACTCCTCCCGTACATACCATCGCAGGTCAGCTTGCGCAGGGAATTGTGAATATCGAAAGCCATCCTTTTAAAAGGCAGTTAACCAAGCCTGTGGCTGAAATGTTTGATACCTTAGGGCGTCATTCCACCTTTTTATACCGTATGATTTTTGCCAATCTGTGGTGTTTTGAGCCTGTGCTTGATATGATTTGTAAAAAGTCCGGCGGCGAGATGAATGCCCTGATGCGTACTACCGTAGCAGTAACCCGTATGGAGGGAAGTAAGGCCTATAATGTGCTTCCTCCGAAAGCAAGTTTTGGTATTAATATGAGACTTCTTGGTAACGATACCATCGATTCCGCAACAGAGTATTTGAAGAAAGTCATCGGTAACGACGCCATTACACCGGAGCTGGTAAACGGTATGAATCCGTCCATTTACTCTGATACCTCCTGCGAGGAGTGGTTTAAATTAAAAGATGTCATCCGCCAGACCTGGCCGGAGGCGATTGTATCACCTTACCTTATGATGGCATGCAGTGATTCCAGACATTATTGCAGAATTACGGACAGAGTATACCGGTTTTCAGCCATGCATTTGTCCAAGGAAGAACGCGGTATGATTCACGGAAATGATGAAAGAGTACCTATTGAAACCCTGATTAAAACGGTGGAGTTTTATGTGAGGTTGTTGAAGGTGTTGTAGAAGAAAAAGCAGAGTAAGTTAACGCAATGTTAGCACACTCTGCTTTTATATTATTTGGGCATATTCCACAAAAAAGTGGGGGGCGTTATGTGTTTTTTGTACAGTATACACATTGAAAGAAAAAATTGTTTCATGTATGATAAAGCTATAATTTGGAAAAAGGAGAATTATTATGAAGAAAATGAACTTAAGAGCATTAGCATTAATGCTTGCAATGGTACTTGTAATGGCTACATTTGTCGGATGTGGTTCAAAGGATGATGCAGAAGGTGCATCTGATGCGGTTAACGTTGAAGCAGAAGCAAACAACAGCGAAGAAGCAGGCGGTATTTCTTTCCAGCCTACAACTGCTACAACTCAGTACACACTTGCTGAATTAGAAGGTACATGGTCAGGTACTACCAGTCTTATCGGTGTAAGCGGTGCAGCAGAAATGCAGAAGTACTTGGAAGAAATTTACGGACGTTCTCTTTCAGAGGATGAAATCGCAGGTCTTTCTACAGCTACAGCAACACAGGATTATGCTGAAATGGAACTTTATACATACTGGGATGATGAAACAGTTAAGGAATATCCCGGTTCTTGGCAGATTACCATGGATATGGGTGATTTCTTCGGTCAGCAGGTATGGGATGACTGGGATATGCTTACTTATGATGAATTCATGAATGATAAGAGAGCAAACGGTTGTGTTGTATTAGACAGCAACAACTACTTCCAGCTTGATGTAACTGAGAAAGATGAACTTGGTGAATACGGCGGAAACTTCTTTGGTGTAGATTACTCAGTAGTTGAAGGCGATGGTGAATACGGTATGGTATTTGCAGGTCAGTTTGTTGACGGCGCTGACGGAGATGCTGATCTTGTTGGTGAATTCGCTATTATGTTCCAGTATGGTGATATGAGCGAACCTTATGTAATGTACTACTCAATTGCATTTGATTCATGCATGCCTTACTAATTTGTAAATAATATGACTTTTAAGAAGCAGGACAATTACGTTCTGCTTCTTTTTTTCATATTTATATTTAAGAAACGGCAAAATTCACGTCTTTTTCACAATTTCTCTTTGCTTTTACGTCAAAAAGGTGTAAAATATACGCGGTTTGTAGGAGGTGGCAGATGCGACTTAGAAATGTAACAGGTTCCAGAGAATATATTGCAGACAGCAGATTTGTAATCCACAATCCGGAGGAATGTAAGGGTAAGTGGAGTGAAATTTTTGAGAATAATAATCCTATCCGTATCGAAATCGGTATGGGGAAAGGTAAGTTTATTATGCAGCTTGCCAAGGAGAATCCGGACATTAACTTTGTAGGGATTGAGAAATATTCCACAGTGCTTTTGCGTGCTATCCAGAAAATGGAGGCAGAAGAGCTTCCGAATCTTGTATTTATTCGAATGGATGCTGAGGACATCAATGAAGTCTTTGATAAAGAAGAGGTAGACCGCATTTACCTAAACTTTTCAGACCCCTGGCCCAAGGACAGACATGCGAAGCGTCGTCTGGAAAGCCGTGAGTTTCTTGCCCGCTATAACGAATGTTTGAAAGCAGACGGTATTATTGAGTTTAAAACCGACAATCGCGCATTATTTGATTTTGCGGTAGAGGAAGTACCGGAAGCCGGCTGGGAAATCGTAAAACTTTCTTATGATTTACATGCGGATGAAAAAATGATGGTAGGGAACATCATGACTGAGTACGAGGAAAAATTTTCTTCTATGGGAAACCCGATTTGTAAGTATATTATTAAAAGATAAATGTTAATCAGACAGGTAACGTTACTAAGATAAGCAGGAGGCATTTATGTATCTTTTGTTTTTTGCAATCTGGGTCATATTGAACGGCAGAATTACTTTGGAAATTGTGTTATTCGGCCTTGCGATTGCAACCTTGATGTTTGTTTTTATATGTAAGTTTATGGACTACAGCATTAAGAAGGAAATCTGGCTTTTCAAGAATTTCTTCCTTTTATTGTGGTATGTAATTGTATTGGTTGCAGAAGTCATAAAGGCAAATTTTGCAGTAGTAAAAATGATTTACTCCGTAAAATATCAGGTAGAGCCAGCATTGGTTTCTTTTAAATCACCCTTAAAAACCGGTTTTGCCAATTTCCTTTTGGCTAATTCCATTACCTTAACACCGGGAACCATTACCGTTTCTATGGAAAATGGTGATTTTGTGGTGCATTGTCTTGATAAGGAATTAGCAGTAGGTATAGATGACTCGGTTTTTGTTCATCTTCTTAAGAAGCTTGAGAAAGGAGTAGAGAATGAATAGTGGAATTCCTGCACTGGAAGGTGCTTATGATATTTTCTTTTATATTGTGATTGTAATTCTTGCGATTATGGCGATTCTCTGCTTCATCCGTGCGGTAGCAGGTCCGAGACTTGCGGACCGTGTTGTTGCGGTTAACATGATTGGAACCATTATTATTGTAATTATTGCGATTCTTTCCGTTATGATTGAAGGATATCTGGTGGATATCTGTTTGATTTATGCCATGGTAAGCTTCTTGGCGGTAATTGTTTTGACCAAAATTTACACCGGTGTTTATAAAAAGGCACACAAGGACGAATTGTCTGCCGAAGAACTGGAAGGTGTGGAAGAGGAGGAAGAATAATGGCTGTCTGGGAATGGATTCGATTTATCGGTGGCGCAAGTTTAATTGTGCTGGGACTGATTATCTTTTTTATTGAAATCAGCGGTGTTTTCCGTTTTAAATATGTATTAAACAGAATGCATGCGGCAGCAATGGGAGATACGTTGGGTCTTTCTGCATGTATTGCCGGGCTTATGCTGATGAACGGTTTGAATTTTACCACCGTAAAATTATTGTGCATTATTGTATTCTTATGGTTGGCTTCTCCGGTTGCCTCTCATTTGATTGCCAAACTGGAGGTTACCACAAGTCCGGATTCCGCGGAATATGAAAAGATTGATGATATCGGTTCTTTGACCGAAGAGAGAAAGGAGAATGAAAATGAATGATATTATTATTTTCCTTTTATTAATATTTTTGGTTATTTGTGCGATTTCTGTTAGTTTTTCAAAGAACTTGCTGAATTCCGTTATCATTTTTATGTCCTACAGTACGGTTATGGCAATTATTTGGATTCTTTTGGAGTCTCCTGACCTTGCCATTACGGAGGCTGCGGTAGGCGCCGGAATCACCAGTGTGTTGTTCTTTGTAACCCTAAAGAAGATTAAGACCATTGATGAAATGGTGGCTAAGAAGGGGCCCACACCTACCGGCATAGAGAATACCTCCGGAAAGGAGGAAACTTCTCATGAGTAAATTACGTTCGCAAAATGAATACGAAAAGACCGCTTCTTTCCGTTTTTGGCAGTGGCTGTCAGGTGAAAAGGATCCATATCTTGACAATGTGGAAATGCAGGTGCAGGAGGAGTTTCATGAGCTGCCCATTGCGGTGAAAAAACGAGAAATCGATCATATTAAGCTTCATGATAAAATTTATGATATCGACCACAATAAGGAAATTAAGTTCTTTCAGGTGGTTTATCGTATCAGCGCCGTCGTTTTGTGTGCTGTGATTATGATTGCTTTGGTGATTTGCGCTTCCTATTTGCCTGAAGCCGGAAATCCGAATAATCCGAATGTAAATGAAGTGGCGGAACGCTACGTTGAACAGGGCACGGCAGAAACCGGTGTTATTAATACGGTAACCGGTATGATTCTTAACTACAGAGGGTTTGATACCTTTGGTGAAACCTGTGTGCTTTTCATTGCCTCCAGCTGTGTTATGATTCTGCTTATGGTCAGTGAAGAGAAGTTAAAACATTTACCTAAGAATTTAGAACCCAAGGATGATAAGATTCTGCAGTATGTGGCAAGAATTATTGTTCCGGTTCTTATGATTTTCGGTTTTTACGTCATCGTAAATGGTCATTTATCTCCCGGTGGAGGATTTTCCGGCGGTGCCATTATAGGTTCCGGCTTAATCCTTTACAGCGGTGCTTTTGGTGCGGAGAAAATTCGTAAGTTTTTTAATGAGAAGGTTTATAAGTGTATTAAGATTACCGCCCTGATTCTCTACGGTTGCGTTATGACTTATTACTTTTATACCGGTGCCAACGGCATTTCAAATGTATTTCCGCTGGGAACACCCGGCAATATTGTCAGTGCCGGTATGATTTTCTATATTAACTTATTTGTCGGTTCGGAGGTTGCCTGTACGGTATATTCCTTCTATGCACTATTCAAGAGAGGAGGATTATAAAAATGGGACCTAATTTAGTTGCAAATTACGGAGAAGTTATTGCCATGATTTTATTCGGCATCGGTTTTACAAACCTTCTCCTTCAGAAAAATATGATAAAAAAGATTCTCGGCCTCAACATTATGGATACTGCGATTTATCTCTTCCTGGCGCAAAAAGGTTATATCGAGGGAAGACTTGCGCCTATTATTGCCAATGGTGTTACGGATGCAGAGAATTATATTAATCCGATTCCCAGCGGTTTGGTACTTACAGGTATCGTAGTATCCGTATCGGTAACGGCTTTGATGTTATCCTTAACGATTCGTATGTATCAAAGATATCATACCCTGGATTTGGATGAGGTATCTACACAGCTGCGTAAGGAGGGCTTGTAAAATGGATTTTGTATGTAATTTTCCTGCCTTCTCCATCGTATTGTCCATGATGGCAGCCATTATTTCCTCTGCATTAAAAGGAAAGTGGGCAAAGCGTTTGAATATGGTAATCCTTTTTATCGTAATGGGATTGTCCGTATGTGTGCTGGGCTATACCATTACAAACGGTGATTTTTTTGTCTATACCATGGGTAAGTTTCCCGCTCCCTGGGGTAATGAAATCCGTGCCGGTGTTTTGGAAGCTTTAATGGCAACATTCTTCTGCATTATTATGATTTTGTCCCTGTTGGGTGGGCGCAAACATTTTTATGAAGATGTAGAAGAAAGCAGACATAATTTGTATTTTATTATGACGAATCTTCTGCTTAGCTCCCTTCTTGCCATGGTTTATACCAACGACCTGTTTACCGCGTATGTTTTTGTGGAAATTAATACCATTGCGGCCTGTGGTCTGATTATGGTAATTCAGAACGGACGTACCATCGAAGCTGCGATTCGTTACATGATTATGAGTTTATTGGGCTCCGGTCTTTTCTTAATCGGTATTTGTATTTTATATGATTTAACCGGTCACTTGCTGATGAGTAATATTCAGGAAGCGGTAAAAGGATTGACGGCAGCAGGAGAATACCAGATTCCTCTGGTAATGGCGATTGCCTTACTTTGCGTAGGTCTTGCCATCAAAAGTGCGTTGTATCCCTTCCATACCTGGTTACCGGATGCGTACGGTTATTCCACAATTTCCTCGGCGGCAATGTTGTCCAGTTTGGTATCCAAGGGATATATTTTCCTGGTTATCAAAATTATCTACCGCGTGATTGGTTTTGATGTTTTTGTAGACAGTAAAATCATTAATATTTTGTTTGTATTCGGTGTGCTTGGCATGATTGTAGGTTCCCTGGATGCTATTCGTGAAAATGATATTATGCGTATGATTGCATTTTCTTCCGTTGCCCAGATTGGCTATATTTACATGGGCTTTGGTTTGGGAAGCGAGGCCGGTATGGTGGCTTCCGTATTCCATATTTTCTCTCATGCGGCTACCAAGGCGTTGTTATTCATTGCAGCTATGGGGCTTAGAGATGTTTCCGGTGGCAGTAAGGCATTTATTGATCTTACCGGTGCAGGACGCCGCAATGTAATTGCCGGTATCGGTTTTACAATCGGTGGTCTTTCCATGGTTGGTATTCCTACGTTTTCCGGCTTTGTAAGTAAGCTTTTGTTTAGTCAGGCGGCTATCCTGGCAGATACCAAAATGCTGATAACGCTAATTGCATTAGCCATAAGTACGATATTGAATGCTATTTATTTTATGAAGACCATTATTCGTCTCTATTCGCCGGTGGAAAACGAACAGCCGATTTCCTTAAAAATCAAAAATCCGGTTTATGTGGTATCTATCGTATGTTTTATTATATTAAACGTGGTTCTCGGTATGTGGTCTACCACAATTGTAAGTCTCATTGAGAGCGGTTTAAGTATGTTTCGTTAAATAGTAAATAAAAATGGAGTGCAAAGATGAATTATCTTGTATTGTTACCGATTCTGATGCCTGTTTTGGGCGGTTTGCTGATACTGTTGATGCCCCAAAACCTGTTGAAGGCAAAGGAAGAGGCAAAAAGACCTTTTATAAAAATGCATATATTGTTTGGCATTTTAATGCTTTTATCTGCGGGAAGCAGTGCCTATGTGCTTCTTAGCGGTATTGCCCGAAAGCCGGTGAAGCTTTTTACATTGCTTGATAATATCCCGGTTATGTTTTGTGTGGATGAGGTAGGTGTTATATTTGCCTGGATTGCCATGATTGCTTTCGTATGTGCAGGAGCATTTTCATTCCGCTATATGAAGGGGGAAAAGAATTATTACGGATTCTTCCTTTTGACTTACGGCGTATTACAGGGTTTGGATTTTGCAGGAAATCTGGTCACCATGTATTTGTTCTTTGAAATGGTGACGTTGTTGTCATTCCCTCTGGTAATGCAGACGAAGACGAAAGAGGCCATTATGGCGACATTAAAATACATCTTCTACTCGTTGGCAGGCGCTTATATGGGTCTGTTTGCCATTTACTTTTTGTATCAGAACACCACCACATTAACCTTTACTCCCGGCGGTACTTTGGATATGTTGAAGGTTTCCGCACATCCTACACTGATTTTGGTAGCGGTTATGGTGGCAATTATCGGTTTTGGTGTAAAAGCAGGTATGTTTCCCATGCATGCCTGGCTTCCCACCGCACATCCCGTAGCACCGGCCCCTGCATCGGCAGTATTGTCCGGTGTGATTGTAAAAGCCGGCGTTCTTGCGTTGATTCGTGTGGTGTATTACATCGTAGGTCCGAACTTTATAAAAGGAACCTGGGTGCAGACCGTATGGATGATTCTCGCCTTGATTACCGTTTTTATGGGTTCTTTACTTGCGTATCGCGAAAAGGTGTTAAAAAAGCGACTTGCGTATTCTACCGTAAGCCAGATTTCTTATATTTTATTAGGATTGGCGGTATTGGAGCCGACGGCGCTGAGCGGTTCCCTTTTGCATGTAATCTTTCATGCACTTATCAAAACGGCACTGTTTTTGTGCGCAGGTGCCTTTATCCATGAAACCGGTAAGGAAAGAGTGGATGAGTTAACGGGTATCGGTAAGAAAATGCCGCTTACTACCTGGGGATTTACGATTGCATCCCTTGGATTAATCGGAATTCCGCCCACAGGCGGTTTTGTCAGCAAATGGTATCTTGCTACAGGAGCTCTCGTCGCAGAGGTAGGAGCATTCCGTTATCTGATTCCGGCAATTTTACTTGCCAGTGCGTTATTGACGGCAGGATATTTGTTGCCGATTACTATGAAGGGATTTTTCCCCGGAACAGATTATGATTATAAGAATAACGTAAAAAAAGAAGCATCTGCATGGATGTGGGTGCCTATTATCATACTTGTTGCTTTAAGCTTTGTCGGTGGTGTGTTCTCTGAAGTGATTGCAGATTACATTCTTTGGATTCCGGCAAAAGTATTCTAGGAAGGGAGAGAAATCATGCCATCTTATATTTTGCCAATTGCAATTTTACTTCCGGTTCTTGGCGGTGCGCTGGTGCCTGTTCTTCCCTTTAAAAAGAAACGGACCATGCATATTTATGTGGAGTCCATCGTGATTCTTACCAGTATTCTGGTATTTTGTATTTTGTTCAATCCTCCCGGAGAAACCATGAACCTGATTCATTTCTTCGGTGATTTGAGTATAGCATTCCGATTGGATGGTCTGGGTAGTGTATTCACTGCCATGGTGGCCTTTTTATGGCCGTTGGCTACTTTGTATTCCTTTGAGTACATGAAACATGAAGGAAAAGAAAAGTCCTTTTTCATGTTTTATACCATGACCTACGGCGTAACACTTGGTATTTCCATGGCGGCAAACGTGCTTACCATGTACGGATTTTATGAAATGCTGACACTGGTTACATTTCCTTTGGTTATGCACAGTGGCTCCAGAGAGGCCATTCTTGCAAGCCGCAAATATTTGTATTATTCCATCGGTGGTGCGGCCTTTGCTTTTATCGGTATGATTTTCGTGATTACTTATGGTATCACGCCGGACTTTGCTTATGGCGGCGTACTGGATTTAGTGGCTGTGGGCAATCGTGAAAATATATTATTACTGGTTTATGTACTGGCGTTTATGGGATTTGGTGTAAAAGCAGCCATTTTCCCGTTAAGTTCCTGGCTTCCCCAGGCAGGTGTGGCACCGACTCCTGTTACGGCACTTCTTCATGCCGTGGCAGTCGTAAAGGCCGGTGCGTTTGCAACCATGCGTCTGACTTATTATATGTTTGGACCTGACTTCTTAAAAGGAACCTGGGCACAGTATGTTGTAATGGGAATTGTAGTATATACCATTGTGTATGGATGTTCCATGGCAGTAAAGGAGACACATTTTAAGAGACGTTTGGCATACTCGACGGTTAGTAATTTATCCTACATTCTCTTTGGTGTGGTTTTGATGTCGCCCTTGGGATTGGTAGGCGGTTTGAGTCACATGGTATTTCATGCTTTTATGAAAATATTATCGTTCTTATGTGCCGGAGCTGTAATTGTGCAGAGTGGCAAAACCTTTGTACATCAGTTAAACGGTCTGGGTAAAAAGATGCCTCAGATCTTTACATTGTTTACTCTGTCGGCATTGGCCTTAATGGGTGTACCGGGATTATGCGGCTTTGTAAGTAAGTGGAATTTAACCAAAGCGGCAGTAGAGAGCGGCAATGTATTGGCTTATGCGGGAATTGCAGCATTGTTGATTTCGGCACTTTTAACAGGTATCTATATGATGACGGTAGTCATCAGAGCTTTTGTATTACAGCCGGAAGAAGGCGATGCAGATTATGAAAAGACCAAAGATCCTTCCTGGAGAATGCTGGTTCCCTTGTATATATTTGCAGCCGGTTGTGTATTGTTTGGATTATATTCCGGCCCTATTGTGGATTATTTTACACAAATCGCAGGAGGACTTTTATAAAAACTGTCCTGACGGATGAAAGACGGAACAGAAAGCGGAATTGGATAAAAACAACGTTGTATGCCGCGTTGCGGCAGAGTGGAGTTTTGTATGAGATATGATGTTTTGATTGCCATAATGATATTTTACCCGATGTTAGGGTCCCTTATCTCTTATTTGGTGGGTTTAAAAAGTAAAAAAGCCCGGAATTTGGTGGCAAATTTTATTGCTATAAGTGAATTTGCGTTGGTGGCATTTACCGTGTTATCGGCTTACGGAATGGTTGGAAGATTTTTAGGCTCGTTGACCGGCGGAAGTGTTGCAGTTTCTCCCGTAGTGTATGGCACCTACATGAATTTTGAACTGGAACTGCCGGAAATATGCGGATTGGGATTGCATTTTACTTTGGATGGATTCCGTAGTGTATATGCCCTGGTAGTGGCATTTATGTGGATGATGGTAACCCTGCTTTGTCCGGAATATTTTGCAAAGCATCATAACAGGAATCGTTTTTATGCGTTCCTTTTATTGACTTTGGGAGCAACCATGGGTGTCTTTTTATCCACGGATTTCTTTACAACTTTTATTTTCTTTGAAATTATGTCTCTCACATCGTATGTGTGGGTGACACAGGAAGAGAAGCCGGAAGCGTTAAAGGCGGCAGAGACTTACTTGGGAATTTCCATTATCGGTGGTATGGTTATGTTGATGGGTATTTTTATGCTGTGGGATGCTATCGGTACGGTAACTTTTTCGGTGATTGCCCAGGAGATTATGTTTGAGTTCGGCAGTGTAACTAAGTTACCGGGACAGGTAATTGCAGCAGGTATTTGCATTTTATTCGGCTTTGCAGTAAAAGCAGGTGCGTTTCCTGTACACATCTGGTTACCGAAAGCCCATCCGGTAGCACCGGCGCCGGCATCGGCACTTTTATCCGGCGTACTGACTAAAACAGGTATCTTCGGCATTGTAGTGGTGACGATACAGATTTTCCAATATACAAGCTGGTTTGGATACATGTTGCTTGCGATTGCTGTGGTAACCATGCTGGTTGGAGCGATACTTGCCTTATTCTCTGTTGATTTAAAAAGGGTGCTTGCATGTTCATCCCTTTCACAAATCGGTTTTATTCTTACCGGTGTGGCAATACTTGCGGTATCGCACGGAGAGAATGTTTTGGCGGCAAGAGGTTCTTTGATTTATATGGTAAATCATTCCATTCTGAAGTTGGTGCTCTTTATGGCGGCCGGTGTAATTTACATGAATACCCATAAGCTGAATTTAAATGATATCAGAGGATTCGGTCGTAAGAAACCTTTATTAAATATAGCATTTTTATTGGGAGTTATAGGTATTTCCGGGATTCCGTTCTTTAACGGATATGTGGGCAAGACTTTGATTCATGAGGGAATGTTGGAGGCATCTTCCATCCCTGCTTTTATTGAGATGATGTATTTATTTGCCGGTGGATGTACGCTTGCGTATATGTTGAAGTTATATATTTGCATCTTTATCGAGAAAAACAATGATGCGGCAAAACAGGAAGAATTTGACGCAAAGAAAAAATATATGAATTTTGGCACTGCATTTGCTTTGCTTGGTAGCGCGGCAGTGATTCCCGTAATTGGTGTAATTCCCAATATTACGGCAGATTTCATTATGGATTTCGGTCAGGTTTTCTTCCAGGTAGGACTTCTTGATCATTCCGTACATTATTTTGCGTTCCATAACATGAAGGGTTCTTTGATTTCCATCGCTATCGGTGTGATTTTATATTATGCGCTGGTACGTGTATGTCTTATGAGTAAAAATAGCGAAGGAAAGGAAGAATACGGCGATTTCTGGCCAAAGTGGTTGGATTTGGAAAACATGCTTTACAGACCGGTATTGATTCGTTTTATTCCTTTTATCTGTGGTGTGATATGCAGAGTATTGGATTGTATTGTGGATGAACCTGTTGTATTGCTTCGAAAAACGATATACAGAGATAGTGCACTTCCTCATGAGTTGCCGGAAGGTAATCCCATTACACATATGGCTGCAGTGATAGCGGATAAAGTGGTTTGGGTATTGAATAAAACCTTCTTTAAGAAAAATCCTATTCGTAAGTCTTTCGAGCATATCTTTGCGGTACGTTGGGAAGAGCAGGCTGAAAACAACCAGATTATCGGAAGAAGTTTATCCTACGGTTTGATTTTGTTCTGCCTTGGTCTGGTGTTGACCATTATCTATCTGATGTGGGTGATTTTACGATAAAAGGGGACGCCGTGGATTTATAAGGGGACGCTTGGATTTATAAGGGGACGCCGTGAGAAGGATATATATGCTTACGGGGACGCTCCCGCTTGGTTGCCCCACGTAGTGGTATATAGGATTGCAAAGAACGCAATCCAAATACCAACGGGTACAAACACCCCTTAAAGCAATATATAATCCTTCTCACGGCTGTGCTATGATTATAAAGAACCAGGGAAAAGAGTAATATTATAGTGAAGGAAAAGCTGTATGGATTGAGTGGTCTGTACAGCTTTTTAGATTAAAAAATATTTATAATTTATAATTTCGAATTTGTAACATTTTTCAATACTGATTTGTATATATGGTGAAGGGTGGTGATGAGATGCAGAATAATCTACGCGTAGAAACAATGACAGAGGTTATTAACAGGAATTCAGATTGTGTGTATCGTCTTGCCTTTTCCATGGTGAAAACAATTCAGGATGCAGAAGATATCAGGCAGGAAGTTATGTTGCGGTATATCTGTACAAATCCGACTTTTGAGAGTAGAGAGCATGAAAAAGCATGGTTTATTCGTGTTACTTCGAATTTGTGTAAAAACTTATGGAAAACGGCATGGCGACAGAAAACGGTAAGTATGGACTCGGTAAGGGAAGGCAGCGGAGAGGCTGGTGACCGGGAAATTATAGGCAATCGGAAAGCTAGCGTAGGGATTTTGCAGGAACAGGAAGCTTTAACAGACGAAGAAGAGAGGGTTATAGAAACCGTAAAACGTCTTCCCATAAAATATCGGGCGGTCATCCATCTCTTTTATTATGAGGAAATGAGTACCGAAGAAATTGCCGAAGCATTAAGGTTACAGCCTTCCAATGTGCGGGCCAGACTTACCAGGGCACGAAAGATGCTAAAGAAATGGTTAAAGGAGGATGTGTAATGTTTCAGGAAACGTATAAAAGTGCTTATGATAAAATAGGCTTGCAAGATAAAGCAGAAATCACGGAAGAGCAGGTTACAGAATGGATGGCAAAAGAGGCGTCGGAAAAGAAGACAAAAAAGCGTGGTATAGGCAGAATACTACGTCCGGCAACAGTGGCTTTGGCAAGTTGTCTTGTTCTGATATTGGGTGTACCTGCCGCAGCGCAGAATATTCCCGGGTTTTATGCAGTATTGGAACGCAATGCTCCGTCGCTTGTGAATTATCTGATTCCGGTACAGCAGACAGACAGCAGTCAGGGAATTGTCATGAATATGGAAGCGGCGCGAATCGAAGGAAATACGGCAGAGGTTCTGGTGTCTTTCAGCGATGACGGTACCGGTGATTATATTCACGGTATGGTGGATATGTATGATTGCTATCATATGCGTAGTTACGGTGCAGAAAGTAATGTTGGCGGTTGTTATTTTATAGAATATAACGAGGAAGAGGATAAGGCATATTTTAAGATTGATTTGCTTAGTTATGAAGGCGAATTTGATCCTACCAGAATGGAATTTGACGTATCCAAGTTATTAACGGACTGTCAGAGTTATACGCAGGAAATTTCATTGGAAAATATCGTAAAAGAATGCGCTGTCAAAGCAGTATCATTGAATGGTAGCGGTGGAGTGGGCGAGATGCATCCTGCGCTGGATAAGCTTACGTTATCCGGCAACGAAATTGACCCGCGCCCCGGGCATTTAGTACTGGATATTCCTCTGGATGGTTTTGACCCGAATACCATGGAAATTGCAGGCATTGCCTATATGGACGGAATTCTCAGAGTCCAATTATTCCGAGGCAATTTCGAGGAAGCGGACCGCCACATGAACATTTATATGCTGGATGAAGCCGGAAATGAAATCTATCCCAACATGGCTGTTATGTGGCATGAAGAAGTCGGCGAAGAAGAAGTTCTGGTGGACGAATTTTATTTCGTAATCACCGAAGAACAACTGGAAAGCTACACTCTCATGGGAGAAGGCGACATCCGTTCCGGCAGCATCAAGGGCGATTGGAGCATTGTATTTGATGTTCAGTAGGAGGTCGCATCTGACATAGATAAACAAAAGCAATATATCTTTTAATGGGGACGCTCTCGCTTGGTTGTCCTACGCAGCGGTATATAAGGCTGTAAAAAACACAGCCTAAATACCGGCGAGTACAAACACCCCTTATAAAATGATATATTGCTTTTTAATTTTAATCTATGTCAGATGCGACCTATTATTTACTCAGCAACCGAATTCACGGTTCCGATAAAGATGGGCAGGCCGGAAGAGGCGTCCACAATTGCGTAGACGAAGGGGCGGTCAAGAATGACTTCCTTCACTTCCCGAGGCTCCTCAATCATGGCAGATTCGCAGTTCATTTCCACTGCAGTAACTGCTGCGGCCTTGGTACCGTTTTCGTCTAATTCGATAAAGGTTTTGTGAATGACTCTGTTGATATATAAGTTAACGGTTTCATCGGTTACCATAGGAGAAAAGTCTGCCGCACCTTCAGAGAAAGCAGTAGGCATTCCCATATCGATTAAAGCGTCATTCATAATGGTGTCATAGGAATAGGTAAAGCAAGGCAATGCGGTTCTTACATCATAATCTCTTGTCACACTGTTCCAGAATGTCATGTAATCTTCTGCGGTCATGTCTGCTACAAAGTCCTCGATTGCACCTTCCTCATTGGGCAACATGGCAAGGAAAGCATATTCTCCGCCTTCGTAGTATTTAATGAAACCGGTGGCATCATCGTTTTCCAAATAAAATCTGCCGGTCTCACGAAGCATTTCTGCATTTTCTTCCACGCCTGCGGCATTGGTAAAAATTTCATCATGAATCTGAAATTCTGTATATGGATCTGACCATTTGCCTTCAAATGCCATGGCGTTAATTAAGTACATGGCAGTTTCGGGAGAAATTTCTTCTAAAAGAGAAGGAATCATGCCGTTTGTATTTTCATCCACCCAACTGTTGATTTCTTTTACGGCACGGTCATTAAAGGGAAGCATGGTAGCTTCGGCGTTCATTTCTTCTTTTAGGGTATCTGCATAAGTTTCATTTAAACAATCACCTAAAAGTGTTTCATTAGTCCACATGGAGTTGGCAATGTGGAAGGAAGTTCTGTTGGTATAAGTAAGTGTATCATTTAAGTCCCCTGTGTAAGCGGTAAGTTCCTCAAGAGTACTGCCGGGGCAGAGAACTGTTAACATTTCATCCAGGGTTTCTCCGTTTGCACCCATAGCTGCCATAGTTAAGGCAAATTCAGCAGAAGCGGGAGAAATAAGGCTGTTTTCACCGGTTACTAAACTTCTTTTAAAAAGTTCAATAGAGAAATCAATATATGCTTCATTCATATCGGCAGGAAGTTCCGGTTTCACATAATCTTCCGGTATTTCCACAACTGTCTGGGATTCCGGTTCTTCGAATTCCTCAAACAATTCATTCATAATATCAAATTCAAAAGCAGGGTTTTGTGAGCAGCCTGTGAGAAACAGCACCGGCACTAAGCTTAGAATTGCTATGTATTTTGTAAATCTTTTTTTCATAAAAATTCCTCCTTTTATTGGGTATCTGATATAGATACGAAAACAAAATTTGCTTTTTATGGCTTTTTTATAAAAATTTTAGAATAAAAGTCATGTTCTTTCTGTGGTTTATGTTATACTGGGGAAAGATAAAAATCAAGAGTGAGATATTTTTATGAAATTAAAAACCAAGCTTTGGATTACTTTTATAATTATTGTAGTGCTGCCGATTATATTGACGGCGGTGGCTTATCTGGTAATCGGTGCCAGTGTGGTGCTGGATATGCGTGATACTTACGGTGAGGACAGTATCAGTTTTTCGTTTGCGTCCAATCCGGCGTCTGCTTATGGAGAGATTATTAATGAGCACTACGAAACAATTAAAGATTATGCCGCAAACGATCCGGAAAAGCTGGAAGACAGGGAAGTTCTCGGAGAGTTGGATGAAGGTCTTCAGGAAGTATCTGCTTTCGTGGTTGTAAAAAAGGATCAAAGTCTCTACTATATATCTGCAGAGACGCAGTATGACCCGATTGTACAGCAATTAACAGATTTGGCGGATACGGAGCTGGAATATTATTTTAATGATATCCGCCGCCTTGTTAAAAAGGTTACGTTTACTTTCGAAGACGGAAGTCAGGGTAGTATTTATCTGGTAACCAAGGTAAATACCATGGTGTCGGAAGCATTGGTAGCAGCTATGCTTTTTGCCATGATTGTAGTATTGGTGGTTACGGGTATCTTGCTGATTATTTGGTTACGACGCAGTATTTTCCGCCCTATGAATGAGCTAAAAGATGCTATGAAAAAAATTGCGGAAGGCGACTTGGATACAGAGCTTGAAACAAAGGAAAAGGGCGAAATTAAGGATCTTTTTGATAATTTCGAGGTCATGAGAAAGCAGTTAAAAAATACTGCAGATGAAAAAGCATTGGTAGAAAAGACTAACCGTGAGTTAATCAGTAATATTTCCCATGATTTAAAGACGCCGATTACTTCCATTAAAGGTTATGTAGAGGGTATCATGGATGGTGTTGCAGATTCGCCGGAGAAGATGAATAAGTACATCCGTACCATTTATAATAAGGCAAATGATATGGATTTGCTGATTAATGAGCTTACTGTTTACTCCCAGCTGGATGCCAAGAGCATTCCTTACCGCTTCCATCAGATTACGGTGACGGATTACTTCGGCGATTGTATTGAGGAAGTGGGTCTGGATTTAGAGCAGAAGGGCATACATTTTTCATATACCAACGAAGTGGAAGCCGATGTGCAGATTTGGGCAGACCCCGAGCAGTTAAAAAGAGTCATTAACAACATTATCAATAATAGTGTAAAATATCGTCGTAAAGAGGGAGCCGCCATATCCATCCACGTGGCAGACATGAAGAATCTTGTACGTGTTGATATGGAAGATAACGGAAAAGGTATACCTGCCGCGGATTTGGAAAAGATTTTCGAGCGTTTTTACCGTACGGATGCTTCCCGCAACTCTGCTCAGGGCGGCAGTGGTATCGGTCTTTCCATCAGTAAAAAGATTGTGGAAGAGCACGGCGGTGAGATTTGGGCAACCGGTGAAGAAGGCAAGGGCCTTGCCATTCATTTTACCCTGCGTAAATGTATTGTAGAGGAACCGGAAGTAGTTGAAGAGAGCGGTCCTTTTAACAAGATTGAAAAAATGATTAAAAACACTGCCAAACGAATTGAGACCGAGGCGGAGAAGTTATCTTTGGAAAACTTCGGCATTAACGAAATTGAGAAGGGTATCAAAGAACGATTTGGCGGTAAAAAGGCAGATAGCAATAAAAAGGAAACCGGCAATAAAAAAGAATCGGTGGATGAGAGTTCCAAACAGGGAGGGACTGAAGAATGAGTAAGATTTTGATAGTAGAAGATGAAGTAGCAATTGCAGAGCTTCAGAGAGATTATCTTGAAATGAATGGTTTTGAGGTAGAGGTGTGCGGTGACGGTGCCGAAGGCGCTGACCTTGCTTTGACTCATGACTATGACTTGGTAATTTTAGATTTGATGCTTCCCGGAATGGAAGGTTATGAAGTATGCCGCAAAATCAGAGAGCAAAAGAACATTCCCATCATTATGGTAAGTGCCAAGAAAGAAGATTTGGATAAAGTATACGGACTTGGCATGGGAGCTGACGACTATATGACCAAGCCTTTCAGCCCCAGCGAGCTGGTGGCCCGTGTTAAGGCACATTTATCCCGTTACGAGCGTCTTGTAGGTCAGGTAAAGAATAAGAATGAAGTCATCGAAATTCGAGGCTTGCGTATTGATAAAACTGCCAGACGTGTATTTGTTGAGGGCGAAGAAAGGATTTTTACCACCAAGGAATTTGATTTGTTGACTTTCCTGGCAGGACATCCCAACCATGTATTCTCAAAGGCAGAATTATTCCGTGAAATCTGGGATATGGAGTCCGTGGGTGATATTGCGACCGTAACCGTACATATCAAAAAAATTCGTGAAAAGATTGAAAAAAGCAGTGACAAGCCCGAATACATTGAGACTATTTGGGGTGTAGGGTATCGCTTTAAGGTGTAAGGATAAATTTGTCTTAAGGATAGGGTGTAAATATGAAAACGCAAATTATTTACGAAGACAAGGATATCCTTGTATGTTATAAACCTGCGGGAATTGCGGTTCAGTCTGCCAATATTGCACAGCAGGATATGGTCAGTGAATTAAAAAATTATCTTGTAACCCAAGGTGCTAAGAATCCTTACATCGGAGTGGTTCACCGATTGGATCAGCCCGTGAGCGGTGTGCTTGTATTTGCTAAGAACCAGGCAGCCGCAGCCTCATTGTCAGCACAGGTGCAGGATGGCAGAGCCGGCAAAATCTATCGCAGCCTTGTGTACGGTGCTTATGATGAAGTATCAAAGGAAGGTGTGTTGGAGGATATACTACTGAAAGATGCCAAAACCAATACTTCCCGCGTCATAAAAGAAGGTAGTAAAGAAGCAAAGCAGGGCAAAAAGGCAAAACTTTTCTACAAGGTAATGCAGACGGTATCTGTCGGGGAAGAAATGTATTCTGAAGTTGAAATTCAGTTATTTACCGGAAGGCATCACCAGATTCGTGTACAATTTGCTAACGCGGGACATCCGATTCTCGGAGACACGAAATATGGTACGCCGGAGTCGGCGGAGCTTTCTTCTCGGATTGAAAAAGGATTAAAGCTTTGTGCATACCGCCTATCTTTTATACATCCCAAGACGAAAAAGGAAATGGAGTTTACGGCTCCTAAGTGTTTTTAACAGGTTTAATTTTAAAAGAAACAACTCATACTAATCTCATGCAAACAGCAAAAGAGGTGCGGTATGAGTTTTTTATTGGATTTGTGGAAAAGGAATTTTATTAAGCTGGCGGTGATTACGGTGGCGGTATTGCTTTTTTTCCGTTATGCAGTTCCTCTTTTGGCACCTTTTATGATTGCCTTTCTGTTTGTCCTGATTTTTTTGCCGATTCTTAGAAAAATTCATCAAAAAATTAAAATTCCGGAAGGCCTTCTGGCGGGAATCCTTCTTGGGCTTTTGGCAGTGGTTCTTTTGCTTGCAGTGTGGTTTGGCATTTGCTGGTGCATGGATTTGGTAGGCGACTTTCGTCAGAACGAAGATTACTTAAAGGACTGCTGCATGACAGCCTTAAATACCTGTTGTGATTTCTTAGGGGATAAAATGCAGCTGGATTCAGGGCAGTTACAGAGGCGCGTTCTGGAGGGAACGGAAAATCTGATGGTAAGTGTTAAGGAGAATTTTGCACCCAAGGCATTGAATGCTTCGTATTCTTATGCGGGAACCATTTTTGATACAGTGTTTGGTATTGTGGTGACGGTGATTGCCATTATTTTGCTGACGAAGGATTATGATGAAATGAAATCCAAATTATCGGAAAATAAGGGTTTTATAAGGGTGAGGGACTTAAGCCGCAAGATTCTAAATCTCCTTAAAATCTATGTAAAAGCTCAGGCGATTATTGTTGTGTGTGTGTCTGTGGTTGCTATGGTAGGGCTTTGGGTTTGTGGTATGGAACGTTGGTATTTGTGGGGATTTCTTACAGGTTTTCTGGATATGCTTCCTTTTATCGGAAGCGGTATTGTGTTACTTCCCATAGTGATTTTTATGTTTATAGAAGGGAAAATATGGCAGGGAATCGGAAGCCTGTTGGTCTACGGTATCTGCGTTTTTCTGCGACAGATTCTGGAGCCGAAGCTAATCGGAGATAAAATAAACGTGTACCCGATTGTGGTGCTTTTGTCAGTGTTTTTCGGGATGCAGTTTTTCAATATCGGAGGTATTGTGCTGGGACCGGTGAGCTTTTTCCTGATAAGGGAGATATACGAAGAGGTGAAAGAGTAAGTTATACAAATATAAAAGAGAAAGCACCTTGTCAAGTTTACTTGTTCTCATATATAATAAAGGCAGTCTGCGGGCAGTTTTCCGACAGACAGACTTTTATAAGGAGAATGAATATGAGCAGCGAAATAAGAGACATTAATTTGGCCGAAAGCGGCAAACGTAAAATAGAGTGGGTTAAAAGAAATTGCGACCTTTTGAGAATGTTGGAAGAGGAATTCTCTAAAACAAAGCCTTTTGCAGGCAAGAAGGTGGCGCTTTCCGTGCATTTGGAGGCAAAGACTGCTTATCTTTGTAAGGTATTGGCAGCAGGCGGTGCCGAAATGTATGTAACAGGTTCAAATCCTCTGTCAACTCAGGACGACGTAGCGGCAGCATTGGTGGCAGCAGGTCTTGAAGTACACGCATGGTATGATGCAACCGAAGAAGAATATAACCATCATATCCGTAAGGTGCTTGAAGTGGGTCCTAACATTATTATTGACGATGGCGGTGATTTGGTACATATGATGCATACTGAATTCCGCGATTTGATTCCTAACGTAATCGGTGGTTGCGAAGAAACCACCACAGGCATCATTCGTTTGGAAGCAATGGATGCTGCTGGGGAGTTAATGTTCCCCATGGTAAAAGTAAATAACGCTGATTGTAAGCATTTATTTGATAACCGTTATGGTACAGGCCAGTCTGTTTGGGACGGCATTAATCGTACCACAAATCTGATTGTAGCAGGTAAAACAGTTGTTGTTGCAGGTTATGGCTGGTGCGGTAAAGGTACTGCAATGCGTGCGAAAGGTATGGGCGCTAAGGTTATCGTAACTGAAATCGACCCCATTAAGGCAATTGAAGCGGTTATGGACGGATTTGAGGTAATGCCCATGAATGAAGCGGCGAAACTTGGCGACTTCTTTGTAACCGTAACAGGATGTAATAAAGTAATCGACGAGAGCGATTTTGCGGTAATGAAAGATGGTGCAATCCTTTGCAACGCAGGACACTTCGACTGTGAAATTGATATGGCAAGATTAAAAGAAATCGCCGTAGAGAAGAAAGAAATGCGTAAAAACATTATGGGTTACAAGCTTCCTACCGGTCAGTGGATTTTCATCCTTGCCGAAGGCCGTCTTGTAAACTTAGCGGCAGGAGACGGACATCCCGCGGAAATTATGGATATGAGCTTTGCAATTCAGGCATTGTCAGCAAAATATCTTGTAGAGCATGCCAACGAATTAAACACTAAGTTAATCGACGTTCCTAAGGAAGTTGATAATAACGTGGCTGAAAGAAAATTAGCATTTCTTGGTAAGGCTATCGACGCGTTAACCGAGGAGCAGATTGCATACCTGAATTCGTAATTTTATAATCGGTTGACAAAGAGGGTTTTTGCATGCTAGTATGTTAGTGCTTTATCAGAGAAAAGTAGAGTAAATTAGAAGGAGAACGAAAATGAAGAAAATTGTTTCAATTTTATTGGCAACACTTATGATTGCAACTTTATTGGTAGGTTGCTCTTCACAGTTGGATGATTGGGCTTATATCGAAGATAAGGGAACTCTTGTAATCGGTATTACTCTTTATGAACCCATGAACTATTATGATGAAGAAGGTAATTTAACCGGTTTTGATACCGAATTTGCAGAAGCTGTTTGTGCTAAGCTTGGCGTAGAACCTGTATTCCAGGTAATCGAATGGGATCAGAAGGAATTCGAATTACAGTCAGGAAGCATTGATTGTATTTGGAACGGTCTTACTGTTACCGAAGAAAGAAAAGAAGATATGGCATTCTCTACATCATATGTAGAAAACATGCAGGTTGTTGTAATCAATAAGGATAACGCTGATACATATACAGCTATCGAAGATTTTACAGGTATTACCATTTGTGCAGAAAGCGGTTCTGCAGGACAGAGCGCAATCGAAGATGATGCAGTTCTTTCTACAAATGAATTCGTTGGTGTATCTGCTCAGAAGGATGGTCTTCTTGAAGTTAAGTCCGGTACTTGTGAAGCATGTGTACTTGACTGGGTACTTGCAAGAGCCGTAATTACAGATGAAACAGACTACAGCGACCTTATGGTAGTAGAAGGCATTGAACTTGCTAAGGAAGAATATGCTATTGGCTTACGTTTGGAAGACGTTGATACATTAGAAAGAATTAACGGTGCAATTGCTGAACTTATGGCAGACGGCACAATGCAGGAACTTGGTGAAAAGTACGGTGTTAACGTAGTTTACTAAGATTTTAAATAAAAAAGATAAAAGATAAGGGCAAGTTTGCTTGCCCTTTTTCTGTATAATAAGGTAAGATAGAAAGTGATATGCGTCCAAGACGCAAGACCTTTAATTTTCTCAAAAGAGAAGGAGTACATATGAGTTTTTTAGAAGTTACATTACAATTGTTGGACGGTTTTAAAGTTACCTTAATCCTGTTTTTCATTACATTGCTTGGTGCACTGCCTTTGGGCCTTGTGATTGCCTTCGGTTCTATGTCCAGATTTAAGCCCTTGCGCTATCTGACAAGGGGCATTGTGTGGATTATCCGAGGAACGCCTTTGATGTTACAGGTTATTCTGGTATTCTACGGACCGGGACTTATTTTCGGTATTCAGGGCTTGGACCGTTTCCCTGCGGTTGTGGTAGCTTTTATCGTAAATTATGCAGCGTACTTCTCGGAGATTTACCGTGGCGGTATCGAGAGCATTCCGGCCGGACAGTATGAAGCCGGACAGGTGCTTGGCATGACCAAGACACAGATTTTCTTCCGAGTTGTATTGTTCCAGGTAATCAAACGCATTTTACCTCCTATGGGTAACGAAGTTATTACTCTTGTAAAAGATACGTCCCTTGCCCGCGTAGTTTCCGTAGTGGAACTGTTAAAAGCGGCACAGGACATCGTAGGCTTGCACGCAATTATCTGGCCTATCTTCTACATCGGCGCATTTTACCTACTCTTTACGGGTATTTTAACCATTCTTTTCGGTAAAATCGAGAAGAAATTAAACTACTACGCAGGTTAGGAAAGAGAAAGGCAGGTAAAAAAGATGGCTTTGTTACAGGTTGATAATATTCGTAAAATATACGGTAAAGAAGAAGTATTAAAAGGAATTTCCTTTTCTTTGGATAAAGGAGAGGTTTTGGCGATTATCGGGTCTTCCGGCGGCGGTAAAACCACGCTTCTTCGATGCTTAAATCAGTTAGTAACACCGGATTGGGGAACCATTCGAGTAAATGATAAGGTGATTTATGATGCTTCGCAGGCAGAAAATTTAAGCGATGCGCAGCTTCGTCAGAACCGCTTGCATTTCGGTCTGGTGTTCCAGCAGTTTAACTTATTTCCGCAGTATAATGTATTGCGTAATCTGACTTTGGCAGCAGAGTTACTTGAGGCGGAAAAAATCAAGAAAAACGGCGGCGGAAGAGAAGAGAGGCGCCTTGCGTTCGAAGAAATAGAAAGACAGGCCTTGGCACTTCTGGACAGAGTAGGACTTGCGGATAAGAAAGATGCGTACCCTTGCGAATTGTCCGGCGGTCAGCAGCAGCGTGTGGCCATTGCAAGAGCATTGATTCTCAATCCCGACATTCTTTGCTTTGACGAGCCCACAAGTGCGCTGGATCCTGAGCTTACGGGCGAAGTATTAAAGGTAATCGAAGGCTTAAAATCTTCTGACAGCACCATGATTGTGGTAACCCACGAAATGGAGTTTGCAAGAAGAGTGGCCACGAAGGTGATTTTCGTAGCAGACGGTGTCATTGAAGAAATGGGTACACCCGAGGAAGTATTTGAAAATCCCAAGAGCGAGAAATTACAGCATTTCTTGAATAAGGATATTGAAACAGCGGTACCGGATGATGTAAAATAAGAAAAGTAAGGATAGCGACTCCTGCGGGAGTCGCTATTTTTAGAAAGGGAAAGCAACATGGCAAAAGTAAAAAATAAAAAGGGACTTATATGTGTAGCAATGATTGCATTGGTTTTAGTAATCGTGGCAATGATTGCTGTTTTGATATATAAAAGCAATGTATACCGACTGATTACTGTTGATTCCATGGAAGGTACAGTGGAATTAAATCGCGAAGGGAATTCTGTTGAAATCTTTCGGGGGATACATTTAAAATCGGGAGATACGGTCAATACAGAGGCAGAATCCAACATGCTTCTTCTTGCAGATGATGACAAGCACATTTTGGCAGAAGAGAATACCGGATTTTCTATTGAGGCGGTTGGGACGAGTGAGAAAGGTGGCATTACTCTTCATCTGGAATACGGTTCAACACTGATTACCATAGATAACAAATTGTCTGATGGATCATCTTTTGAAGTGCATACGCCCAATGTGGCACTAAGTGTCAGAGGAACGGTTTTCAGGGTTACGTATGATAGAATTCAGATGTGTACCACAGTGGAAATTATAGAAGGTGTGGTGGAAATTGCAACGGATACCAACGTTGTTTTGGGTAATGCAGGTGAAACTTATTACATTGATACCCAAGGTATGATTGAAAGCCAAACTTCTGACGGGGAAGAACAAAGCGGAACTTCCGCAGGGGAAGCACAAAGCATAGAAGTAGGGCAGGATATTGCCCCGCTACCGGTTGAAGGTCTTTTAGCGCCACTTACCATAACACAGGCAGAGTTTGAGTCTGTTTATATGGAGGAAAAAATTGAGCTGACTCCGGAGAATTCCGGCGAGTATTTCGAAGTCATTGAAAAGGACGGAACTTTTTACTTTGTATTAAAACCGGGTTATACACCTTATGAAGACGGCTTGACGGTAGTAATCGATAATGGTGATTCGGCATCGGCTTCACAGGGCGCATCCAGATATCTTTTTCAGTCGGTGAATATGGATAGTGCCGATGGATGGATTGAGAGCTGGGAAGCAACCGGAACCATTGCAAAATATAGCCTGCCCGATGATATGTGGTGTCAAATCGGTGATAAATACTTGATATTGATTCAAACGGATGAAGGCGTAGTTTTTGATATTGAAAGATAATCAATGATATTTTTATCGGAGGAGGATTTCTAATGAAATTTATATCTTGGAATGTAAACGGAATCAGAGCATGTCGCGAAAAAGGATTTTTGGATTTTTTTAATGAAATAGATGCTGACTTTTTCTGCCTGCAGGAGACCAAACTGCAGGCAGGTCAGATTGAATTGGATTTGCCGGGATATGAGCAATATTGGAATTATGCTGAGAAGAAAGGGTATTCCGGAACGGCAATTTTCACTAAACATACTCCTTTAAGTGTTAAATATGGCATTGGCGTGGAAGAGCATGACCATGAGGGCCGTGTAATTACATTGGAATATGAGAACTTTTACATGATTACGGTGTATGTGCCCAATTCCCAGGACGGACTTGCCCGTTTGGATTACCGCATGCGCTGGGAGGATGATTTCCTTGCGTATATTAAGGAATTAGAAAAAACTAAACCTGTAGTATACTGCGGAGACCTTAATGTCGCTCATAAGGAAATCGATTTAAAGAATCCTAAGACCAATCGTAAAAATCCCGGATTTACGGATGAAGAGCGTGGCAAATTCAGTACGGTTTTGGAGAATGGTTTTATTGATACGTTCCGATTCTTTTATCCTGATATGGAGAATATTTATTCCTGGTGGTCTTATCGCTTCAGTGCGAGAGCCAAGAATACAGGGTGGCGCATCGACTACTTTGTGGTATCCGGGGCGTTGAAGGATAAGTTAAAGGGCGCGAAGATCCATACGGATATATTTGGTTCGGATCACTGTCCCGTGGAATTGGAGCTGGATGTATAAATCGGCGATTTGCACAATGCGTATTAATAAATAACAAGCTATAATGGTTTCAAAGATACGAAGGAGGGGTAATGTGAATCATGAAAAATGAAGAAACTTCTCTGGATAGCAAACAGATTTTATCGGTTTTGGAAAGCTACAGCAGAGCTCTGGATTTGCTGGATGACTATGATCATCAACGGATGGGCAGACCGAAAGGAAGTAAATCCGTATATACTCTCACTTACGAAGAGTGTTTGAAAGTAATTTCAACTATGCGATTTGGGGCAGAATCAGACCTGTTTGGTCGTGAAAAAGATGATTCTTTCAAGGGAAGTATTGGTAATATCTACCAATCCTTTGCCGGAGAAGAAGTTTATCCGAGTCTGGAGGAGAAGGCGGCTAATCTTTTATATTTCGTTACGAAGAATCATAGTTTTTTTGATGGTAATAAAAGAATTGCGGCTACAATGTTTTTATATTTTTTGGATAAAAATGAAGCCTTGTTTCATGAAGGTCAAAAGTTAATTGATGACCATACTTTGGTGGCATTAACCATTATGATAGCGGAATCTAAACCGGATGAGAAAGAAATGATGATTAGCGTGGTTATGAATTGCATGAATAATGGTGCAAAATAAAGTAAGTAGGAGATTTTTCATGTCGACGGCAGAGTTAATAATGTATATGGTGATTATTTGCGGAGTAGGAATGATTATGCTTGGCATAGGAATCTGGCAATTGAGAGCAAAGGAGCCGGTGGCTTTTTATACCGGAGAGATACCGCCCCGGCCATCGCAACTTTCCGATGTCAATATGTGGAATAAAAAACATGGACTTATGTGGGCGCTGTACGGAGTGGCAATTATTGTGTCAGGGTTGCTGGCTCTTTTCATGAGGGAATCCGTGGTGCCGTCCATTCTTTCCATGGGAGTAATCATTTTAGGCATTCCGGTTATGATTTTTTATCATACACATTTGAGGAATAAGTACTTAAAAGAAAACGAAAAGGAAACAAAAGATGAATAAGATATTAGGCATATTATTATGTGCTTTAATCGCAGGCATCGCCACGATTTTAAGCGAATGTAAAATAGGGAACTTTTCAATGGAGATTATCGGTGCACCGGTATTTTCCATTTTGATGGGTATGATTATTGCGATGGTTGCGCCTAAGCTTCCCGCACATAATAACTTAAAAGACGGCATTAAATTTACTTCTAAGAAGATTCTGCAGTGGGCGGTTATTATTTTAGGATTCAGCCTGAATCTCGGAACCATTGCGAAGATGGGTAGCCAGAGTCTGCCTGTTATCATATCGACGATCAGCACGTCGCTTATTGTGGCCTTTCTTATGATGAAGGTCTTAAAAATGGATAAAAAGGTATCCTGCCTTATCGGCGTTGGTTCTTCCATTTGCGGAGGTTCTGCCATTGCTGCAACGGCACCGGTAATTGACGCGGATGACGAGGAAGTGGCTCAGTCCGTATCGGTTATCTTTCTTTTTAATGTGATTGCGGCTTTGGTGTTCCCGTATTTCGGACAGGCAATCGGCTTTGGTTCGGAAGGTTTCGCGATTTTTGCCGGAACGGCGGTTAACGATACTTCCTCTGTGACAGCGGTAGCATCCACAGCGGAAGGCTTGTACGGAGTGGAAGGAATTCTTTCTTCTGCGGTTACGGTTAAGTTGGTGCGAACCCTTGCAATTATTCCCATTACCTTGGCATTGGCGCTGTTTCGTACCTATAAAGCCAAGAAATCGGGAAATAAAGGCAGTGAATTTTCTTTTAAAAAGATATTCCCGTGGTTTATTTTGTATTTTATAGGTGCTTCGGTGATCACAACAATTGTAGGGCTTCTGCCGGAGAGTGGTTTTACAGTGATTTACACCGGTACGTTTGTAAAGGCAATGAAATGGCTGGCGAAGTTTTTTATTGCCATGGCAATGTGCGCCATTGGCTTGAACACTAATCTGATTAATCTGGTAAAAAAAGGTGGCAAGCCTATCCTTATGGGATTTTGCTGTTGGGCGGCAATTACGGCGGTATCCATTGGCGTGCAGTTATTGATGGGGATGTTTTATACGGAGTTGTAGGGCGATTTGTCGAAAGTTGTCGATGAGTTTTTCGTAAGTTAACTTGCGTAGTTGAGAGCCATTTCATATAATAAGATAGTAATTCAGTAATGTGGGCGGGGGAATTCCCCCGCCATTCTTTAATAAACAATTTCTTTTTTCAACGAGAGTTCTCTCGGATATTTCACAGTTTAAATAAAAGCAGAAGGAGGTTAATATTTGAGCGAAGATATAATAATGGATTCAGATACAAAAGAAAAAAATAGTAAGGTAATGACAGTAGAAGGAATAAGTAGTTGCGTCTATCATATACGTGGACAACAAGTAATGTTGGACTATGATTTGGCGGAGATTTATGGGTATGAAGTAAAAAAACTAAATCAGCAAGTAAAACGTAACATTGCAAGATTTCCGGAAGATTTCATGTTTCAACTGACGCGTGATGAGATTAACTTTGTGAAATCGCAATTTGTGACTTCACAAGAAGGAAGTTTTGAAAAGTGTTTAAAGTCACAATTTGTGACTTTAAACGAGGAAAAAATCGAAAACTGTTTAAAGTCGCAAATTGCGACTTTAAATGAAAGTGGAAATAAAAGAGGTATGCATGTTAAGAAAATGCCTTACGCATTTACTGAGCAAGGTATTTATATGTTGGCAACGGTCTTACGCGGTGAACTTGCGGAGCAGCAGAGTATATTCATTATGCGTGCTTTTCGGGAAATGCGTCATTACATACGGCAGAATCAGCAATTTGCGACGCAATCAGAGATGAGTCTTGTAACTGCCAAGGTGTCCGAATTAACTGTACAAATGGCTGGCATTTCTGACAGACAAAATAAAACCGAACAGCATATGATAGGTATTCAGAGTAGTATAGATATGCTGAATGAGAATTTTATATCCGATAAAGATCATAAAAATTATGTAATATATAAAGGGCAGAAGTTTGAAGCAGATGCAGCATATGTTGATATTTATCAGCAAGCCACTTCGCGTATTTATGTAGTGGATGATTATGTGAATACGAAAACTTTGCAACTTTTATCGCAAAAGAAGAAAGGTGTAGAGGTTATTATATTTACAGAAAATGGGCATGGCAGAAAGGGATTTTTAACTGCGCCTGTTGTAAATGATTTCACAGAGCAATATCCGCCTTTGCATATCAAAGGAAATCCTGATTGTCATGATAGATGGATTATAATTGATTATGGATTATCCACAGAATGTGCATATCATTGCGGCGCTTCCAGTAAAGATGCGGGAAGAAAGGTGTGCGCCATTAATAAACTTGAGAATGTGGAAATTCTTCGCCCTGTGGTGGATGTGTTGCTTAGGGGAAAAGATAAAGACATTTTGGCATAAAAAAGAAACGAGCACACTTTTCCGGTTCTAAGACCTTACTCAGTCGAAAACCCATTTCTTGATGCTATGATGTAATGCAATGAAAAAAAAGTCAACGAAATTATAAAAAAAGAAAAGGAAACGAAGCACACCATATAAGCATTAGCCGTATGGTAAAAACCCGTTTCCTTTTCTACGAATCAATATAGCATTCAAGAATATGAATGTCAAGAATGTATTATAATTTGTGGTTTTAAACAAACATTGCGCCCATAAGTATAAAATGCTATAGTATGTTTGAAAAATATAAGGAGTTTCTAACTATGGACATTAGTAAACTTACAGAACAGATTATGGAAAAGGTTCAAGATATTAGGACGCCTATTATTGGCATCGACGGTCTCGGTGGTGCCGGAAAAAGTACAATTTGCGAGGCTCTTCGCGAGAAATTGTCTGACCATGGCTATCAGGTGGTTTTATTACATATTGATGAACTCATCACCAAGCGCAATGTAAGATATAATTCACAGTACCCCGAGTGGCAATGTTATTATGATTTGCAATGGAGATTTGATTATTTTAATAATATCGTAAATCAAATGAAAAATGTTCAATACGGTGAAGTAGAGATAGAGATTTATGATAAGGACAATGACGATTATGCGATTCAAAAGGAGATATTAGGTGATAAAATACTCATTTTAGTGGAAGGAATATTCTTGCAAAGAAAAGAATATGATCAGATTTTCGATTATATGATTTATATTGATGTGCCGGAAGTGGTGCGTCTGCAAAGAGTGCTAAGAAGAGATATTTATATCGGAGATGACAAAGAAATTACGGAAAAATACGAAAACCGCTATTTTCCGGCAGAACGCAAATATGTTGAGGAGTATTCACCCATGGAGAAGGCCGATTATATCATATCCAATTCATAATTCCCCCTTTACAATTCACGCCCGAATATGTTAGATTTAAAAGGAACATAATAAAACAAACGCAGTGAAAAAGAGAGTAGGCTGTTACAGGCATTCACAGAGAATGTTCCCGGTGGAAACCGGCTGAGAGGAACAGATGTAGTGAGCAGTTGAAGATGGCTTTGGAGTGGCGCACCGAACCGCACAGGCGGTAAGGCTGCGACGGGTTTCGCCCGTTAAAGCGACAGGGTATCACAGGTACCCGCCAAGGTTTGCTTCGTGAGGAGCAAATGAAAAGAAGTGGTAACGCGGTCAATTCGCCTTCTGGAAACAGGGGGCGTTTTTTGTTATATAAGATAAAATTCTAATATTCTCCGCAACGCGCAGAATACGGATTACCCCATACTTGCCCTGTGCGTAGAAGGAAAGCCGTATATTTTATATAAAATCAACACGGAGGATTAGCAAATGAATATAGATGAGCGGGATAACAACAATCCCTTTCAGATGAAGATATCGGACCCTGAATTGATTCGAAAAATTACTGAAGGCGGAATGGAAAGTCTTAGCCCGGATGATATCAATTCCCTTGGTATAGAAGTAATAGGCGGGCAGATGTATATGGGTGACGCAAGTCAGGCGAATCTGGAAGACGCCAACAGATTTAGATTTAAAGCTGTTGAAAACGGACAAATGGGACCGTCACCACTTCGCAAGGGAATGGTAGGATATATTGTCATTTTGTTTGTGGTGTTTATTGTGTTAAGCGTTATAGGCGTTTTTTGCAGTAAAATGTTTTTGCCGTCTTTAACCTATAAGGATATGATCGGTTTTTCTTTTGTTTTTGTGGTGGGATTAGGAATCTCTCTGAGTGAATTCCGCACCGCATTTGTTGCAAAGAAATATATGAAAGAACGTGTTCAGGGAAAATGTATTTCTCAGGAACGCGCTTCCGGGAGTGGGAAATTAAATCAAAGGAGATCGATATACGAATACACTTATAGAGGTCAGGTATACCGAAGCCATGAAAAGGTCTACGCAAACAGAGGATATGCAAAGGTGGGCGAAGTAAGAGAACTTCTGATTTCACCGGAAAATCCCCGCTGTATATATGACCCGAAAGCCGGAAATGCCCGTAAACTCGGCATGATTGGCGTGGGAATGATTTTTATCGGTATTGTTGTGGTTGTGGTGGTTTGCGTATATATAAACGGTTAGTTGTAGAGTAAGAGAAGCTTCTGATTTCAACATAAGACTAACAACAGATATAGATTTATATGCAAGGGGGGATAAAACCATGAAACAAATAGGAGACTACTTATACACAATCAATTTCACTAGTCAAATAGTGAGCATTTGGAAAATTCGTGAGATTAGTGGAGACCATTATATCTGCGAAAATAAAAGAACCGACAAAATCCGAGAATTCTTAAAAGATGACCCGAGCATCTTTGATACAGAAGAAGCTGCAATGAAAGTCATCAGAAAAACGAAAATGAAAAAGGGTCTCTTCGTGGCAGGTTTTTTCTTTTTTGTGGCAGTTATTATGGTCATTATAGTACTCTTTCAGATTATAACCGGAAATTTTTAGAAGTTTAGGTGAATGAAAATTATCGGAGGTTAGAATAAAGCAATGAACATCACAATCAGACCTGTTGTTATAGAGGATTACGATACAATCTACGAACTATGGAACAGCACCGAGCAATCAAGACGTGCGATGAATCCGGTGGATGACACCAGAGAAGGAATAGAGAAGTACTTGAAGCGTAATCCGACAACCTGCTTTTTGGCATATATGAATGATGATGCAGAGAAGGATAAAAGAATCGTCGGCGTGATTCTTACCGGTCACGACGGAAGACGCGGAATGATTCATCATATGTGTGTGCATCCGGATTATCGTCGACAGGGAATTGCGCGTATGCTTGTGGAGAAGGCAGAAGATGCCTTGCGTAAAGAGGGTATCAGTAAAGTCTTTGGACTGGTTTTTAAGGATAATGATGTGGCCAATGATTTCTGGGAAGAGCAGGGATATTCGCTTCGGACAAACTTGAATTATCGTAACAAAAGTTTAAATGAAAATGTACCGCAAGGTGAATAAAAGTAGATAGTTAAAGAAAGGAGCCCTATGTACACTTCAGAATTCTGCGAAGTCAAATATGAACCCAACTACAACGTAGTCTTCGTCAAATGGAAGAAGTTCTGTTGTAACGAAGATTACAGAGCACCGCTGGAATACGCCTTAAACATTATAAAAGAGCACGAAAACTGCGATTATGTGGCGGATACCCGGAGCGGATTTGAGAATATTCCGGAGGATACCCGGTGGGTGGCGGATTATTTTATGCCGAAAGCGGTAGAATACGGATGCAAATGCATTTATTTTATCATTGATGAGGATAATTCTTTGAAAGAGGAGCTGGAGGGTCAGGCAAGCGATTCTTCGGATATTATCGCTTTTAAATACATTTATAATTTGGATGAAGTAGAAGCGGTGGATGCATAGCGGATGAATTCTAACTGCAGACAGAAGAAAGGAAAAGCGAAATGCTTAAACTGAAGATTGGAATAATAGCAGCTACTTTTATATTATTGTTAATATCAGTTTTCTTGTTAATCTTTTTTGGTAATAAGGTAAAAACCCAGACTCTTGAGTATGAAGAAGTTGAAGTTACTGTAATAAGTGCCGAAAAAGTGAAACTTATAAGTGGCGCACGTAATAGTACTAGTCATATAAATAAAGTGATTGTAGTATACGAAGGAGTTCGTTATGAACTTCAAAGTGTCAATGACATGGAAATGGTTGATTACGAAATTAAGGCGAATGCACAGAATGAGGCAGATACAGAGAACTCAGGGATTTTAGGTAGTAACGGATATATAAGCGACGGAAAATTATATTCAAACGACACGACGGCTACGGTATATTTATACAATGGACAACTATATTCAAATGCGTCAGGTATCAAAACGAATACTCCTGCTTTTCAATGGAGGCAGGTTGGATTGTTCGGCACATGTATATTTAGTATATTTCACTTATTATGTGTAGCAAGTTTAATTGATGAGAAAATAAAATTAAAAAAAGAAACGAAACAAAAAATAGGAGGCAACTAAAATGGAGAACAAAGGAAAGTATTACATTACGACGGCGATTGCCTATACTTCAGGCAAGCCCCACATCGGCAACAGCTACGAGATTGTCCTTGCGGACAGCATCGCCCGTTTTAAAAGAAAAGAAGGATATGATGTATTCTTCCAGACAGGAACCGACGAGCACGGTCAGAAAATCGAGTTAAAAGCAGCAGAAGCCGGAATTACTCCCAAGGAGTTCGTTGATGATGTAGCAGGCACTATCAGGGGCTTGTGGGATTTAATGGATACTTCTTACGATAAGTTTATCCGTACCACAGACGATTACCATGAGAAGCAGGTGCAGAAGATTTTTAAGAAGTTATACGACAAGGGCGATATCTACAAGGGCGCATACGAAGGCCTTTACTGTACACCCTGTGAGTCTTTCTGGACAGAGTCCCAGTTAAAAGACGGTAAGTGTCCCGACTGCGGCAGAGATGTAAAACCTGCTAAGGAAGAAGCTTACTTCTTTAAGATGAGCAAGTACGCTGACAGATTAATTGAACATATTAATACACATCCGGAATTTATTCAGCCCGTTTCCCGTAAAAATGAAATGATGAATAACTTCCTTTTACCGGGATTACAGGATCTTTGCGTATCCAGAACTTCTTTTAAATGGGGTATCCCTGTAGATTTCGATGACAGACACGTAGTTTATGTGTGGCTGGATGCATTAACCAACTACATCACAGGTATCGGTTATGATGCGGACGGCAACCACGACGATATGTACGGCAAGAACTGGCCTGCAGACCTTCACTTAATCGGTAAGGACATCATCCGTTTCCATACGATTTACTGGCCTATTTTCTTAATGGCTTTGGATGAGCCCCTTCCTAAGCAGGTATTCGGCCACCCTTGGTTATTACAGGGCGACGGCAAGATGAGTAAGTCTAAGGGCAATGTAATTTACGCAGACGATTTGGTAGAATTTTTCGGCGTGGACGCAGTACGTTATTTCGTACTTCACGAAATGCCTTTCGAAAACGACGGTACCATTTCTTGGGAATTATTGGTTGAACGTATTAACTCTGACCTTGCAAATACCTTAGGTAACCTTGTAAACAGAACCATCTCCATGTCAAACAAGTACTTTGGCGGTGTGGTAAGCAACAAGGGCGTTACCGAGGCAGTTGATGAGGACTTAAAAGCTGTTGCAACAGGAACTCTTGATAAGGTTCTTTCCAAGATGGAAACCCTTCACGTAGCAGATGCGCTTACTGAGATTTTTGCACTTTTCAAACGTTGTAATAAATATATCGATGAAACAGAACCCTGGGTACTTGCGAAAGACGAAGCAAAGGCAGACCGCCTTGCAACCGTACTTTACAACTTAACAGAGGGTATCATCATCGGTGCATCTCTTTTAGAAAGCTTCTTGCCTTCTACCGCAAAGAAGATTGCAGCGCAGTTAAATACCGAGCTTCGCGACTTCGACCAGTTGAGAGAATTTGGATTGTATCCTAACGACAACAAGGTAACCGATGCACCCGAAATTCTTTTTGCAAGATTAAAAGAAGACGAAGTAATCGAGAAAGCAACCGCTATGTTTGCAGAGCGTGCGGCAGCAGCGGCACCTGCGGAAGAAAAGAATGACGAAGCGGAAAACTGTGGAAATTCTGTGATAGATATTGAACCCAAGGAAGAAATTCTTTATGATGACTTTGGAAAGATGCAGTTCCAGGTGGGCGAAATCATTGCCTGTGAGGAAGTAAAGAAGTCTAAAAAGCTCCTTTGTTCACAGGTTCGTATCGGCAGCAGTGTGAAACAGATTGTTTCCGGTATTAAGCAGCACTACAGTGCGGAAGAAATGGTTGGTAAGAAGGTTATGGTTCTTGTGAACTTAAAGCCTGCTACCTTAGCGGGAATTGTATCTGAGGGTATGATTCTGTGTGCGGAAGACGCAGAAGGCAATTTGGCACTTATGGTACCTGAGAAGGAAATGCCTGCCGGAGCGGAAATTTGTTAATCTGAATACCTTTTATCATAAAAGGACATATTAAGGTTATGAAGCCCGTACATCGGATAAACACCCGACCTGAAAGAAAGGAAAGGTGAAAAATGAAAAAGATTTTATGCATGTTACTGGTTGGTATCATGGTTATGGCTATGCCTATGACCGCTTTTGCCACGACAGACGGTGTTGTAACCTATACTGAGGGTGAAAGCAGTACACAGGATGGTGTTGTAACGTATTTACCGACTGAAGAAGAAATTGCGGATGCCATTGTGGAAAATGAAAATAAACCCTACCTTGCGTTAGGTGCGGATTTGAAGGAAGACCAGTTACAGGTTGTTCTGGATAAAATGGGTATCGCCAAAGAGGATTTGGAAGACTACGACGTGGTATATATTACCAACGAAGAAGAGCATGAGTATCTGGACGGATACATTGACAGTTCTGTTATTGGAACCAATGCACTTTCCTGCGTTATGGTAAAAGAAACCGATGCAGGAAGCGGACTGCGTCTTACTACCGTAAACATCAACTACTGTACTATTAATATGTACCGTAACGCACTGATTACGGCAGGTGTGGAAAATGCGGATATTCTGGTTGTCGGACCTTTTCCGTTGTCAGGAACCGCGGCATTAATCGGTGCCATGAAGGCATACGAAGAGATGTCAGGAGAGACTTTGGATGAGGAAGCTCAGCAAATTGCGCTGGCAGAACTTGTGGTTACCGGAGATGTGGTAAGTACCGGAGATACCGAGGAAGAATCGGATAAGCTTCAGGAAGTTATTGATTATATCAAGGCAGAAGTTATAGCCGGCGATATCACGGATTTAGAGGAAATCAAAGACATTATTGCAAATGCAGAGCTTCAGTTTAATATTTCCCTGACCGATGAGCAGAAGCAGCAGATTGCCGATTTGATGCAAAAAATTGCTGATTTGGATATTGATCCTACCAAGCTTTTAGAGCAGGCGGGAGACTTGTATGACAAATACGGTGAAACTGTTTTGGCAGAAGCGAAGGAGATTTTGGACGGTATTTTTACGGAAGAAGTAAAAGCAGGTCTTTGGGAAAGTATTAAGAGCTTCTTTTCAACCCTTTGGAATTCCATCGTGAACTTCTTTAGCGGTAACAGTGAATCGGAATAGTAGAATTTTATAAAATGCAGGTATGTGACTTGCAACATAATATAGGGCTTCATCAAACAGGAGGAACACTATGAAAGTAACTTTTTACGGTAGAAAACCTTATGATGAAATCTGGTTTGGTCCGCTTTCCAAAGAATACGGCGTAGACGTACATTTTGTGGAAGCGGCACTCAATGAGGAAACATTGGTACTTGCTACGGGAAGTGATGCAGTTTGTATTTTTGTAAACGACCCCGTCAATGCAAGTATGATTGATAAAATGCACGAAATGGGCATCAAGGCTATTCTTTTAAGGTGTGCAGGATATAATCATGTGGATTTAAAAGCAGCAAAAGGCAAAGTGGAAGTTTTGCGTGTACCCAGCTATTCGCCGGATGCGGTAGCGGAATATGCCATGGGTTTGTTCCTTTGCATCAACCGTAATATTCACAGAGCGTATATCAGAAGCCGTGATTTTAATATGAATATCAATGGTTTGATGGGTACGGACCTTTCCGGTAAAGTTGCCGGTGTGGTTGGTACCGGTAAAATCGGACAGTCCATGATTCGCATTTTAAAAGGGTTCAATATGCGGATTCTGGCATATGATCCCTATCCTGTGCAAGGGTTGGACGTAGAATACGTATCTATGGAAGAACTGGTTAAAAATGCAGATGTGATTACCTTGCATTGTCCGCTGACAAGTTCTACCAAGCATTTGATTAACAGGCAAACCATCGGATTGATGAAAAAGGATGCATATTTAATCAACACCTCCCGTGGTGCCTTGATTAATACAGATGACTTAATCGATGCTCTTTTGGATAAAAAGTTTGCCGGTGTGGCATTGGATGTTTATGAGGAAGAAGAAGGCTTGTTTTATGAGGATCGTTCTAACGATATTATCAGGGACGATAACCTTGCACGACTTATGACCTTCCCCAATGTAATGGTAACGTCTCACATGGGATTTTTTACAAGAGAGGCTATGGAAGCCATTGCAAGAGTAACTCTTGAGAATGCCATTAGCGTGGAAAAGGGAGAAAAATCACCTAACCGTGTAGAAGCGGAGTAGTCAAAAGCGAATCGATATGAAAGAAATTGATTTATAAAAATTAAAAAGTAAAAATGGAGTTTACATGAGCAATATGTGTAAATATGAAGTGCGCAGGGCAAACTTAGACGAATGGGAAGACGCTATGGCTTTAGCTTGGAGAACATTTCAGAGATTTGAAGCTCACGAGTATTCGGCAGAAGGAGTTAAGAATTTTCTTGATTTTATTTCGGATAATGCACTTCGCAAGATGTTTATGATTGGTGAATACCATTTATGGGTAGCTTTGGACGGAAATCGGATTATCGGTCTGATTTCCTTACGAAGCGGCAGATTTATCTCGCTTTTATTTGTGGATGAGAAATACCATAAACAGGGAGTGGGACGTGCATTGATGGAAACATTGTGCAATTATCTTCGTGAAAAAAATATTTCATTTTGTACTGTTAAATCTTCGCCATATGCGGTAAAATTTTATCATAAGCTGGGCTTTTATGATTTGGAGCCTGAGCGGGTGGAAGCCGGAATGCGTGTCACATCCATGCGGAAGGATATATTTTAGGGATATAATATAAGGGAAAATAGCAATAGGGAGAGTTACATATGGAGAATTTAAAAGGAAAAGACGTTTTTTATGCGATTTGTGACAGTTTAAGGTCTTTGGACCAGCGTCCCATTGACCACGGAATCAGAACCGCGTACATAATGTATAAAATGTTAAAGCATACCGGAAAATATGCACCTGCAGTGCTGGCAGACTATTTTGTGCTTGCTGCATTGCATGACATAGGTGTTTATAAAACCGAAAATATGGATAATATGTTAAATTACGAATTTAACAAGTACAGAGCACATTCCGTATTTGGTTTTCTTTTGTTGAGCGAATATTTTCCTCCCATGGAAAATAAGGCTAAAATGCTTTTATTCCATCGCGTAGGATATAACAAGATTCCGAAAAGGGATTATTTGCTTGGATTTGAAACCGATGTGTTAAGCTTGGCAGAAGCTGCGGACGTATATCATCATGCCATGGGTCAGAACTTTGACAGCCATATGTTTGTAAAACAGGTTGGAACCAAATATTCCCAAGAAGTGTTTGATTTGTTGAATAACCTTTGTGCGGAAGAGAAAATTTTCGAAAAGCTTCGTTATGAGCAGTATATGCCGGAAGTGGAAGAACTTTTGGAACATCTGCATTTAAATAATTTGGAAAAACAGCAGTATTTGGATTTTGCCATGTTCTGTTTGGGACTTCAGAGTACGAATATTAAGGCTGTTGTGGTGCCTGAGTGGAAGGAAGACGTTGCCAAGGCGATTGCCGGAAATAAGGCAAGTGCGCAGGAGAAATTCTGGGAACGTTCCGACAGCATTGCATGGAATGTGGATTCTTTACATAGTAAGTATTTGGCAGTGATTCAGGTACTTCAGGTGTAAGACTAAGATAAATCGGAGGAAATATACGTGAGAAACTGGTTATTTGATTCGGATAGCCCCCTGATAAAAGGCTTGAGCAGGATTTTTGACTGTCTGTTATTGGCGGTACTTACCATTATCTGTTCATTACCTGTTATAACCATAGGTGCAGCAATGTCTGCATTGTATGATATTATGATAAAAATGGTTTTAGACAGGGATCAGGGTATTTTTAAACCATATTTTGTTTCTTTTAAAAACAATTTTAAGAAGGGCACCCTGATTTGGCTCATTTGTCTTGTGGGTATTGTCTTTGTTGGAGCGAATTATTATCTTTTAAACCTTGAAATGGATGGAATAGAGCAATGGATGAGTACCGTGATTCTGGTTTTGGTATTTGTTGTTACGCTTTTGATGTCTTTTGTTTTGATTTATGTATTTCCGTTACAGGCACGCTACGACAATCCCGTTGGTACTACTTTAAAAAATGCACTTTTTGTAAGTATCGTCCAGTTCCCCCGTTCCATCGGTTTGTTTTTGCTGAACGGCTTGGTAGTTGGCATTGGTGCTTTTGCACCTGCAGTCATTCCGTTGCTTCTGATTCTTGAATTATCGGCAGTGGCATTTTTTACAGCCTATAACATGGTAAAAGTTTTTGTGGCATTAGGTGATGAGGATGCTAAGAAAAAGCCGGTAGAAGATGAAGAAATTATTGAGCAGACCGAAGAAGAGATAAAAGAAGACGCTGATGAAAGTGATGAATCATCAGAGGAGAAAGAGTAAAAAATTAAGAAAAGAAATAAAAAAGCAATATCCTTAGGCAACTTGTACAGTGAATGGCAAAATGATTGTGCAATATGCTTAAGGATTTTCTTTTTTTCGCAGTTTATTGGCAATTTGCCAAGGATTTAGGCAAAAAATTGTGTAATTGTGGCATGGTATTTTTCTCTCTTTTTCTATATAATCTAAAAAGACGCGATTCCTATGCGGAATCATATTAAAAATCAGGAGGCAATAAAATGGCAGGATTATCCTTAAAAAACGTATGTAAAGTATATCCTAACGGATTTGAAGCGGTTAAAGATTTTAACCTTGAAATTTCAGATCAGGAATTCATTATCTTCGTAGGACCTTCAGGATGTGGTAAGTCTACTACACTTCGTATGATCGCTGGTCTTGAAGATATCAGTTCAGGTGAATTAAGAATCGGTGACAGACTTGTTAACGAAGTAGAACCTAAGGACAGAGACATTGCGATGGTATTCCAGAACTACGCTTTGTATCCTCATATGACAGTATATGAAAACATGGCTTTCGGTCTTAAGTTAAGAAA
>JAZNTK010000060.1:0-2357 GCA_045591685.1 Lachnospiraceae bacterium
CGGTTGAAAAGAACGTGACATATCTGACATTGCTCCCCATATGCCAACAATGTTCCCTTTATCATCTTTTTTTGCCAAATGTGCCACTTCATTAAAATGACCATTAGCCTCTTCCCATAAGGTCTGAATAAATCCTTCTCCTGCTGTTGTTGAACCTTCCTTTCCAACAACCGTAAAAGATTCTTTTATACATTTATTATACTCCATTTTCATGTCCTCCTCCATTGATTATCGAATGTGTGTTCGTTTCTAATCGTATCATAATTCTTACGAATTATCAACCACTTTCCTCACAACTCAATACACCACATAGTTTTTCCCTATTCCCCACAAAAAAACTCCTCCCCGAACCATTACGGTTCGAGGAGGAGAATCTGTATTTTACTTATTATTCAACGCAGCCTGTGCTGCACTCGTACAAAGGGGTAGCTATCTCTGGGGTAAGATACCCCCTTTCTCGGGGAATTTCATATAAATCATGGCAAGGCTAGACTTGACATGTGAAATTGTCTAGGCATTTAGCCAAGAAATCCTACGAGGAAATCAGCTAATATATGCTTCTTACATTTCTTAATGAAATTGGAATTTATTGCGCCGTTAAACTGAAATTTACTTTATTCCATACTTCTTAATAATATAATCCATATCCTTATCTCCTCTACCAGAAAGATTAATAAGAATAGTGCCTTTACCCATTTGCTTAGCCAACTTCACGCCATAAGCAACTGCATGAGAACTTTCGATTGCCGGAATAATGCCTTCCATTCGTGAAAGTTCAAAAAATGCATCTATCGTTTCATCATCACTTACCACATCATATTTAACTCTGCCAAGGTCATGTAAAAAAGCGTGTTCCGGTCCGGATGACGGATAATCAAGACCACTTGCAACGGAATACACCGGAGCAGGATCTCCCTTTTCATCCTTTAGCATAATACTATTAAAACCATGCATGATACCTTCTTCTCCATAGGTAAGACTGGCTGCATGTTCACCAAGAGCAGTACCTCTTCCGAGTGGCTCAACACCATAAATATCAACCGAATCATTTAAGAATCCGGAAAACAATCCCATAGCATTAGAACCACCACCCACGCAGGCAACAACCGCATCCGGCAATTCCCCTGTCATTTCTACGAATTGTTCTCTTGCCTCAATTCCTACCACACTCTGAAAATCCCTAACCATCATAGGAAACGGATGTGGCCCCACAACAGAACCAATACAATAAATCGCATCCTTATATTCTTTACAGTATGCCATAAACGCTGCATCAACAGCTTCTTTGAGTGTTTGTAATCCATCTGTCACTTCTATAACTCTGGCACCAAGTATTTTCATTCTCGCAACATTAGGTGCTTGTTTTTTTATATCCACAGCTCCCATATAGATGTCGCACTCCAATCCAAAATAGGCTGCGGCTGTTGCAAGTGCAACACCATGCTGACCGGCTCCGGTCTCTGCGATAACCTTTTTCTTTCCCATATACTTTGCAAGAAGAACTTCTCCCATACAATGATTCAACTTATGTGCGCCCGTATGATTTAAATCCTCTCGCTTTACATAAAGTTGGACTCCCGTTCCAATCTTATCAGATAACCTTGCCAGATGCGAAATCGGTGTAGGTCTGCCCTGAAACTCCTTACGGATACGACGCAGTTCACTAATAAATTTTCTCGACTTACATATCGTCTGATATGCTTCACTGATTTCATTCATAGCGGTTTGTAATTCCGGTGGTATATAAGAGCCGCCATATTTTCCAAAATACCCATTAGCATCCGGGTAGTTTTTAAAGTAAGTGTCAAATTCAGTATTATTATACATCATAGTATTATCCTCCAATTTTGATTATTGTTTCATTAACTGTTTCCTATCTGTCCTATTCATATTTTCCGGCGCATAAGCGCCACCACAATTTTAGCACCATGCTTCACACCTCCTGATAATATAATCATTCTTCTGTCAATGAAGCATAAAAAACGTCCTTGACAGAAGAATAAAATCTGTCAAGGACGAATACGATACTTAATTAAAAGATACACGCTCCGCGGTGCCACCTTGATTTACAGCTATGTTGCTGTACACTTAGCAGGATACCAACATATCCCCGGCAACTGACGTATGCCCAAACGTCGCAGAATACTAGGTGCGTATATACACTTTTGGCTGCGCCCTCAGCGGTCCATTTGACAACTTGTTTCTCACCTGATTCTCAGCGCCACAGGCTCTCTGTAAAGGCATCATTGCCGTTATCTCCGCTTCAACGGTTTATATAATATATTAAATTATTTTGAATTATAGAACCAGTTTTTTTATATGTCAAGTAGTTTTTCAATCTCTTAAGAAACTTCAAA
>JAZNTK010000061.1:0-2829 GCA_045591685.1 Lachnospiraceae bacterium
GCATGATACCGGCCGCAAAACCAAGGATAATATCATTAGTCTTGTGGTCCACATCCTTTACAAAAAAACCGATAACGGCGCCGACTATCGTGGCACCGCCAACGCCCAAGGCTGTCAATAATACCAGTTCCATACTACTCCTCCTGTCCCATATAACCTACTAAAAGGACCTACTTTTGCAGGTCCTTTTGCAATTCTAGTATATAATCCTGTCTCTTCCGGATTCTTTTCCGATGTAGAGACGCTCATCCGCTATCTTGATATTATCATCCAGACTCATGGACGGTTCGTACTCTACAAGTCCGAATGTCATGGTCACTTTTATCTCCAAATCCTCATAACGGATAACCGCTTTCTTAACGGCGTTTTGCAAATCGACCAATTTAATCTTGGCTTCATCCCCGTTCACACCTTCGTAAACAAAGATAAACTCTTCACCGCCCCAACGCGCAACAACACCATGACCGTCCATCTGCTCTTTAAAAATATCTGCAAGTGTACGCAATACTTCATCACCGCATTCGTGGCCGTAGGTATCGTTTACCTTCTTGAAATAATCAATATCGCCGATAGCAATTGCCATAAAATTATAGGAATCGCTTACTTTTTTCTCAATATACTGCATCAGATGCAGACGGTTCCATAATTTGGTCAAAGTATCCGTATTGGCCATTGCTTCCAGTTCTTCGTTGTACTTAGTCAGTTTACGCTGGATGGCAACCGAATCCTTGGAAAGCATTAATCCGCAGATATAAAGGAGCAGGAATACAATAACTGTAGTAAATACCTGGATAAAAATATCAGGCGCTCCTTCAATTGTTACAACCGGTTCATGCGTCTTGCAAAAACCGTATAAGCACAAACGGAGTACACAGAATAATATAGCAACCACAAACTGCACCGCACGGCTCATATACGTAAAAATCAAATCCAGCAAAATTAACATGAACAAATAATGCTGAATACCGCTGTCCCAGCCGATATAGGCTACATCGAAGCATACGAAGCCAACAGTTGCCAAGTTGTACCAAAGCAATGCGCCCTTAGTCATATCATAATATGTCAGCCAGAACAAATACCCGAATAATGCAATAAAAATGATATTAAACAAAATCAGGCTCGCACTTTTGGTATAAAGCAAAGTGGCTGTCAAAACCGCCAGATACGCGATAATGATAAGTGAACAGATACGCAGGGTAATCGCTCCGTCTGAATTCTCATTCGGATTGGAAACCTCACGTAATACTAATCTTTTGAACTTTCCAAACATAGTAATCCTCTGATAAAAAACAAAAAACCCCTTTTTAAACAGCAAATCCCTATAACCCTATGCGCGTTTTCTGAACGCTATGAAGCATACCGCCGAAATTGCCATCAAAATCGGATAATACAAATACGGCATAATATCATACGGTGTCAGTGCTGTTAACGATGCTGCCGATAAAAGCTGTGCACCGTAAGGAATTAATCCCTGTCCTACAGAACTGAAAATATCAAGGAGTGATGCGGAGCGCTTCTTATCCACACCGAATTCATCACTGATTTCTTTGGCAATCGGTCCTGCCATAACAATCGCAACCGTATTATTAGCTGTACATGCATCCACAAGTAAGGACAATGCTGCGATACCGAATTCGCCGCCCTTTTCCCCTTTAATCTTGCTGCGGATAAAGTTAAGGATGTACTGGATACCGCCGTATTCTTTTACCAAAGATACGATGCAGGCAACTACGATTGAAATAACCGTAATATCATACATTCCCATGACACCACCAATGCTCTGACCATTCACTTCGCCACCTCCCACAGCTAAGAAGATCTGGTCAAGAGCAATGGTGCCTGTTCCAACGCCTACCAATAGGGAAACGATTGTTCCGCCTATCAGTACTACGAATACATTTACACCTACAAGCGCACCTACCAATACCAAAACATACGGTAACACTTTTAACAAATTGTACTCCAAATCACCGGACACGGCATACTCACCGTTCATCGTAAGCACAAAGAAAATAATAATCGTAATAATTGCTGCAGGTAAAACAATCAGGAAGTTCTCTTTAAACTTATCCTTCATCTCACAGCCCTGCGTCTTAACCGCTGCGATTGTCGTATCGGAAATCATCGATAAGTTATCACCAAACATCGCACCGCAGACTACTGCGCCGATACAAACTGCCATCGGGAAACCGGTCTTCTCGCTGATACCTACCGCAATCGGGGCAAGAGCCGCAATCGTACCCATGGAAGTACCCATGGAAACCGAAATAAAGCAACCGATAATAAATAAACCGACTACCGCAAAATTAGAAGGTAAAATGGAAAGACCGAAATTAACCGTACTCTCCACACCGCCTGCCGCAGTAACCGCACCGGAAAATCCGCCGGCACATAAGAAAATCAAACTCATCGTGATGATATTGTCATCACCGACTCCTTTTGCAATCACAGAAATCTTCTCGTCAAAAGAAACACCCTTATTCTGTATAAATGCCACGCACAATGCCACTAAAAATGCTACAATCGCAGGCATTGCGTAGAAATCACCGGTAATAATACCGGAGCCTAAGAAAATTACTAAAAATACCAATATCGGAAGAAGTGCTATTGCTCTTCCCTTGTTTGTCTCGTTACTCATTACAGCCTCCACTCATTAGTTAATAATAATATTGGCGCAGGATAAATCATATGCTAAATCATAAACCCTGCCCGTTTTCAGTCCGACTACCTTTGGACGTAAAATTGCTTCCTCATAGTTCTCTACCACACGCGCCCGTTCGCCGTTACTTAACTCTACGGTCGTACCGACCGGGTAAAGAATAACACTGC
>JAZNTK010000062.1:0-5450 GCA_045591685.1 Lachnospiraceae bacterium
AGTATCCTTGCTCATTAAGTGCCGACGCATTCAAAACGGTTCTTTATGGAATAAAAATATCCACACAATATGCGAAGATAACGGTCCGAAAGAAAATGATAACAAACAAAAGGAGGGCAATATGAAGATTCTCGTTACCGGTGGCACTGTGTTTGTCAGTAAGTATGTGGCAAGATATTATGTAAACAAAGGATATGAGGTTTATGTGTTAAACCGTAATAGCAGACCGCAGGTGGAAGGCATACATTTGCTGGAGGCGGACCGACATAATTGTAAGGATGTTTTAAAAGGACATTATTTTGATGCAGTGCTGGATGTGACAGCCTATACGGCGGAGGATATTGAGGATTTGCTTGCAGGTTTGGAAGGATTTGGTCAGTATATTATGATTAGTTCCAGTGCGGTCTATCCTGAGACGAATGTGCAACCTTTTACAGAAGAGCAGAGCGTGGGGCTTAATAAGTTCTGGGGACAGTACGGAACGGATAAAATTGCCGCAGAAGAGGCACTTTTACAAGCCGTACCTAATGCATATGTTATAAGACCGCCTTATATTTATGGGCCTATGAATAATGTATACCGCGAAGCATTCGTCTATGAGTGCGCAGAAAAAGAGCGTAAATTTTATATTCCAAAGGATGGCAGTATGCAATTACAGTTCTTTCATGTGGAAGATTTGTGCAAGGTGATGGATGCGATTCTTGAGAAGGAGCCTGGGGAACATATTTTAAATGTGGGAAATGAAGAGACGGTCAGTATTTTAGATTGGGTTAAAATGTGTTATGATGTGGTAGGAGCACCATTGGAAATTGTGAATGTAGACGGTGCGATAGAACAACGGAAGTATTTCAGTTTTTATGATTATGAGTATAAGCTGGATGTGAGCCGGCAGAAGGTGTTGCTTGATAAGACAACGGATTTGTGTTCAGGCCTGAAAGATGCTTATGAGTGGTATAAAAGTAATAAAAGTGAAGTGAGACAAAAGGATTTCATTGCTTTTATTGATGAGAATTTGATGTAAGGAAGAGAGATATGATTGAAATTATTGTCAGAAGAGTTTTAAATTTTTCACTGATTTTTATGGTGATTGGGATATTTGTATTTCTTGGGAATATGGTTTATCAGCAGAATACTTTAGGAATTGATCCGAAAATTAACTGGTGGTTTACGGCACCGATGATCTTCTTCTTTGGTGTTGTTATTCTTTGCATTGTATTAATGTGTGTGTTTGAAATCATACATATGTGTAGAACGTCAGGAATGCCGAGTTATAGAATTATAATTGTGCTTTGCATTGTTGCAATTGCTGTAGTGATTGGAGTTCTGCTGTTCTTGAAGTTTGAGTTTATGAGAAACAAGATTGTGATATCAACAATATCCCTAACGCTGACAGGATTTGTTATGAAAGCATATTTTAGAATCGGGAATGAGGCGAAGAGAAAACGTTAATTTAAAGTGTAAAAGGAGGAAAAATGAAAGTAGCAATTATTTGTTCTTGGGGAGTGTTTTTAATTTCGATTTTGGCATTTGTTATTTCTATTTTTACGGCAAGTACGCAGACTACCTGGACGGTATTTTCAATTACTATGCCTTTGATTGGTGTTTCGTTTTGGGTAGCGGTGATTCTGTCGATTATTCAGTTGGTTCGGTCCAATAAAGATAAATAATTCTTAATTATATGGCGGAGATTCAATAGATGTGTGAAACAGTAAAAATTAATCCATTAAATCCAAATAATGCCCATTTGATTGCAGATTGGTGCAAGTGCAAAGATGAAGATTTCTTAAGGCAATGGGCAGGCAACGGATATAGTTATCCTTTAACCGGAAAGCAGATTTGTGACAGGCTGGAGGAAGGCGCAGAAATTTTCGAGGCGCATTTTGAAGACAAAATGATAGGAACCATTGAAGTAATCAGTAGAGATGAGCAGAAACATACTGCTTTGATTGGAAGATTTGTTTTAGACCAGGCCATTACACAAAGAGGTTTGGGAACGCAAATGCTTTCGGCATTTTTACAGTATTGTAAAGAAACGTTTGGTATATTTGAAGCGACATTATATGTATTTGACTTTAATGTGGCTGCATACAGATGCTATCAAAAATGCGGTTTTGTGGAAACCGGTATAGAAGAGCGTCCGAACGGCTGGAAGGCAATTCGTATGAGTAAAGTGCTTTAATGTAGACGCATTTATAGAATTGTAGATGAGGAATAAAATAGATGTACAACGCCAAAGAATTAAAACTTACTTTAAACAACAAACAAATCAACTACATAACCTTCGGCAAGGGTTCCAAAACCTTAATCATGATTCAAGGATTGAATACCAACGGAATCAAAGGTGCAGCGAATTCCTTGGCTTATATGTATCGTATCTTTGCCAAGGATTATACAGTATATCTTTTTGACAGGAGAACGGAAGTCTATGATGGCATTACTGTAAGGGAACTGGCGGCGGATATTGCGGAGGCGATGGATGCGCTGGGACTTGTCAATGCAGATGTGTTTGCGGTCTCCCAGGGCGGAATGATTGGTCAGTACCTTGCCATTGACAGGCCGGATTTGGTGCATAAAATGGTGCTTGCTGTAACACTTTCACGGAATAATGATGTGGTAAAAGAGGTTATAAACAACTGGATTGAGATGACAAGGCAGGAGCAATACAAGGAACTGGTTGTGGATATGGCGGTTAAAATGTACTCGGATGCGTATGTGAAGCGCTACAAACCTTTTATGCCCTTTCTGACAGCGGTGCAAAAGCCAAAGGATAAGGAGCGTTTTATTACATTGGCAAAAGCCAACCTTACCTGCAATGCATATGATGAGTTGGAACAAATCAAGTGCCCCGTACTGGTGCTTGGCGGACGACAGGACAAAGTTACTACAGGACAGGCGTCTGTAGAAATTGCGGAAAAGTTAGGCTGTGAGATTTATATGTATGAGGATTTAGGGCATGCTGCCTATGAAGAGGCGAAGGATTTTAACCGGAGAGTTTACGATTTTCTGATGGAAGAAGAGTTAAAGCAGTGATATTTTTTTAGGAAATTGTTCATAAAAGTACACGAAGGTTAATGGAATACGAAGATGATATAGGGGAAAACGTATGAAAGAGAAGAAAGATTTTGGAGCGTCAAATATTTTACAGTGGATATTAGGGTTGATGATAATTGCCGCCTTTGTATTTTTCATCATTGGAGAAGTTGTGCTGCCACCGGAGAATTTAGAAGACATTGGAGAATTCGGACTTTATGAAGGCGAGTGGGTTCAGGTCTTGGATGACGGTACAAAAGAGGCGATAGAAGTGCCCGGTGAATGCAAGACGGAGCAGGGCGAATGGGTTACGATTGAAACGGTTTTGCCGGAAGATATTTCGGATATTAGTTTCGCAATCCGCAGTATGCAGCAGGATTTCAGAATCTATGTGGGAGATGAATTGCGCAAGGAATATTCAACCATTGATACGCAGCCTTTTGGTAAAACCAGTACGATTTCCTACGTTTTTTTTGAAGTGTACAAGGCAGATGGTGGCGAAACATTAAGAATTGAGTTTATGAGTGACTCTTCTTATGCAGGCTATGTAAGCGAAGTTTATATGGGTGATCATGTTGCACTTTGGCAGAATATTATCAAAAACTATGCGCCGTCTTTGATAATTGCAATGTTTATGTTGCTGGTGGGAATCAGCGTTTCCGTATTAAGTATCATTGTCCGTTTTATGTATAAGACGGAAGTGGAATTGTTACATATGGGAAACGGTATTATTATGGCGTCTTCCTGGATGATTGCGGAGTCGAGAATGCGACAGTTTATATTCCCAAACAGCACGATGGCGGTATATCTGGGATTTTTTATGATTATGCTTTTACCTTATCCCATAGCTGCATATATGAATAAGGTGCAAAAGTGTCGTTACCGCATCGCCTATCTGGCAATTTATATTGCGGTAGTCGTAAATTGTGTGCTTGGAACGACGTTGCAGATTTTGCAGATAAAAGACTTCTTTGAAACGATGATGGTCTCTCACATTATCATCGGAGTGTTGATTGTCATAATGACTGTAACGATTATTTTGGATATTATTCGTGGATATATAAAGGAATATTGGGCGATTGCAATCGGCTTTGTGGCTTTGATGCTGGGGGGAATCGGCGAGATTGTTATGGTATATATCAACAGTTCGCATTATAACGGAATTCCCCTTTGTTTAGGGCTTGTAGTTTTTTTGATTGCAGCAGGAATGCGAACTGCAAAAAATGTCCGAGCGGTAAATCAGGAACGAAATCTTGCCCTTGCCGTCAGCGAATCCAAGTCGCAGTTCCTTGCCAGTATGTCACATGAAATTCGTACGCCGATTAATACCATTATGGGTATGAATGAGATGATTTTGCGCGAAAGCAAGGAAGAAAACACAAGGGAGTATGCGGATAATATTCATAGAGCCAGTGAAATATTGTTAGGATTAATTAATGATATATTGGATTTGTCTAAAATTGAGGCCGGGAAATTGCAGATTTTAGAGGCGGATTATTCTACGGCTAATATGTTGAAAGCAGTTGTTTCAGGTATAGAAATGCGGGCTAAGCGTAAAAATTTGGAGATAAAAAAGGATGTTGATGAAACGCTTCCTGCTGTTTTAAGCGGAGATGAGATTCGTATTACGCAGATTTTAAATAATTTGTTATCCAATGCGGTAAAGTATACAGAAACGGGTTCTGTTACATTGACAGCTAAGGGAATACGGAAAGAAAACAGATTTTTCCTGCAGTTGGCGGTTTCGGATACGGGTATGGGTATTGCGAAGGAAGATATTGAACGTCTTTTTGATACCTTTGTGAGACTGGATTTAAAGAAGAATCAGAATATTGAAGGAACCGGTTTGGGACTTAGCATTACGAAGCAGCTTGTAGAAAATATGGGCGGTAGTATTACGGTTACCAGTGAAGTCGGAAAGGGCAGTTGTTTTATGGTAGAGATTCCACAGACCGTTATAGATGAGACGGCTATGGGAAGCTTGGAAAGCAAAAATGTAAATGCACCCACAGAGGCAGAAAGTCCGGCGAAAACGTTCAAAGCACCGGAGGCGAAGGTGCTGGTGGTTGATGATAATAAAATGAACTTGAAAGTAATCGGAAACCTTCTGAAACGTACGGAAATGCAGGTGGATTTTGCAAATGACGGAAATCAGTGCCTGGAAATGACCAAAGAGAAGAAGTACGACATTATTCTTATGGACCATATGATGCCTGAACCGGACGGCGTGGAGACACTGCATCTTTTACGGGCTGATCAAGACAATAAGAATCTTGAGACACCTGTAATTGTTTTGACGGCAAATGCGGTGGGGGATGTGGAAGAGCAATATTTGGAAGAAGGCTTTGACGGATACCTGTCTAAACCCATTGACGTGGAGAAAATGGAAAAAACTTTATCAAAATACGTCTAAAATGCAT
>JAZNTK010000063.1:0-5216 GCA_045591685.1 Lachnospiraceae bacterium
ATCCTGTATTGCTTCAGAAAGGAACGAACGTAGGATATGTTCAATTGGTACCCTTTGAAGAAGGTTTTGAAGTAGGCTATCATATCGGAAAAGAGTATACATGCAACGGATATGCAACAGAAGCGTTGCAGGCTTTTTTGGATGAAATAATGCCACAGAAGAATTTGGATAAGGTATACGGGGTATGCCTTTCCGAAAATATTGCTTCAAAAAAAGTTCTGGAAAAGTGCGGATTTATCAAGGAATACGAAGGACCGGGCGAGTATCAGGGAGAGAAGAGACAGATTGTGAGATATGTGTTGAAATTTCATTTAATTAAGGAATGATACAATTTTCTGTCTTGCGTTAGTCAGTATTATTCAGTAGAACTGTAAAGGGAGAAACAATAGCTTACAAGTAGGCAGACAGAGAAGCAAACCACAACTCTACGGAGCGTAGAAACCGCTAAAATTCACCATATTCTACGTTCCGTGGGTGTGAAAGCCCGGTGGGAATTTATACAATGAACCCAGAAAGGAGGACACGGACCTATGGACCAAATTAAGATAGGTAAATTTATCGCTGAAGAAAGAAAAGCAAAAAATTATACGCAACGGGAGTTGGCAGATAAGCTTGGTATCAGCGATAAAACAATTTCAAAATGGGAAAGAGGTAATGGTTTCCCGGAGGTGTCATTGTTACTTCCACTTTGCAATGAATTAGAAATAACAGTAAATGAATTGTTATCAGGTGAAAGATTGCAAGAGATGGATTATCAAAAGAAAGCGGAGGAAAATATGGTGAATTTAGTGAAAGAAGCGCAAGAAAGTAAAAAGAAGATTATACTGTCTGCAATGGTTGCTGTTTTAGTAATTGTTGCAGCAATACCTTTATTTGTTGTTGCGGGAATGTTTGAAATGCAGGTATGGACCAGAGTGTTATTGATGGGAATTGGCTTTGTAATAATGGTAATGGGAATTGCCATTGCATGTGTATTAGATAGAGAAGCCGGGGCCTTTGAATGTCCTGAATGCAAGGAGAGATTTGTTCCGGATATGAAAGCCTATGTTATGGGACCTCATACAATTACCAAAAGAAAGTTAACTTGTCCCAAATGTGGATGTACAAAATATTGTAAGCATGTTTTAACCAGATAAGGATAGAAAGCATGTATCATAAAGAAGCGTAGAAATCCTTTAAAATAGGGAACTCTACGCTTCTTTGGTATACAAAAGAGCTTGTTTCTATTTATATGTCATTGACAAAGGAAGAGAAATTGAATATAAGAGATTTATAGGAAAGAAAAATGCGGGAAAAGAGATAAATTATTTGCAGAAAGAGAGATTTTTATGACCGGGAAATTATTCGTGCAGGCAATTATTAAGTATTTGTTGGGTGTTGTTCTGGTTGGAGTGTTAATATTCTTACCGGCAGGGACTTTTTGGTTTTTTAACGGTTGGTTATTGATGGGGATTTTATTTGTTCCCATGTTTTTTGCAGGAGTTGTACTGATGTTCAAAAATCCTAACCTGTTAAAAAGCCGACTCAACGCAAAAGAAAAGCAGAAAGAACAAAGAGCGGTTATTGGATTGAGTGGTCTTATGTTCCTGGCCGGTTTTATTGTCGCAGGGCTTGGTTTCCGCTTTAATTGGTATGTTTTGCCAAAAGGATTTTCGATTGCTGCGGCGGTGGTGTTCCTTGTTGCGTATATTCTTTATGCAGAAGTTCTCCGTGAAAACACTTATCTCAGTCGTACTATAGAAGTACAGGAAAATCAAAAGGTAATAGATACAGGTCTGTACGGAATTGTCAGACACCCGATGTATAGCGTGACATTTCTTTTATTTTTGTCAATGCCGATTGTGTTAGGCTCTGTATATTCATTTATTATTTTTATGATATATCCTTTTATTATTGCCAAAAGGATTAAAAGCGAAGAGGAATTCCTTGAAAAGGAACTGAACGGTTATCGTGAATATAGGCAAAAAGTCAAATATCGTCTGATACCGTTTATTTGGTAACGTGTTGCAGTGATGCTCCTATAGTCGGAATGGCACGAAAATGGGGGGAGTGCGATTGAAATGATTTGGATGAGGTGAAAATCGGTGAATACAGAATATGAAATTGTTATGGCAAAAGAAGAAGACAGGGAGGAGATTTTAGCGCTTTACAGAGCACAGCTGGGCAGGGATTACTGTCCGTGGAGTGAAGAATATCCTTCGAATGAGTCAATTGACTGGGATTTTTCGAGGGATGCTCTGTATGTTATGAAAGTGGACTCCCGTATCGTGGCAGCTGTTTCCCTTGAGGAAGATGAGGATGTTGATTCTCTTTCCTGTTGGGATGAAAGCCTTGAACCCATGGGAGAACTGGCGAGAGTGGCAGTACTTCCTACCGAGCAGAACAAAGGACTCGGGAGAATTATGCTGCAGTTCGGCATGGATGAGCTAAAAAGACGAGGCTTTAAGGGAATTCACATTCTGGTAAACAAGTATAATACAAAGGCAATTAGATGCTATGCGGTATTTGGATTTCGTCTGGCCGGCGAATGCCATATGTATGAGCAGGATTTTTTGTGCTATGAAAAAGAGTTGTGATTCTAGTTTGTAAAATAAGAGGATAGGAGAGCCGGCATATGCCATTTATAAAAGGACTGGAAAGGACATTTGATACGGTAGCTTCTTCATACGAAAAAATGCGCCCCGGCTACGTTGACGAATTGTATGAGATGTTGTTTGCATATATTCCGATTCATGAGAACAGCAATGTGGTCGAGGTGGGAAGCGGCGGTGGACAAGCTACCGCTCCAATGCTAAAAACCGGATGTCATTTGACGGCGGTGGAGTATGGGGAACATTTTTCCGATTTGTTGAAAAATAAGTTCCGGGAATATAAGAATTTTACAGTCATTACGGGTAGATTTGAGGAAACGGATTTCGAAAAGAATGCATTTGATTTGGTGTTTTCTGCGTCCGCATTTCATTGGATACCGGAGCAAATCGGCTACGAAAAAGTATATACAATGTTGAAAAAAGGCGGTGCTTTTGCACGTTTTGCCAATCATCCGTATCGTGATAAAGGAAACCACGCACTTTCACTTGAAATAGATCAGATTTACGATGAGTATTACTATAGATTCTATGAAAAAAAGACCGGAGAATTAACCGAATATTCGGAAGAACAGGCGAAAGAAAGGGCAATGATTGCCGCGAAGTACGGATTTACGGATGTTCAATATGCACTTTTTCATCGGGAACGCATTTTTACGGCAAAAGAGTATGTTGAACTGCTCGGAACCTATTCCGATCATATTGCGATTGAAGAAAAAATCAGGGGAGAGTTTTTCACTGCAATCGAAGCAGCAATCAATAAGCATGGTGGTACGTTTACCGTCTATGATACAATTGATTTGCAGCTGGCAAGAAAATAGCAACGTATGAAAGGATACTTTAAAAGATGATATACTTAGAAACGGAACGCCTGATTCTGAGAGATTACCGGAATGAGGATTTTGAAGCGTATTACAGTCTCAAAAAAGATCCGCAAACGATGTACTATTTACAGGATATAAAGCTGTTTGATGAGAAAGCGGCATCTGAAGAATTTCAGATGGTTCTGGAAGATATGGGAAAGAATGACAGGAAGTTTTATTTCTTTCACATTGAATTAAAAGATACGCATGAGCAGGTCGGAAGCGTCGGATATACGGTATCAGACCGAACTCCCGTGGGAAAACTGGTTCATGCGGGATATTTCATCTATCCGAAGTTTTGGGGCAAAGGGTATACAACGGAAAGCTTTAAGCGAGTTCTTGCGTTTGCTTTTGACGAGAATGATGTGTACCGTGTTACGACAGGATGTCTGGCTGAGAATGTTGGTTCCGAAAGGGTAATGCAGAAATGCGGCTTAATCAAAGAGGCTGAGCATGTTGATTATGAATGGCATGACGATAAAATGAAAACAAGGTTGGAATACCGCCTGTTAAAGAGTGAGTGGGAACGGAATTATGACGGAAGCGGCAACTGAGATTTGATTGCTCTCTTTTGTGTAACATCAAGAACTATTCATTGCTTCTTGCAAATCTCAAGAATTAATTTGTTGTGTTAGTGTTTTTGTAGTAAAATATTTATATCAGGTCGTTGTAAGTGTACATACGGAGGAAAAAAATGGATGCAAGATAGACGATATCGTTGAATATTAGTAACTTTGTGGGGAGGCTGTGTGCACTTGTCTGCAGAAAAAAAGTGGCAGTTAGAACTGGACGAATACATTCGTCAGGGCGAGCCGGATAAAAAAGAAAAAAGTGAAGCTTGGGAAGTCGCTATCGGTCTGCAGGCGGTGGATGGATTACAGACTTCTGAATATTTGCTTGAAACTGCAAAAGAGCATATTGAAGGAAATATTACTATAGATGAAGTAGAACGTAGAATCGCCAGTTATTATGAAGAGCAGAGAGAACGTAATGAACTGGACGCAGATACTCATGAAGCGGATACTGTATCTTCCCGAATAGCAAAAATACTTGGTGAGAAATCATTTAAGTTTTCTTCTACAGAATGGCTTAATATTCATAAGCGTCTATTCGACGGAATGCTCAAATATGCCGGTAGGATACGTGATTATAACATTTCAAAGCATGAATGGGTTTTGAAAGGTGAATCGGTAATCTATGCGCCTTATGATGGAATAAGAGAAACCATGGATTATGATTTTAATACCGAGAAACAGTTTGATTATAAAGGATTGTCTCTTGAGGAAGTAATAAAGCATTTGGCAAAGTTTACCTCTGATATATGGCAGATACATCCGTTCTGTGAGGGTAATACCAGAGCAACTGCTATTTTTATGATTAAGTATATGAATACGCTTGGATTTAAGGTAAATAATGATATATTCAAGGAACATTCGTGGTATTTTAGAAATGCCCTTGTAAGAGCTAATTACAGCAATATTAAAGAAGGAATTTATAGCACAAATAAGTTTTTAGAGATGTTCTTTAGTAATTTACTGATGGGAACGGATTACGAACTAAAGAATAGGTTTTTGCATTTGGATTATAAGAAAGAGGAAACCCAAACGGCAAAATCAGAAGTTTCAAACGGCAAAATTTGCCTAAAAGGATTGCCGATTGAGGAAAAAGCAGTATTAGAGGTGATTATTGAGAAGCCGGAGATTACCCAAAAAGAGATTGCAAGTAAGATAGGAAAATCGGAACGTACTGTTAGAAATAAGATTAA
>JAZNTK010000064.1:0-9099 GCA_045591685.1 Lachnospiraceae bacterium
ATATCAATCAGAACGATTTCTGAGGCGATATCCTGCTGAGAAAGTGTGTACGCAATTGTGGAACCTACGCTACCGGCTCCAATGATTGTGATTTTTTTGCTCATACTTGATTATCTCCTTTGTTTATTTTTTAACAATCTAAGTGTCCGTATATAGAATATCACAATAAAAGGCTTAAAACAAGGACTTTTTCGACGGATAATCATGTTATTTGCTAAAAATTTACCGGACTTTTTTGTGCATGTTTAAGTTAGTTTTTGCTAACCACTCATATCCAGATTGCACCTCTCTGAATTTGAGCGAGATCACAAAAAAATCCTCCACCCGTCAGGGTAGAGGATTCCTTTATCTTATTCTTATATTCTTTTACATATCCACTTTTGACAATGCCGCAGCATCTGCAACCACGGTACAATCCGGATGCAACTGTAAAACAGATGCGGGAACGGACGGTGTAACAGGTCCGAAAAATGCCTTCTTAACAATGTCAGCCTTATCTTCACCGCTTACCACTACAAGCACTTTTTTAGCCTGCATAATGGTCTTGATGCCCATGGTGTATGCCTGCTTGGGCACATCATCATAAGACGCAAAGAAACGCTGATTTGCTTTGATGGTAGATTCTGTCAAATCTACGCAGTGTGTCTCCAAAGGAAAATCTGCCGCCGGCTCGTTAAAGCCGATGTGACCGTTATGACCAAGTCCCAAAAGCTGTAAATCCTGACCGCCTACGGAATGAATGATTTCATTGTAAGCGTTGCATGCCTTGTCGCTATCAGGTTCCGTTCCGTCCGGAAGGAAGGTTCTTTCCTTGTTGATGTTAACGTGGCTGAATAAATTATCGTTCATAAAATAGTAGTAGCTCTGGTCATTTTCCTTGGTAATGCCCTTGTACTCATCCAAGTTTACGGTGGTTACCTCAGAGAAATCCAAATCTCCCACTTCATACTTTGCTACCAGTTCCTTGTATGTACCGATGGGTGTGGAACCTGTCGCCAGACCTAACACGCAGTTCGGCTTCACATAAATCTGTGCAGCAATGAGGTTTGCAGCCTTGCGGCTCATTTCGTCGTAATCTTTTGCTTTGATAATTTTCATAAATTTTCAAGCCCCTTTTATAGTAAGATTTTTTACAAGGGAATTATACACCCATCTTTTTTTCAGCACAATTATTTTTTTATAAAAATTTCAAAAAAATTACAGACATCATTTAAAGTTGTTTTCCTATTATAAAAATGTGCACCTCGCTACCCCAGCAGATAATCCGTCACCAGCATCACGCAGAATCCAACCAACAACGCATAGGTCGCTCCGCGCTCATTTCCATGAGAATGAGTCTCGGGAATCATTTCATCACTAATAATATAAAGCATGGTACCGCCGGCAAACGCCAAAGCAAAAGGCAAAATCGCAGTCGAAATACTGACCGCAAAATAACCGATTAAAGTACCCACAATTTCTACAACTCCGGTTAGGGCCGCACAAAGAAAGGTTTTCTTCGGCGTTACGCCTGCTGCCAGCATGGGACCAATAATCACCATACCTTCCGGAATATTCTGTAACGCGATACCCCCTGCAATCAGGAAAGCCTGCGCCACATCTTCGGAACCAAAGCCTACACCTGCCGCAATACCCTCGGGCAGATTATGAATGGCAATTGCCAACACAAAGAGAAGCACTTTATTCAAATTTGCATTTTTATGATTTTCCTCTTCCTCCGAAGAACCTACTATTTTATGGAGATGTGGAACCAGCTTATCAATTAGGTTTAAAACTACCGCACCCACAAAAATGCCTGCTACCGTTACCAGTAATCCTATCTTGCCCGTACTATATTCCAACGAAGGCACGATAAGACCAAGCACCGCTGCCGCCAGCATAACGCCTGCTGCAAATGACAATACAATATCCGCAAATTTATGTGACAGCCCTTTAAAAACAAAACCGATGCAAGAGCCGAATATAGTCGCACCACCCACACCCAGGGCTGTTAGTAAAACCATCTCCATTCTGTCCTTCCCCTTTCACATAATATTCGTCATATAAAATCTATACGATTATTTTTTAAAAAAATACGCACTTTTATCCTACCGTGCAAAATATGCATCAATGCCATCCGCCATTCCCTGCGCCATACGCAACTGATACTCCGGCGTTGCCATCAGGGCATCCTCATCCGGATTGGACATGAAGCCCATCTCAATAATGGTGGTCGGCACGCTGCACCAATTTATTCCGCTCATGGTATCTGTTTCAATGATACTGCGTTTTTTACAGCCTGTAGCGTTCACAAAGCCATCCAATACACATTCCGACAAACTGCGGCTTTCTTCATATAAATATCCGTTATACGGATTCGAAGCAGTCTGACACATCGTCAATGCCCCGTGTACGCTTGAATCCTCCGAGCCGTTGGCATGAATCCTGATAAAAGCATCCGCATTCGCCTCGTTTGCCACCTGCGCACGTTCACTGTTACTCATATTCACATCATGGGTCTCACGAACCATAATGACAGTATATCCTCTTGCTGCAAGTTCGTCTCTTAAAAGAAGTGCCACCGCCAAATTTAATTCATATTCCCTAAGCCCTGTAGCACATCCCGTGGTTCCGCTCGATACCTTAGGCTTGGTTTCGCTTGCTCCCGGACCTATGGGTTCATGCTCACTGTTTCCCTGTGCCTGATGTCCGGCATCTATCACGATAACGCGGCCACCTCCGGTATTCGCCACCGGCTGATTGGTCGGTTCCTCCGGCACCTGGGATACCGCTTCTTCCACGACGTTATTTTCGCTACTATCAACGACATCCTCCGTTTCCGGCAGCATCTCTGACATAAATTCCTCTGCCGCTTCCGAAATCATCTCAGACATTGCGGCTTGTACGTCTTCCGAAAGGTCCGCATCCGTCACTTCCGAAAACGCTTCACTACGAGATTCGGAAATCGTTTCTGCATCTCCACTTTCGCTGTGCACAGAAACAAGCGTTGTTTCATATGACTCTTGCCATAAGCTCTGCGTATTACAACCGCCAAGCATCACTATACTCAAGACCAGTGCTCCAATCAACGCAACTTTTTTCAAAGCTTTACGCATCCTAATCCTCCTCAAAATATCCCTTATACTCCACTTTTAATGTACTGTCCGGGAACAAATAGCGGAACAACTCCACAAAGTAATCATCCGTCATACTTGCAATATAATCCACGACCAGCTCATCCGCCGAAATATCATGGTATGCGACTCCTCTTCTGTAAGGTGCTGTCATTTCTTCTATATAAGAAATATGATGCTTATACAACATACTGTCCTTCGATAAAGATTTTGCCTCTTTCAAAAGATACTCATACATCTTCTCAATCATAGGACAAATACATTCTGCATATACCTTCTCCACCTCAGGTTTCTGATAAATGCGTTGATAATTTTCCTTCTTAGCCAAAGAGAACGCTTCATAATATGCATCATCCATTTCAAGATGGTCCTTACCGTAACTGTTCTCTATAATATTCACCGTCATATTGTTGATGATTTCCGCATTGGTTTTGCCGATGGCACCGCCGGTAAAAGCTTCGCTGTCATCATAAATCCCCAGACGTTTTGCATCCTGACGGTCTTTTCCCAAATACGCAATAATGTCAGAAACTCTTACAACACATGCTTCCAGTGTGGAAGGCACAAGTTTCTTAATCGCTTTTTTATCGATATAACAGCCTTCCATCTTGGCATCAAATTCCGCAAAATCCACATAATGTTTCGGCTTGTAATTTTTACATTCCATTTCACCGTTATGGCAAATTACTCCATCCAGAGTTTGTAAACTTAGATTCAGCGGAAAAATCACATCCAAAACTCTTGCACTCTGAATATTATGATTAAAATATCTTCCGGTATTCGCATAATATAATTCACTTAATTTATGCTCACCCGGATGTCCAAAAGGCGTATGCCCGATGTCATGCCCCAATGCTGCCGCTTCAATCAAATCCGTGTTCAAATTCAGCACGCCACCAATATTTCGTGCAATTCTTGCCACCAACTGCACGTGCTGAGCACGACGTGTAATATCATCATTATGATACAACGAAAACACCTGAGTCTTATCCATATAACGGCTGTAATACGGAATGTGCATAATCTTTTCTACATCCCTGACAAACGCCGGCCGCCAGATATTTGCTTTATCATGGGTTGGGTCACGGCGGATGATATCCTCATCCTTGCAGGCGTACGGATTCACCTTATGCTCTGCTCTGTCTTTTCTTATCTGTTCCTGAAGTTCAGGACTTAATGTCATATAACTTCTGTTATTGTTGGAAACTGCCATTGATATCTCCTCTTTATTTCATGTCATACGGATAACTGCACTCCACACACCCAATCCTGTCGCCCCAAACGGTTTCACTTTATCCTCTGCTACCGATGCTTCCCTGCTGATAAGCTTTTAAAAGTTGTTCCAAATCCTCAATACTGCTCTTTAAACGCTTACCGATATCGGTATCTGCAATGTACATTCTGCGAGCGAATTTTTCTACTTCCAAGGTATCGGAAATAATATCTGTTTCTTCTGTAATCGCTTTCTCCGTGGTCTCAAACTGCTCATGGGCAACCAGGCGCATACCGTGGGAATTGGATACAAGGGTATATCCCGCAATACCGGTTTTATCGTGATAAGCCTTGGAGAAACCGCCATCAATCATCAATACCTTACCACCACACTTAATAGGCGTCTCACCCTTCTTGATTTCAACAGGCACGTGACCGTTAATAATATGACCGCCTTCTACATCCGCACCAAATTCCGCGAGAATTTTATCTGCGGTTGCTACGTTTTCAATCAGGTTATAATATGCATCTTTTTCTTCCTTATGAACCGCCTTATCTTCTACGAATAAACGCTCAAAGGTTGCCATCTTGGCACGACCGTAGGCAGGTGACTTAGGACCGTTCCACAAGTACCAGAGAATATCTCCGCCCTTCTGATGTTCCGGAGTTCCGGGCTTCCCGAAGAAACCTTTACGGGCATGGTCTTCCAATACATCATACATTTCCTTTCCGCTTACTTCCTTATCACCGATTACCGACTTGGTAAATTCGCCGTTTGCATCCATAGGAACACAACCATGGAATAAAAGGTCCCCGTTGGATACACGGTACAAACTTCCCTTCTGATATAAAAGTCGGATATGTTTCTGCAATTTCTCGCAATTCATAAAAGCCTTCTTTAAATGTTCCACAAGCTTCCATTCATCCTCATTTAATTCATAAGGATTTTCAGGGTCTACCGTAGGGAAATCACAATCTTTTAAGGGGTATTCCACACCGTCAATACAAACAGTCTTTTTATCATAATTGATTTTATCAAGTAAAAGATTACCTTCCATGCCGAATTCCGGATTGCGCTGAATCAAACGCCCCTCTAACTTAAACTGCAACATGGTAATCGCCTTATACATACGCATTTCCACTTCGGAAGCGTTAGTAAACTGACCCTTGCTATCCTCTTTTAAACCAAAGCAGGAACAATCTGCATCCTTATAAAAGTGCAGAGCGAAGCTTGCCAATGGTAAAAGGTTAATGCCGTATCCGTCTTCCAAAACGGACAAATTGCCGTAACGTGCCGACATACGGATGACATTGGCAATACAAGCCGCATTACCGCCTGCAGCACCCATCCATACCACATCATGATTGCCCCAGACAAAGTCAAGGGAATGATAATTGCAAAGGGTATCCATAATGATATGAGGACCGGGACCTCTGTCATAAATATCACCGATAACATGAAGATGATCCACAACCATACGCTGAATCAATTCGCACAAGGTTACAATAACCGCATCCGCCTGACCGATACGCACGATGGTCTGCAAAATACGATTATAGTACTGCTCCTTGTCGTAAACCTCTTCCTTCTCGGTAATCAATTCTTCCACAACATATACAAAGCCCTTCGGAATTGCCTTACGCACCTTGGAACGGGTGTATTTGGAAGATACACATTTTACCACCTGCACGAGGTGATGCAAGGTCATCATATACCAGTCTTCAATATCCTCTTCCTTCGCTTTTACAATCTCAAGCTTCTCCTTGGGATAGTAAATCAAGGTTGCCAGCTGTCTTTTATAGCTGTTGCTGACGGTCTTGCCCATAACTTCATCTATCTTACGGCGCACGGAACCGGAGCCGTTTTTCAACACATGAACGAACTGCTCATACTCGCCGTGAATATCCGTAAGGAAATGCTCGGTACCCTTGGGCAAAGCCAGAATCGCCTGTAAGTTAATAATTTCCACTGCTGCCGCATTCTCGGTAGGGTACTGCTTTGCCAATAAGGATAAATATTTTTCATGTTCCTGTTGCATGGTATTCCTCCTAGTAGAAAGGAAGGCATAATACGCCTTCCTATAATCCAAATACTCTCACAAAATTATTATACAAAATTTTCTCGTTGGTTTCATCCCCAAGCTTTAAATTCAAGAATCTCTCAAGCTCTGTCTTAGGCTTCCACATAGGGAAGTCAGTACCAAAGAAAAAGTGGTCCTCGCCGAATCTCTCAATCAGACGAAGTGCCGTATTTCTGTCGATAAAAGGCAGTGAACTTGACGTATCATAAAATACATTGTCAAATCTGGGGTTTCTGTACGCGTCTTCCCATCTGTGATATCCGCCAAAATGAGAAGCCAGAATAATTAACTCCGGAAACTCCTGTGCAATTCTTGCCATTCTCTGCGGTGCGGAATAATCGTAACGGTCATCCCCCATATGTAAAAGAAGTTTTAACCCCTTATCGCTCATCGCTTTATAAATCGGATACATCTTCGGGTCATCAATATCATACTGTTGCATGTCATTGTGAAACTTCACACCCACAAGCCCCAGTTCTTTCATACGGTCAAGCTCCGCATCAAAATCTTCGAAATCCTTATGCATTCGGCCGAACCCGATAAATTTCGTTTGTGCCTTACATTCTGCCGCAATAAAATCATTGATACTGATTACCTGTGCCGGTGCCAGTGCAGAAGAACATACCAAAATCCTCTCAGTTCCAATCTGCTCTTCCTTTTCCAAAAGGCTGTGGCTTGATGCATCGGAATACATGGGAATATCATAAAAATGTCCGATGGACTCTGATGCTTTTACCGCAATTTTATCCGGAAATATATGTGCATGTGCATCTATGATTTTCATATGATTCATTTAACCGCTTTTATAATTATACGGTCTTCTCCTCAATTAGTTTTCTGCAGATTCTTCTTTTATTTCTTCTGCAGTCTCCGCATTATCGTTACTGCTTTCTTTCACTTTTTTCTTCCCCAAGTGAAACATTCTATCGAAATCATCATCCGAATACTTAAAAATAACCAGAATTGCCAACAAGGCAAATGACACGCAGATAAAAGAATCCGCTACGTTAAATACAGGGAAATCGATTACCTTAAAATAAAACATATCTACCACATGACCCTTGCAGAACTCCCCGCGGAACATTCGGTCTAAAAGATTTCCGATGGCACCGCCCGTAAGCATAACTGTCAATACGCGCATGGGCACAAACTTCTTTTCGTAAGGCATCTTTAGATAAAACCATACTATCAGACCAAGTACAATGGGTGTTATCACAACAAACAACCACTGCATGTTCTGAAACATTCCCCAAGCCATGCCGTTATTTTTCACATAAACCAGTTCAAATACATTCTCCCAGAGAACGATTCGCTCGTCGGCTATTTTCGTTACGGTAAGATATTTTACCCACTGGTCCAGAAGTACCACGGCAATCACACCAAGCACCGGTAAAATATATCTTAAAAAAACTTTTTTCATCTAAAATAAAACTCCTGCAAATACCAGTTTTTACAACTTTATAAAATGTTCACGCCGTGAGCCTTAGCAATCTCGTGCACTTCTTTCGGCCAGATAGACGACTGCACCTCGCCGATATGTGCACGCTGTAAAAAGAACATACAGATACGTGACTGTCCGATACCGCCGCCGATGGTGTAAGGGAGATTTGCTTCCAAAACATCCTTCTGGAAGGGCATACTTGCTCTGTCTTCGCAACCTGAAATTTTAAGCTGACGGTCCAACGCTTCTTCGTCTACACGGATACCCATGGATGACAATTCAAGAGCCATATCAAGCACAGGATAGTAAACCAGAATATCACCGTTTAAATCCCAGTCGTCGTAGTCCGGTGCACGTCCGTCGTGTCTTTCACCGGAATTTAAGGCTCCACCGATTTTGGAAAGGAATACCGCGCCCTTTTCCTTAGTGATTAAGTTCTCACGCTCCTTAGGTGTTTTATCGGGATACATATCCTCTAACTCCTGGGTTGTGATAAAAGTAATCTCATTTGGAAGGAAGGGGTCCATAAAATGATACTTACCGCAAATAAAATATTCTGTCTGCTTAATTGCCATAAAAATACGGAATACGGTTTCTTTCAAAGTTCCTTCATTACGCTCACTCTTGTCGATGATGCGCTCCCAGTCCCACTGGTCCACGTAAATAGAGTGAATGTTGTCAGTTTCCTCATCACGACGGATTGCAGTCATATCGGTATACAAACCTTCACCCACTTCAAATCCGTACTCACGAAGGGCAAGTCTTTTCCACTTCGCAAGGGAATGCACGATTTCAACCTCAGCATCATCCTGTTCCTTAATGCCAAAGGTAACCGGTCTTTCCACGCCGTTTAAGTTATCATTCAAACCACTTTCGGGCTTTACAAAAAGCGGTGCGGACACACGGGTTAAGTTTAACGCCGATGCCAAAGCACGCTCGAAATAGTCTTTTACTTCTTTGATTGCAATCTCGGTTTCCTTAATAGGCTGGGGGCTCTTGTAGCCCTCGGGGATATAAATTTTACTCATAAAATCATCTCCTGAATATTGTTTAAAACTGGATACTTTTGCACTTTTATTCCTATGCAAAAAGCTTATGTATAATAACAAAGCAAGGGTTGAAGCAATTTTCAACCCTTAAAACTTCTTATAAATCACAATTGTTTACGGTTCTGGGGAACGGAATGACGTCACGGATATTGCCCATACCTGTTAAGTACATTACGCAACGTTCAAAGCCAAGTCCGAAGCCT
>JAZNTK010000065.1:0-33213 GCA_045591685.1 Lachnospiraceae bacterium
GCCTTTCAACAGCTTATTTTTAATGCTGCCGCTGTAATTACATGTAAAAACTTGAGCACCTGCCATTAAAATAACCTCCCTTTCGTTCCCTTTATACACATCTATGCTATTTCAATTCAAGCGATAAAAAATCCGCTTTCATAGGAAAACGGCATAATCGCATAAATTACGCAAAGCACGATTTATAAGTATAATACCAATAAAACGGACATTTTTCAAGTCTTTTTTAGCAATATTATACTAAAATTTGTTCATAAATTGTTTTGTCCGTTTTTTTACGGGTAATTTCTACTAAACCAAGCCTTGTAAAGCCCAAAACACGGGCCGGATTTGCGTCTTTTTGCAATGCATTTGTGAGCGTTTTCAATAATTCGTCCTTATTTTCTTTTTTTGACATATTAATGAAGTCTACAATAATAATTCCTGTCAGATTTCGCAGAAAAATCTGTGTTGCAATCTCTTCTGCCGCTTCTGTGTTTACGCGAAAATATGTTTCTTCCTTATCGGATTTTTTGTCATATTTCCCGGAATTTACGTCAATCACCGTTAATGCCTGTGTCGGTTCAATATAAAGAAAGCCGCCGCATTTTAGCCAGACTTTATCGGATAAGGCTTCGGATATTTTTCCTTCCAGCCCATATAAAACATTAAGCGGCACCAGACAATCCTCATACAAATGAAGTTTAGACAACAATTCGGGCTGTTTTTCGCTCAAAAAGCATTTGGTATCTTCATAAATCATCTTATCGTCGGTTAAAATTTTTTCACAAATATCAATGCCCATCTTACGAATATTATCCATAAATTCCAGATATTTCGGCATAACCCCTCTTAAAACCGAATAATCGTTGCGATGGGTCGCTTTTTCAAGCATATCTTTTAAACTTGCACATAACTCGTTCGCTTCATTTATGATATCAACAGCTGATATTTCTTTGTTCTCAGCTTCGGTTCTGATGATAATCTGAATTCCTTCTGTCGGAACGAAAAGCAATTCTTTTATCTGTTGTTCCAGTTCATTTCGTCGTTCCGGAGCGATTTTACGCGAATATAAAAGTTCTGTTTTACCAAAAGAAGCCACACATAATTTGCCTTCCAAGCGAATGTTGCAGGACGCAGACGCTTCTTTTCCTTTGGAAGCTTCCTTGATAATCTGCACAAGAACATTATCTCCCTGCGCAAAGTCTTTGCCGGGACGTGTCAGATTATATCCGTTTTGTAAATCTTCCAGTTTAATAAAACATTTACGTTCACCGTTTACACGAAGAAAGGCCGCATGAATATTGGGCACAATATCCATTACCTTGGCGATACAAATCATGCCTTCCATACGGCCGGATGCTTCATCGGTCGTCAATCTAAACAACTTATTATCCCGAATAAAACACCCATGAATTTTATCTTTTCTGCGCATCAAAACAAAACTTGCCTGATTGGGCATGTCATGATAAAGCTTTCCGTCTTGATTTTTGGGCGCAGGTTTAATCATTTTTCTTCTCCTTGGTATAAAAAAGACATTCATTTTTAACATACATTTGTTAAAAACATCTTTTTGTATACATATCTTAAAATAGGTCTCCGACCTCACCAAGCGATACAAAACCACCATTCGGTGTATCGGTAAATGTATCTTCTCTGGTTACCTGAACAGCATTCGCATCGTATTCTTTTCCATAAAAGCCTGCTAAGCATTCTAAAACGGCACCGGGTTTAACATTTCCGGCACTACTTGCATCCACAAGCATATAGATGGTGCGTTCATCAAGCACTTTCAACTCATAAACCGCTTCTTTTAAGTTACGTTCAATCACACTTTTGGCCGTCTTTTTGGTGTAAAGGACTTCGCCCTTGGCAAGAAACTGTGCTACCGCTTCGGTCAAATTATAATCCGGAGCATATTCTTCCTTCCAGTTCAAGCGATAAGAAGCTGCTTTCACCGATGCCATAGCATTCTTGGCATTGTCGGGCAGAATTCGCATTCCTGTAATAACCATACCTTCTGCCATCGTCGCATTCAAACGTGCAATCATATCTTCTGCTGTAGTAACGGAATTCGCCTCAATATCGAAGTATTCGCCTTCGCTTTCCACACCAACGCCTAAGGGTGCTGCAAAAGACATAATCTGATGAGGGCTGAATCCTGTAGAATAAGCAATATCTATGTCACTTCGGCGAATTGCCTTCTGGAAATATCTCATAATATCCAAGTGCCCGATAAAACGTAAAGGACCCTTCTTGGAGAATTTAATTCTTAATTTCATGTGTTCCTCTTTTCTAAGCTATATACTTAAAAGTTCGTTTTTGTATACTTATACGAAACTTTATCGAAATTCCGGGCTTATTCGAAACAGAACTTGCCACCACCGTAAACTGCGGCACCGCAACCCTGGCACTTTTCTTTGCAGTTCGGCGTGACTTCGCCCTTCTGTGCGCGTTCCCATTCGCGCTTCAAGAATGCCTTGGTTACTCCAATATCGATAAAGTCCCAGGGAAGGATTTCGTCGGTGCTTCGTTCTCTTTCATTGTAAAATTCGATGCTTAAACCGTTTTTATCAAATGCTTCCATCCATTTGTCATAGTGGAAATACTCGTTCCAGGCATCAAAAACACAACCTGACTTATATGCATCCAGAATAACATCTGCAATTCGTCTGTCTCCGCGGGCAAATACGCCTTCCAAAACAGAAACATCTGTATCGTGCCAGTTATATTTGATACTCTTCTGGTTTAACTGGCTGATAATGCCCTGGCGGGTTTTATAAGCCTTTTCACGGAAATCAGCCTGGGAATTCATAGGAGCCCACTGGAACGGTGTAAAAGGCTTAGGAATAAAGAAGGACGTACTTGCCGTAATCTGCACACGACCGTTTCGTTTCTCTTTCGGTACGGTTTCGTAGTAAACTTTGGCAATCTCATTGCAAAGTGCACCGATGCCTGCAATATCTTCATCCGTTTCCAAAGGTAGTCCAAGCATAAAATATAATTTTACCTTGTTCCAACCGCCTTCAAATGCTAATTTGGCACCGTCAAGGATGACTTCTTCGGTCAATCCTTTATTGATGACATTTCTCATGCGCTGAGTTCCTGCTTCAGGCGCAAAGGTTAAGCTTGTCTTCTTTACATCCTGGATTTTACTCATGATATCCAAAGAAAAAGCATCAATTCTCAGAGAAGGCAGGGAAATATTAATCTTCTTTTTGCTACATTCGTCAATTAAGAATAAAAGCAACTCTTCCAACTGACTGTAATCGCTGGAACTTAAAGAACTCAAAGAAATTTCCTCGTGTCCTGTATTCTCAATTAATTCCTTGGCATATTGTTTTAATACTTCTACATCTCGCTCACGGATGGGACGATACAACTGTCCCGCCTGACAGAAGCGGCATCCTCTGGTACAACCGCGCTGAATTTCCAAAACAAGCCTGTCCTGGGTAGACTTAATAAAAGGAATCACCGGTTTTACGGGATAATAAGTGTTCGAAAGGTCTGTCTCTACTTCCTTACGTACTTTCGCGGGTATATCATCATATTTAGGTTTAAATTCGCTGATAATACCCTGTTCATCATAATTTACTTCATAACAAGCAGGTGCATAAATGCCCGGAATATTAGTAGCATGACGCAAGAATTCTTCACGGCTTACACCTGCGGCACGGTCTTTTTTATACAAATCCAATAGTGCGCGATATTGGGTCTCACCCTCTCCGATATAAAAGAGATCAAAAAAAGGCGCAATCGGCTCCGGATTATAAGCGCAAGGACCGCCACCAATGACGATGGGATCCTCCCATGTACGTTCTTCATTGATTAAGGGAATGCCTGCCAAGTCCAAAATCTGCAAAATATTGGTATAACACATTTCATACTGCAGAGTGATTCCTAAGAAATCCATGTTTTTTACAGGTTCCTGGCTTTCAAGGGCAAACAAAGGAATCTTCTCATCGCGCATAATCGCATCTAAATCAGGCCAGGGTGAATACACACGCTCGCACCAGGTATCTTCGAAGCTGTTGAACATATCATACAGAATCTGAATACCCAAATGACTCATACCAATCTCATAAACATCCGGGAAACACATGCAGAATCGCACATCGATCGTCTTTTTATCTTTTACAACGCTGTTAATTTCGTGGCCGATGTATCGCGCCGGCTTCTCTATTTTCATTAAAATTTCATCTGATAAGGCTAATTGTCTCATGTATACCTCGTAAATTTGTTATTCTGTCTCTTGTAAAGTATAAGTGAAAGGACTCATAAAATCAATCAAATTTCCATTTTCTTCTGTGGTAATCATTGCATTGATATACTGTGTGACTGTTGGGTTTTTATGCCCGATAAAAGCAATTGTACCAAAAATAAGAACACAAATTACCAGACGAACAATTAAAAATGTCATAAAATGACCGGTTTCCTCTGTTTGTTCTTGGTTTTGGTTTGTTTGTTTTGTTTTATTGCTTCTAAGTTCTTGTATTATGGCGAGTTTCTCTTCTATTGTTCTGTTAGATGGATTCATAGTTGTTTCCTTGTAGGGTTTTGTACAAGGTATGTAAGATTAACAGAAAAAATACATAAAAAATCCGCAGCTATAAACCGCGGATTTCTTTACAACTTTAATTATCTCTGTGCCAATTCGCTTGTGATCTCTTCCCAAGTAATATCCTTCTCAACCATAAGTACCATCATATGATACAAGAAATCGGAAATTTCATACTTAATCTCTCCTGCCTCGGGATTCTTGGCAGCGATAACAATTTCTGTTGCCTCTTCACCCAATTTCTTAAGGATTTTATCAATACCTTTATCAAAAAGATAATTGGTATAAGAACCTTCTTTAGGGTTTACTTTACGGTCGGCAATTACACCGTATACGTCTTCGAACACCTTAAGGGGATTCTTCTCAGCATAAGGTTTCGATGCAATCTCTTTAAAGAAACAGCTCTGGCTACCGGTATGGCATGCAGGACCAATCTGCGAAATTTTCGCAAGGATGGTATCATTATCGCAATCTGCGTAGAGAGACTTCACATACTGGAAATGACCGCTGGTTTCACCCTTTTCCCACTGTTTCTGGCGGCTTCTTGAGTAATAATTCATTTTACCGGTCTTTAAGGTATTCTCGTAGGCTTCTTTGTTCATATAAGCCATCATAAGAACTTCACCGGTTTTATAATCCTGTGCAATAACAGGAACAAGTCCGTCGCTGTTTAACTTCAAATCTTCCCATGCAATTGCAGGGATTAAAGCATTTACTTCAATGCCACGCTCTACGCAAAGGGCTTTAATGGAGTTAATCTGCTCAATGTTAGAGTTCATAATGTTGCCGTAGATACCGCCAACACACTCTGTTCCAAAGAGTTCAAGTAATTTCTCAAGCATAACGTCCGCAACCGGGAAAATACCGGGTAAAACGCTTAATCCCTCGTATTCCTGCGGCTTCATCGGCTTTAAAGCAACAAATTCGGTTGCGTACTTCTCAGCCTGCTGTCTGTAAATGTTAAAAAGTGAGCAGTCATCGATGCTGACAGCGATTTTATCTGCACCAAAACGTTTAGATACTTCTTCTAACATTTCCCAGTTTGAAGTTTTGGATAAGTTAAGAATAACCTTCTTGCAGTTGGCATAAACCAATTTCTTAACGTCTTCCACTCTTTCAATGGGGAAAGTTGCCATTACAGGAATTTCGCAGTTGTTGCTGATTTCTTTTAAAAGTGCAAGCACTTCTTCCTTCTCAGCATCGCCTTCCGCTTCCGTAAAAGCAATCACTTCATCTGCATTGGCATCGCCAAACAGTCTTAATTTCTCATATAAACAGTCAGTGATGTCATTTTTCAACTCAGCATCCATGTATACTCTGTTTTTCTGAATATAAATACTTACGATAAATTTCTTTTTCATTTTTATCTCCTTAAATCTGCCCCTTAGTCGATAAAACGCCCTTGCGGTCGCCATCCTTAGCGCAGGCAATCTTTAATGCATTGGCAAAGCCTTTAAACATAGCTTCAATAATGTGATGTGCATTCTCACCATCAAGTACCTTAATGTGAATGTTCATACCTGCGGCATAAGAAAGCGCATAAAAGAACTCATTCAAGGTCTCGGTCTCGAAATAACCCACACGTTCTACGTTAAAGTTATACTTGAAGTTAAGGTAAGGTCTGTTGCAAAGATCTACAGCCACCAAAACAAGAGCATCATCCATAGGCTGGATAAAACTTGCATAGCGGTTAATGCCTTCTTTATCACCTAAAGCCTGACGAATTGCGCTACCAAGCACAATACCGGTATCTTCCACAGTGTGGTGATTATCTACATTCAAATCTCCCGCTGTAGTTAACTTTAAGTCAAAAGAACCATGCTTTGCAAAACCTTCCAACATGTGATCAAAGAATCCGATGCCGGTTTTGACTTCATATTTGCCTGTACCGTCAAGTTCTAAAGATACACTGATATCTGTTTCGCTTGTTTTTCTTTTTAATTCTGCTTTTCTGCTCATTTTAGACCTCCTCAAATCTCACTTTAATCGAGTTTGCGTGTGCATACAAGCCTTCATTCTCTGCAAACATCTCAATCTTCTCGTGTACGGCTTTCAAAGCGTCGTAGGAGAAGTTAATTACGCTTGATTTCTTGATAAAATCATCCACGGACAAAGGCGAGAAGAATTTTGCAGTACCGTTTGTAGGTAAAACGTGATTGGGACCTGCAAAATAGTCACCCAAAGGCTCTGATGAGTATTCGCCAAGGAAAATCGCACCTGCATTTTTAATCTTTGTCATAGTTTCAAAGGGATTCTTAGTGATAATCTCCAAGTGCTCTGAAGCGATGTCATTTGCAGCTTCGATTGCATCTTCCATAGAATTTGCCACTAAAATATATCCATAATTACTTAATGATTTCTCTAAAATCGCTTTTCTGGGAGCAACAGCCACAAATCCGTCTACTTCTTTTACTACATTATCAGCCAATTCCTTACTTGTGGTAATCAATATTCCTGATGCCATTTCGTCATGTTCGCACTGGGATAAAAGATCCGCAGCAACAAATCTGGGATTTGCGGTTTCGTCTGCTAAAATAAGGATTTCAGAAGGTCCGGCAATGGAATCAATGCTTACATAGCCATAAACTGCTCTTTTAGCAAGGGCAACGAAGATATTTCCGGGGCCGACGATTTTATCTACTTTAGGAATGCTCTCGGTACCGTAAGCCAAAGATGCAATGGCCTGGGCGCCGCCGCACTTGTAGATTTCTTTTACACCTGCAATTTTAGCTGCTGCAAGTGTTCCGGCATTTACCTTGCCTTCACAGTTGGGCGGTGTTACCATTACAATTCGTTCACAGCCTGCAACCAAAGCAGGAACAATATTCATTAAAGTTGATGAAGGGTAAGCAGCCTTACCGCCGGGTACGTATACACCAACCTTAGCAATAGGTGTGATACGCTGTCCCAAAATGCTTCCGTCGGGTTTGGTGCTAAACCAACTGTTGCGAACCTGCATTTCATGATAAGCTTTTATATTCTCAAAAGCTTCCTTCATTACTTCTATGTATTCCGGCGAAATTGATGCATAAGCTTCTTCAATTTCAGCCTCTGTCACACGGATATTATCCGCATTTAAAGCAAATTTGTCGAATTTTACGGTGTATTCAAACAATGCTTTATCGCCGTTATTTTTGATGTTTTCAACGATATCAGCCACAATTGCTTCGTATTCACCGTAGTGATTGGGGCTTCTCTTGATTAATTCGTCTAAAACATTCTTTTTATTTTCCTGAGTTAATTCAAGAACTCTCATTTGGTTTCTCCTTTTATTCGATGCTCTCTCTCAACGCATTGATAATCTGTTCAATACGCTCGTTCTGCATTTTCATACTTACCTGATTTACAATAACTCTTGCGGATAACGGACAGATTTCTTCCAGTACATCCAAACCGTTCTCTCTTAATGTTCCGCCGGTTTCCACGATATCCACGATAACGTCGGAAAGACCAACAATGGGGCCTAATTCCACGGAACCGTTTAATTTAATCATATCTACGGTCTGATTTTTGACATTGAAGAAATAATCCTTTGCAATGGTAGGATATTTGGTTGCCACACGAATTCTTTCACGATGCTGTAAAAGTTCTCTTGCGCTTTCCGGTCCGCAAACGCACATGCGACACTTTCCAAAGCCTAAATCAAGTACTTCGTAAACTCTTCTATTTTCTTCCATAATGATGTCACTGCCTACAACACCGATATCCGCCGCACCGTGCTCAACATATGTAGGCACATCGGGGCCTTTTGCAAGGAAGAATTTTACCTTTAATTCTTCGTTTACAAAAACAAGTTTACGTGAGTCTTTATCTTTGATTTCATCGCAATGAATGCCGATTTTTTCCAATAATTCCAAAGTTTTAAAAGCAAGTCTTCCCTTACACAAGGCAAAGACCAAATACTTACCGTTTTCTTCCATCGTAAGCCTCCAAATATTTTATATAAAATTATAAAAGATTCTTTAAATATTCGCATCGAATGAAAATATATAAAAACTATAATACAAAGATTGTTTCCTTCATCTCATTCTTTTCGCCGTATGAAGAATAGTAATCTTCTGTTTTATCAGCGTTTTTCTTCATCATAGTGACGTTTTTGCCTTGACTGCGCAAGTCATTTGCCTGTTCAAGGGCTTTCTCATAGGCACTGTCAGAATAAACCATAAGGATATTCTCTTCGCCGTCCACATCAATGCTGATATTCTGGCGTTTCAAAGCAGTCTGAAGTTCGTCAATTAAGAAAACACAGCCAACCGAAGGCGCTTCCTTGCCGAATTTACCAAGCAATCCGTCATAACGACCACCTTTTACAATGGCATCGCCGACGCCGTAAGTATATGCTTTGAAGATGATACCGGTATAATAGTTAATCTTGCTAAGCATTCCCAAATCAAAGGAAATATACTTATCATACCCTCTCTTCGCAAGCAAAGCCTTAATTGCAAGCAGGCGCTCAATCGCGCCAATGGATTTGGGGTTATTTGCCTTCTTCATCATCTCTTCCATATCGGTATCAGAGATATAAAGCTTTGAAATCGCCTCAAACTGTGCAACGATATCTTTATCCAAGCCTTTGCTCTTTAAGAATTCTCTGGTTCCGAAGTAGTTCTTTGAAGAAATATGTGCTTTAATCTCAAGCTGAGTCTCTTCATCTAAATTTGCAGCTTCACAAATTCCCTTAAAATATAAGCTGTTTCCGACACTAATCTGGAAATCTTTCAAACCACAGGCTTTTAAACCTTCAATTACCAGGGATAAAGCTTCTGCATCTGCTTCCGCACTTGCATCATTAATTAATTCGATACCCATCTGCGTGGTTTCTTTTAATTTACCCTGTAATTCAGATGTATTTACGAAAGAATTACCTTCATAACAGAATCGCAAAGGTACTTCTTCTTCCATAAAATACTTTGCCGCACATCTTGCAATCGCAGGCGTAAAGTCGGGTTTTAAAACCAGGGTATTTCCTTCTTTATCAAAAAACTTATACAAATCCTTTGACGGTACGGTTCCGATATCTTTGGAAAATACATCAAAGAATTCGAAGGACGGAGTCTGGATATTGCGATACCCGTAACGACGAAGAACTGTCATTAAGTTCTTGCCAACCTGCTCTTTTTCCAATAATTCACGGCCATAGATATCACGTACGCCGTCCGGTGTATGTAAAAGTGATGCATTCATTGTTTTTACCTCTTTGCTTTAATGAATTAAAGTGCTAATTCGCTAGCACAATAAAAAGTATAGTGTTTTTATACTGTTTTGTCAACATAATCTTTTAAGATATATTTACACAGACGAAATATTATATTAATTTGAAATCTATACTCTCCAAGTTTTCGGTTTGTCACATATGATTTCTTTCTTGGATAAATATGTCAATTTATCATTCATCTCCGGAAATACCAGACGATATGCATGTAACTGCTGTCCGGTCGTTTTCTTTTTATCCGTATCCTTTCCGGCATATTTTACATCTCCAACCAAAGGAAAGCCTAATTTCTCCATTTGAGCACGGATTTGATGGGTTTTACCCGTAAAAAGCTCAATTTCAAGCTCAGTACAATCATTATCATAATACTGAATAGATTTAATTCCTGTTTTGATAGGCTTAACTTTATCTTGTAATCCTGCAGGAACCTGTTCAGAATCATTATAAACCGTTACTTTATTATTTTTCTCATCCTTATAAAGAAAGGCTTCATAAACGCCGTCAAGCTCACATTTTCCGTGAACCAAACATTGATAAAACTTGTGAAGGCTTCTGTCCTTCAACATTCGAGCCATTTCCTGACTTCCAATCAAAGTTTTGGAACATACAAGAAGTCCTGATGTATTACGGTCCAAACGATTGCAAACAGACGGCTTAAACGTTTTCAAATCTTCTTCCGTAATTGCTTTTTTAGCCAAAAGATAACCTATCAGCCATTCATTTGCGGATAAATCCTGTGCATTTGCCTGCTGACTTAACACGCCTGCAGGTTTATTGATAAAAAGCACATCTTCATATTCACAAACAACCTGAATGTCTTTCAGCTCAGTATAAGCCTTTTGATAGAGTGTGTTATGAGCTGACGCCAAAACCTGTGACCCTATAAACTTTTCAATCGTCTCCTCAGAAAGGAACAGCTTAATGCTGTCCCCCTCTTTGATTTGCTCATTCCCGGTAACTTTTTTACCATTTAGCACAATATTCTTTTTTCGCATCATTTTATAAAGAAAAGAATTAGGAGCTTCCTTTAAATATTTATGCAGGAATTTGTCCAGTCGCTGACCGGCCTCCAGTTCTTTTACAATGAGTTCACGCATAGTTACCTCGAAATTGCTTTCTGTTTAAAATAATGATTTTATACGCCTACTGTAAAATATAACACAATACTCATTACAACAAGGATTGCACCCAATACAGCAAAAACAATACTTGTCATGGTTTTACCAAAACTCTTAACGAAGTATTCCTTCGGTTTCTCAGGATTCACATAGATTGTGATTTTTTTGCCTTTCTTAGGCATTTTCTTGTATTCTTTAGAGTCGTCAGCTTTATATTCTTTGCCTTCGTATTCATACTCATACACAGGGCAATAAACAACCGGTTCATCATCTTTTTCCTGTTTTACTTTAACATCACAAACCTTAGCTGTGCTCTTTACTGTACAACGGCCTTTTTTCTTGCTTCTGAACACAATCATAAGAATACCTGTCACAAGCAAAATCAAGCCAAAAACACCCAATACCAAATACAACCAACCCATAAAAAATCCTCCTTTGAAATATGTAAAATGTTTAATTCTGAGATTTCTCTTTTGTAAATTAATTGCTTTATTGAAATATTATATTGCGAAATTCTATTATAAAATTTGAACCACACAAAATATAACACTTCAATATGTCATTTTATCATATTATCAGCAAAACAACAAGCAAATGAAAAGCTCCCGCAATAAAACGAGAGCTAAATCACTTACAATTATAAATTTCTATGTAATAACTTATGTTCCTTACCATCAATCACTTCTTCAAATACATGACTGATTACGGGATTATCTGTTGCAAAACGAATCTGTGATTCGCGATCTACAGCATAGATACCTTTTGCACGGGCCTTCTTGGTTCTGGGACCGACAGGAAGGGGCTGACCGCCACCAACAATACATCCACGCTTACAAGCCATCACTTCCACGAAGTCATACTGTGCTTCGCCTGATTTAATGCTTTCAAGAAGCTTACCGGCATTGGCGAGACCGTGAACTACGGCAATTTTAACTTCTCTTTCACCAAGCATAATGCTGGTTTCTTTGATATCATCGTTGCCACGAACACCGGAATATTCAATCTGTGAAAGTGCTTTGTAGCCCTTATCTGCAGATAAATGTCTTAAAACAGCTTCTGTTACACCACCGGTTACACCAAAGATTGCTGCAGCACCGGACGCCATACCAAAAGGCATATCCAAAGCTTCACTATCAATTTCGTCAAACTTGATGCCGGCCTGACGAATCATACGAATCAACTCAACAGATGTAATAACGCGGTCTGTATCCTGTCTGTCATCCGTAAAGTTATCGGGACGAAGAATTTCGCCCTTCTTAGCCGTACAAGGCATTACGGATACTACAAAAGTCTTCTTGCCTTCTTCTTCATCTGCTTTCGCAAAATAATCCTTAATAACTGCAGAGAACATACCCTGAGGTGAACGGCATGTTGAAATATTACCTGCAAATTCAGGATACTTGGTTTCGCAGTATTTTACCCAGCCCGGACAGCAAGAGGTGAAAAGAGGAAGATTTTCATTCTTTTCCAGTCTCTCAGCCAATTCCTTAGACTCTTCTAAAATAGTTAAATCTGCACCAAAATTGGTATCATAAATCTTATCAAATCCCATGAGACGCATTGCAGCAACAATTTTGCCCATGGTATTGGTACCCTTGGCAAAGCCAAACTGATCGCCGATAGCCACACGTACTGCAGGCGCAATCTGAGCCACTACTCTTACGTTAGGATCCATAATTGCATTCCAAACATCTGTAACATTTGTACGGATCGAAATCGCACCGGTAGGACATGCTACACGACACTGGCCGCAACCAACACACTCGGTCTCGTTTAAAGGCTTGTCGAATGCGGGTTGTACCTGCATATTAGAACCGCGATGCGCAAAATCAAGTGCACCAACGCCCTGAATTTCGGCACAAGTTCTTACACAGTCACCGCAGAGAATACACTTGTTAGGGTCTCTTACGACGGACGGTGAACTGATATCAATAGGCACCTGTTTGCGGTTGTTTAAGAAACGAACCGCATGAATACCTACCTTAAAAGCGATTTTTTGCAATTCGCAGGAACCGTTCTTGGTACAGGTTGTACAGTCACGGCAATGTGAAGCCAAAAGAAGTTCCACAATTAATTTACGATATTTTTGAATTTTTCTGGTATTTGTTCTGATTACCATACCGGGTCTGGGCTGTTCTGAACAGGAAGCAAGAATTCTACCTCTCTCATCTTCTACCATACACATACGGCAGGCACCATAAACCGATAATTCTGAATGATAACAAAATGTAGGCAAATCAATACCGGCCTTACGAATCAGGGATAAAATATTTTTCTCCCCTTCAATAGGCACGCTTTTGCCATCTATTGTAATATAATCCATTTCTTATGTACCCCCTACTGAATCGTAATCGCACCGAACGGGCAGGCACTTTCACAAGCACCACACTTAATACATTTTGTACCGTCGATGGTATAAGGATTTTTGATAACGCCTGAAATTGCGCCAACAGGACAATTTCTTGCACATTTTGAACAACCCTTACATTTTTCAGGGTCAATCACGTAGGTTTTTAATGCCTGACAGTTGCCTGTACGACATTTTTTATCTACAACGTGTTCCACATATTCGTCACGGAATAATCTTAAAGTACTAAGCACCGGCAGCGCCGCACTTTTGCCAAGCCCGCAAAGGGCGGTATCGGTAATTGCAGTACCCAATTCCTGTAAAATATCAAGTTGCTCTAAAGTACCGCGGCCAGCAACGATGTCCTCAAGGATTTCAAGCATACGCTTAGTACCCTCACGACAAGGAATACACTTACCGCAACTTTCGTTCTGGGTAAAGTTCATAAAGAATCTTGCGACTTCAACCATACAGGTATCTTCATCCATAATAACAAGACCGCCTGAACCAATCATTGCACCCATTTTCTTCAAGGAGTCAAAATCAAGAGCAACATCTAAATGATCACCGATAAGACATCCGCCGGAAGGTCCGCCAATCTGAACTGCCTTAAATTCTTTGCCATTCTTGATGCCGCCGCCGATTTCATAAACGATTTCACGCAATGTGGTACCCATAGGTACTTCAATCAAACCTGTGTTATTAATACTTCCGGTTACGGCAAAAGCCTTGGTTCCCGGGCTTCCTTCCGTACCGATGCCCTTAAACCATTCTGCGCCATTATTAATAATCATAGGCACATTGGCATAAGTTTCGACATTATTCAAAACGGTAGGTTTACCAAACAAGCCCTGTTCAACAGTACGGGGCGGCTTAGTTCTGGGCATACCTCTTTCACCCTCAATAGAAGCTGTCAAAGCACTGCCTTCGCCACATACGAATGCACCTGCACCGCGGTTAATATGTAATTTAAAGCTAAAGTCCGTTCCGAGAATATTGTCGCCTAACAAGCCTGCTTCTTCCGCCTGCTCAATAGCAATTTTTAAACGGCTGATAGCCAAAGGATATTCTGCACGAACATAGATATAACCTTCCTGCGCACCGGTTGCATATGCTGCGATGAGCATACCTTCAATCATCTTATGAGGGTCACCTTCCATGATGCTTCGATCCATAAAAGCACCGGGGTCACCTTCATCGCCGTTACATACTACGTAACGGATGGTTTCAGCCTGTCTTGCAACCTGTTTCCACTTATAACCGGTCTGGAAACCACCGCCCCCGCGGCCACGTAAGTTTGATTCCAATACTTCATTCACAACATCTTCGGGTGACATTTCAAACAAAGCCTTTTCCAATGCGGAATAACCGCCAACAGCCAAGTATTCACTGATGTGCTCAGAATCAATATGTCCGCAGTTCTTAAGAACCAAACGAGTCTGTTTTGCATAAAAAGGAATTTCTTCCTGCGCTTTATATTTTACACCGTCACGCTCATATAATAAGCGTTCCACAGGCTCACCTTTTAATATTGTTGTATTAAAAATTTCTTCGCAGTCTTCTTCTTTTACCTTGATATAAAGCAGGTTTGAAGGCTCAATACGTACCAAAGGTCCCATTTCACAGAAACCATGGCAGCCGCTCTTCTTTACATTGCCTGCTGATGCAGAATGCGAAGGACATTCGCCGTTAGGACCGTGTGCAACACCTGCACCGAATTCCACGTCAACTTCTAAGTCGGCCTCTTTCACAAGCTGGCACATTTTATCATAAATTTTAGCAGAGCCACCGGCAAGACATCCGGTTCCGGCACAAATTAAAATACGGAATTTCTGCTGTTCCAAAGCATTTTTTGCCTGATTGCGGGCATCAATTAAATCCTGTCTGTTTTTTAACATTAATTTTCACCTCGCAATTCTTTGATTAATGCAGTTACCTTTTCAGGGGTCATAGCCGCATGAACTTCATCATTTACCGTAAGAACCGGTGCAAGACCACAAGCACCGAGACACGATACAGTCTCAACCGTAAAAAGCATATCCGGTGTAGTGTGCTGACCTTTTTCTAATTTCAATTCTTTGTATAACTGGTCCAGAATTGTTGTAGATTTACGCACATGACAAGCAGTTCCGTCACACACCTTAATCACATACTTACCCTTCTGTTCAAAAGAGAAGTTCTCATAAAAGGTTGCAACGCTGTATGCCTTTGCTTCCGTAATATTAAGCTTACCTGCAATATATGTAAGCAATTCAGGGGGCAGATAACGGTATTCGGTCTGCACATCCTGAATGATTGGAATTAACCATTTGGGTTCAGTGCCGTATCCGGCAATGATTTCGTCAGCTTTATCATAAAAAGACTTGTCCAACATAACCCTTCCTCCTTTATGTTTATGCATTTTTTAACACATCTTATATATTATATCATTTTTTAAAACCGATTCGTAACTGTTTTTGTACTATTTCCAATAAAACAATCATATTTTAATATTTAAATAATGATTAAATGACATAATTTTGATATAAAAAACAGTTTTCTGTTTTTTTGTTTTATATATATTATAAATTATTGCTTTTTTAAGAATTTACAATGATAAATTAAGTAACAATCGGTACATGGCTTTCTCGTTTCCCGTTGCCTCCGCATTATCTTCGCACAACTGTGAAAAGCGTTCTAAAAACTTTCTTTCATCCGTAAATACCTTAACATTTATGCCTGAGATTCCGTTCTTCTTCATATACTCTTCAAAATGTTCTTTACATTTGTTGCAATCGCATTTCTCCCATGGTGTATACGCAATTAAACATCCTTTATCAACACAGGCCACGCTTAAGGGAAAGTTTTTATCGTAGCTTGTAAGATAAAAGTCAAAGCCTGCAAGTAAATCATTCTTTTTATCACCTGCAATTTTCATGACTTCTTCATACAAATGCGGGCTACAACTAAACTTCTCTGCTTTCATAAAAAGAATCATGGATACAATTAGCTTAGCCACGGGCAGCATTCCAAGCACAGCAATTACGGTTAAAATGGTAGCATATTGCTTCAGCCAGAAAAATCCTGCTAAAAAGATTGCCGCACAAATTGCAAGCATTCCCAAAGCAAGTAACCCCTGTTTTACTGCCTGCTTTTTCAAATATCCAAAACTACCTTTTCCTTTTTCTGACATTGTTTTTATCCTTTCCTGCCGTTTTCTTGTTTGTCCTCTGCAAAGTCGTTTTCTCTTTTGCAAGCTTTCTCGGACGAATCAGACACTTTTCACCAAATCCGATTAAATCCTGTCGGCCGCATTTTTGTAACGCTTCTTTTACCAATTCATAATTTTCCGGATTGGAATACTGAATGAGTGCACGTTGCAATGCCTTTTCATGAGGATTCTTGGCAACATAAACCGGTTTACCGTCCCTGGGATCTATTTCCGTGTAATACATAACTGTAGACAATGTCGAAGGCGTGGGATAATAATCCTGCACCTGCTCGGGAATATAGCCCGTATCACGAATATATTCCGCCAAAGCTACCGCATCTTTTAAAGTACTTCCCGGATGAGAACTCATAAAATAAGGCACAAGGAACTGGTTCTTCTTCAATTCCTTATTGTACTTCTCATATTTTGTCACGAAACGTTTATACACCTCGTGACGCGGTTTACCCATTTTATCAAGAACTGCATCTGAAACATGTTCAGGAGCCACCTTTAACTGACCACTGACATGATGTTCCACCAATTCTTTTAAAAATGCATCGTCCTTATCCGCCAATAAATAATCGAAACGTACGCCGGAACGTACAAATACCTTCTTTACTTTTTTTAATTTACGTAATTTTCGTAAAAGTGAAATATAGTCACTGTGATCTGCATCCAGATTCTTACAAGGTGTGGGGAATAAGCACTTTTTATTCTTGCATGCACCTGTTTTTAACTGATTCTTGCATGCGGGATGCCTAAAGTTAGCGGTAGGACCACCAACATCGTGAATATACCCCTTAAAATCAGGCATATTGGTAATCTGTTCCGCTTCAGAAATCAAGGATTCATGGCTTCTTGTCTGCACAATTCTGCCCTGATGGAAAGCTAAGGAACAGAAATTGCACGAACCGAAACATCCTCGGTTGCTTGTCAGGGAGAAACGCACCTCCTCAATTGCCGGAACGCCTCCCAACGCTTCATACGAAGGGTGAATTGCACGCATATAAGGCAATTTATATACTTCATCCATCTCGCTTTCCGTCAAAGGCAAAGCAGGGGGATTCTGTATGATATAACAGTGCTCAGAATATTTTTCAACCAAAGTAAGGCCGTTAATCGGATCCGTATTTTGCGACTGAATCAGGAAGCTTTCACCGTATTTCTTTTTATCCGTAAGCATTTCATCAAAAGACGGCAGAAAAAGTGTATCCTGAAAATCCTCTGTTAACACCTTTCGTTTGTACACCGTACCCGGAACGTATGTTATATCTTTTACGGGAACGCCTGCATTCAAAGCATCTGCAATCTCTACAATGCTCTTTTCTCCCATGCCGTAAGATACCAAATCCGCTCCGCATTCCAACAAAATAGAACGCCTGAACGAATCTGACCAATAATCGTAATGTGCCAGTCGACGTAAAGATGCTTCAATACCTCCTACAATAATCGGAATATCCTTACAATGTTTTCGAATCATATTGCAATATACAATCACTGCACGGTCAGGTCTTTTACCTGTTTCACCGCCGGGTGTATATGCATCCTTTGTACGTCTTTTCTTGGAAACATAATAATGATTCACCATTGAGTCCATATTGCCGGAAGAAACAAGAAATGCAAGTCGCGGAATTCCAAGTGCCAGAATGGAATCGGGATTACGGAAATCAGGCTGAGCCAAAATTCCCACCGTATATCCGTTATGTTCGAGCACTCTTCCGATAATTGCCGCACCAAAAGAAGGGTGATCCACATACGCATCACCGCAAACATAAACAAAATCCAATTGTTTAATGCCTCGTTCCAGCAAATCATCTTTGCAGACAGGCAAGAACCCCTTATTGTTGCTCATTGTTCCTCTTTTCAAAGTAATGTATCATTTATTTCATAAATTACCACTACTTATAGTCTTCTTTTTATACAGGCATCTTAACGCTACCCGCTTTCAAATCTCTTAATTCTTCCACTGTTAACGCTCTGTATTCACCGGGAGTTAAACTTTCATCCAATCTTAAGCTTCCCATACTGATGCGTTTTAACGCCGTAACTTTATTTCCCACCGCCTGAAGCATACGTTTTACCTGATGAAAACGCCCTTCTCTGATTGTTAAATACAGTTCATTTGACTGTTTGCCCAATCTTGCAAGAGCAGGCAATGTTATCTTATCATCACCGATATCCACGCCTTTTCTTAAGGCTTCCAACTGCTCTTCTGTTACAACACATTCGCAGGTCACATAATAGGTCTTGTCGACATGTTTTCTCGGCGATAAAAGATTATGCGACAATTCCCCGTCATTGGTTAAAAGCATCAGACCCGTGGTATCTTTATCAAGTCTCCCCACAGGAAACATATCTCTTGCATCTTCCTTGGACAAGCAGTCCAAAACCGTTTTATCCAGATTATCTTCCGTCGCAGAAACAACGCCCGCAGGCTTATTCAGCATAAAATAACGGTATTTTACCAAAGAAATCCTTTTTCCCTGACATACAATCACATCTGTATTTTCATCAATTACATCGTCGCCGCTTTTTGCTTTGATATCATTGACGCTGACCTGACCTTTTTTGATTAAATTTTTCACCTGACTGCGGCTACCCACGCCGGCATTGCTTAAAAATTTATCAAGCCTCAATTTTTTCTCCGTTTCTGCTGTTCTTTCACTTTTACGAGCGTCATAAAATAAATAAAAAACTTTTATGAAAAAAATAGCCCTTACTTTTATTATTATAATCCTAATATTTGAAATTTTAATGTTTCCCAAGGAAGCAATGTCATACGCGGCCACAGGTTTGTCTTTATGGTTTGACAATATGATTCCCGCACTTTTCCCTTTTATGGTTATTTCAGGTCTTATTGTACGACTGGATCTGGTACAACATGTATTGGTTTTTTTACATCCTGTTTTATATAAAATTTTCCGAACAAACCCTTACTGCGAATATGCGTGTGTTATGGGGTTTCTATGCGGATATCCCATGGGTGCCGTCATAGTCCGTGATTTGCTATCTGAAGAAAAAATCGATAGTAAACAGGCAGATTTTATTCTGAGCTTTTGCAATAATATCGGACCTGTTTTTTTCAGTTCACTTGTTTTGCCGCTTTTTAAAGGATATCATGCCCTTCTTTTAACGGGAATGTACGGAATTCCTTTTCTTTACGGAATTATCATGCGCTATACCGTATACAGAAAAGCATTTACTGATACTGTCCCTGCCAATCATAAGGGGTACAATCAAAATAATAAAACAGATGCAACCCCCAATAACAGCTTTCATCATGCTTTTACAGATTCCATCAACCAGGCAGTAAGTTCTTCTCTCTATCTTGGTGCATGCATGATCTTTTTTAATATGTTGCGTTTCCTTCCGGCACAATTATTTCATAATAACCTTCCGGCACAAACGCTTATTTCCTGGCTTTTGGAAGTAAACGGTGCGTTATGTCTTACCGGTGAAATTTATGCCCATAGTAATTCACGCTTAGTATTATATCTGCTTCCGTTTCTGACAATCGGAGGCTTATCCTGTATGTGTCAAACCGCAGGCATTCTTTCCGGCACTAAATGTAACCTAAAACAACACTTTATTCATAAGGGTATTCAGGCACTGCTTTGGTTGTTCCTTACGCTCCTCTGGCTTCAGATTTGATTTCTGCTGCTTCATTTCCATGTTTACGATGTAAAAGTAACAAAATCATCATGACAAATCCGCCAAATCCGCCAAGAATCAATGTCCACTTTGCTGCAGTCTGTACCTCAGGAGGAAGTTCCGAAACGACCTGTTCCACTTCTTCCACAACCTCAGTAATAAATTCAGGAAAAATCTTATTATGTGAAACAACAGAATCATCAATACCAAATAATACAAAATTTAAATCAATGATTTCCGTATCTGTATATAAACCGTATGCATTGTAAGCCCGGACAATAAAACCGCTGTCTGCCGAAGGGTATGCCTTGGTATCAATCACAACTTCTTTATCCGTATAAAAAGGTATTTCATCCGAAAAAGTCTTACCATTATTAAAGGAATATTGATAATATACCAACGAACTTTCCCCTTCTGTCACTTTTAAATTCAAGCTCAAAGCATTGGTATTTTCGTTAAAATCAATAATGTCAAGTGTAAGCTCAGGAGCCGTCACATCCTCATCAAGAAGACCTTCCGGTAACGCAGTATTGGAGATATAATGTCTGGAATAATCCACACCAAGTTCCTCTGAGGACAAATTATATGCCATGGCAACAGCTGTAGCATCTATGCGACCCAAACGGTCAAGTGCCGCGTCCGTATCATAGAAGTGATATTCCTCGGGACGGTCCAAATAGCAATGTTCCACAATAACTGCCGGAATATTAAATTTTGCACTCTCACGTATTACACCGTAATAATCGGAACCCTCATCATTTAAACGTGTAAAACATCCTCTTGTCTCAATGCCATATTCTGACAAAAGCATCTGTTCAATTTTAGCAAAACGGTTTGCCTCTGTTCTTAATGCACCTTGTGATGAAATCCACATTTCACTGCCGTGTAAGTCATGCAACTCCGACATATTAAAATGAAGACTTAACAAAATATCCGCTTTGACATCACGTGCAAATTGTGCACGTTCAATCAGTTCAAGACTTTCGTCTCCGGTTCTTGTTAGATAAACCACAACGCCGTCATATTTTTCTAACTCTTCTTTCATGGCAATCGCAACCTGCATGGTGGCTTCTTTTTCTATCACTCCGTTATGTCTTGCACCCATATTCGTGCCGCCATGTCCGGGGTCAATCACTATTACAATGTCTCTTTTGGCTTCCGCTGTTATTTTAAGTCCCGTAAAAGCTACCGCAAACAGCATAAAAACCAAAATAATTCTGATTAAGTATTTCTTTGTCATCAAACATTATCCTGTTCGTATATCTTTTCTTTTAAACTCAAAAATACCGGTTCCTTTAAGAAGAAACCGGTACATTTCCATATTTTAAAGCATGTCTAAATTAATTTCTCCGGTAGTTGATTGGGTTACCTGAAGATTTTCATCCATCACGGGAGCTTCTTCAACGTCCTCTGCAACAGCTGCAGGCTGTAAATCATCACGATTGGTCTTTACAATCTGATAATAATGATTCAGGGAATTCTGTAAATCCTGATATCTTGCATTATTGGAATCAATTGCAGATACCAAAATTTTCTCAACATTAGCAAGCATATCATCGGTATACTGGATTGCAGCATCTCTTACCTGATTTGCTTCCACAGTTGCTTTATCAATGATTTCCTGTGCCTGATATGTAGCACAAGCAACTACTTCGTCAGCCTGTGCATATGCCTGAAGCATAATCTGATGTTCGCTTAAAAGCTGGTTTGTCTGAGCAGTTGCATCATTGATAAGCGCTTCTGCCTTTGCTTTGGCATCATTTAAAATTGCTTCTTTATTGGTAATAATTTTACGTAACTGTTTGATTTCTTCGGGAGTCTGTCTGCGTAACGCTTCGATTAACTCTTCAATTTCTTCTCTATCAATAATGATTTTGCTGGAGTCCATAAATTTAGGCTTCGCATTATCAACGCACTGCTGGATTTCATCAATTAACTGCTCAATTTTACTTACCATCTTTTTATCTCCCTCTTTTACTTATATCCATATTTTTCATAAAGTTTATCTGCAACATATTCAGGAACACATTTTGAAATATCACCGTTAAAGCTGGCAATTTCACGAACCGTACTGGCGCTTAAGAATGAATATGAAATATCCGTCGTCAAAAATACGGTTTCCAGTTCACCATCCGTTAACAACGAATTGGTTTGTGCAAGATGCAATTCATAATCAAAGTCTGTAACCGCACGTAAACCGCGGATTAAAACCTTCACATTTTTACTCTTTGCATATTCACTGGTAAGACCACTGAAACTGTCCACTTCCACATTGGGAATATCTTTTGTTGCCTCTTTAAGCATTTTAACACGTTCTTCCACAGAAAACAACGGAGTTTTTGCGCTATTATTCAAAACACTGACAATTATTTTGTCAAAAAGCCCCGATGCACGTTTTATAATGTCTAAATGGCCGTTTGTTACGGGATCAAAACTGCCGGGATAAATGGCTGTACGCATCTTTACGCCCTCCTTCTGATAAATACATGCTGACATGTTTTATACTCTTTTATTTTATAAACCTCAAGACCGATTCCTTCCGTAAAATCAAAATCAGCCTCCAAATCACATTCTACCACGATAACCGCATCTTCATCCAGGTATTTCCAATTTGCCAGAAATTGTAAAACCTGCACTTCCGCATGCTCTACATAAGGCGGATCCATAAAGATAACATCTACTGTCTCATGAATGGAATTCTGCAGGGCAAAAAGTACATCCTGCTTCAAAACCGTTGCCTTATCCGCAAGCTTGGTATGATTTAAATTATCTACAATACATCTGTGTGCTGCCGTATTATTTTCTACAAAATATGCTTTCTTGGCACCTCTGCTTAACGCTTCGATACCAATTCCGCCGCTTCCGCTGTAAAGGTCCACAAATATGGAACCGCCAAGATACGACTGTAACACATTAAAAAGCGTTTCTTTGTACTTATCTGTTGTAGGTCTTGTGTGATTTCCGGGCGGCGTTTTTAACTGTAAACTACGCGCACTTCCTGCGATTACTCTCATGTTTTTACTCCCTATTATGTGGATGTTTGTGTTAAAACTTTATTTTACGCTCTGATTTTAACACCTTTACTATCTCTCTTACCAAGCTTAATCTTATTCAGTTCAATCTTCTTGCCGTTATATTCGATACTGCTTTCTACAGCATTCTTAGAGAAGTGTACCTGATCAATCAATGCTTTGGTGCTTAGCTTCATACCGCGTACACCAATGGCTGCCTTCTTCTTCTCAGGAATTTCTTCTAACGGGAAACGTAAGAAATAGCCGTCGTTTGAGATAAGAATCATATTACGCTGTTCTTTTAACACTTCTACGCAAACCACTTCGTCACCGTCCGCAAGTTTGGTCGCCGCAACGGAACGTTTTGCCACATCAAATTCGCCGCCATCAACTACTTTTACCATAGCTGTCTTGGTTACAAATACCAGTCTATAGAGATTTAATTCCGTCTGGCTTGTTGCGCAAAGAATTCGCTCGTTCTGTGATGAATACGGGCTGATATTATCAATGGGCACACCCTTATCACGAAGCTTTCCGAAAGGTATATCGGATACTTTGATGGTATATAATTGTCCCTTGTCCGTAAAAATACACATTCTGCCGGTGTTTTTACATACAAAGACATATTTATTCTCGGCTTCGATGGTATCTTTGTTACGATCATAAGTTGCTTTATCAACGCTCTTTACGTATCCAAAGCGGTCAACCATAACATAAACATCCATTTCTTCCGGTTTCTTTTCTTCATAAACAGCTTCCGCAGCATTTTCAATCAGGGTACGGCGCGCTCTGCCATACTCTTTCTTGAAATCTTCCAGTTCTTTGATAATCACCTGTGTCATAGAACTTCTGCTGTCTAAAATATCCTCATAGCGGTAAATATTCGCCATTGTCTGGTCGTGTTCCGCAATCAAAGCCTGAATTTCCAAGCCGATTAACTTATATAAACGCATTTCAAGGATGGCATTTGCCTGACGCTCGCTAAACATAAGCTGCTGAGCCATAATTTTAGATTCTTTGGACTTAAACTTGATGCCGTCTGTAATACCTTCCACAAGGCATTTCTTAGCCATGGCACGGTCCTTGGAACCGCGTAAAATCTCAATAATCAAGTCGATTACATTACAAGCTTTGATTAAGCCTTCCTGTACTTCACGTCTTTCATTTTCTTTGGCTAAAAGATTGGTGTATTTACGCTTATTTACTTCGTAACTGAAATCTACACAATGCTTAATTACCTGCTTTAAACCTAAGGTTTCAGGCTTGCCGTCAGCAATTGCAAGCATGTTCACACCAAAAGTATCCTCAAGACGTGTCTTTTTATAAAGCATATTCTTGAAGTTCTCTACATCAGTATCCTTCTTTAATTCAATAACGATGCGGATACCTTCTTTGGAAGACTGGTTTGTGATATCAACGATATCCGTTGTCTTCTTGGTTTCATACAATGTAGCAACATCCTGAAGAAACTTGGAAATATTGGCACCAATCATCGTATAAGGAATCTCGGAAATGACAAGGTTAATATGTCCGCCCTTGCCCTTTTCCACGTCTACTTTACCGCGAAGCTTGATTTTGCCCACACCGGTTTCATAAATTTCAAGTAAATCATCCTGATTGATTACAATACCGCCGGTAGGAAAATCAGGTCCCTTAACATATCTCATCAATTCCCTTGTGGTAATATCCGGATTGTTCATATATGCTTTGGTGGCATCAATAACTTCCGCAAGATTGTGAGGCGGAATGCTTGTTACCATACCAACTGCAATACCTTCGGCGCCGTTTACCAAAAGATTCGGGATTTTAACCGGTAAAACAGAGGGTTCCTTCTCTGTTTCATCGAAGTTAGGGATAAAATCTACCACATCCTTGTCCAAATCCGCAAGAAACGCTTCCTGGGTAATCTTCTGAAGGCGGGCCTCAGTATAACGCATTGCCGCGGCAGAATCACCTTCGATATTACCGAAGTTACCGTGTCCGTCCACCAATGGAAGTCCCTTTTTAAAATCCTGAGTCATAACAACCAAAGCATCGTAAATGGAACTGTCACCGTGAGGGTGATATTTACCCATGGTATCACCTACGATACGGGCACTTTTACGGTATGGTTTGTCATATTTAATTCCCAGTTCATGCATATCATACAGCGTACGTCTCTGAACAGGCTTCAAGCCGTCGCGTACATCAGGCAATGCACGGGCAACAATTACGCTCATGGCATAGTCGATGTAGGACTTCTGCATCACCTCGGAATATTCGGTTTTGATTATCTTTTCAGCCATTTTATAGCTCCAATCTCTTTGTAAAACTCATATATGCACAAGGCATATTGTTATAAAAATATCTTAATTTACACATCCAGTTCCGCATCATTTGCATGCTCATAGATAAAAGCCTTACGGGGCGGAACTTCCGTGCCCATAAGTAATTCCGTCATACGGTTTGCCATTCCGGCATCCTCAATCTGGACAAGCTTCAAATTACGTGTTTCCGGATTCAAAGTTGTCTCCCACAACTGCTCCGCATCCATTTCACCAAGACCTTTATAACGCTGTAAGGTAAAAGGGCCTTTGTGTTTTTTACGATACTGGGTCAAGGCATAATCATCATACAAATATTCTTCTTCGCCCTTGGAAGGAATTGCCTTATAAAGAGGCGGCATGGCAATGTATACATGCCCTTCCTGAATCAATTCAGGCATAAAACGGTAGAATAATGTCAATAAAAGTGTACTGATATGGGCACCGTCCACGTCCGCATCGGCCATAATAATGATTTTATCATAGCGAAGCTTGGAAATATCGAAATCGTTACCATAACCTTCTGAGAAACCGCAACCGAATGCATTAATCATAGTCTTGATTTCCGCATTACCGAGGACTTTGTCCATACTTGCTTTTTCTACGTTAAGAATTTTACCGCGAATAGGCAGAATTGCCTGATATTTACGGTCTCTCGCCGTTTTGGCACTACCCCCCGCAGAATCACCTTCTACGATGAAAATTTCACACTTGGAAGCATCTTTTGACTCACAATTTGCCAATTTACCGTTGGAATCGAAAGAAAACTTCTGCTTGGAAAGCATATTTGTCTTGGCTTTCTCTTCCGCCTTACGGATTTTGGCAGCTTTTTCCGCACAGCCAATGACGCCTTTTAAGCATTCCAAATTACGGTCAAAATAAAGCACCAATTCATCGCCTGCCACCTTGGAAACTGCCTTGGACGCATCCTGGTTATCAAGCTTTGTCTTGGTCTGGCCTTCAAATCGAGGTGTAGGATGCTTGATACTTACAATTGCAACCATACCGCTTCGCACTTCGGGACCGGTAAAATTCACATCTTTTTCTTTTAAAATATTCAAAGTTCTGGCATATGAATTTATTACAGTTGTAAAAATAGTTTTAAAGCCTGTAATATGGGTACCGCCTTCCGCATTGTAAATGTTATTACAGAAGCCTAAAACATTCTCATGGAACTCATTTACATACTGAAACGCACATTCCACGATAATATCTTCGGAACTTCCATGGAAATAAACAACATCATGAATGGATTCCTTGCCCTTGTTTAAGTCTTTGACAAAGCCAACAATACCTTCTTCTTCGTGGAATTCGATGACTTCATTCAAACCGTCACGCTTGTCCTCAAACACAACGGTAAGCTTAGGATTTAAATATGCCGTCTCATGAAGACGGCTCTTGATATCTTCAGCCTTAAAACGGGTCTTCTCGAATATCGTATCATCCGGTGTGAAATTAACCGTGGTTCCGGTTTCTTTCGTTCTGCCCACAGACGGCAATTCCCCGTTATTAAGCTCCAGCGTGGGAATACCTCTCTCATAAAAGTCCTCATACACATGTCCATCACGCTTAATGGTAACCTTCATCTGCTTAGACAAGGCATTTACTACGGAAGAACCAACACCGTGTAAACCACCGGAATTCTTATAAATATTATTGTTAAACTTACCGCCGGCATGCAATGTGGTAAAAACAAGACGTTCCGCACTGATGCCCTTCTCGTGTATATCAACAGGAATACCACGGCCATTATCGGACACAGTCGCTGAACCGTCCGCTTCCAAAGTAACCGTAATACGGTCACAGAAGCCCGCCATATGCTCATCCACGGAGTTATCTACAATTTCATATATCAAATGATTCAAGCCCTTGGTGGACACACTGCCGATGTACATACCGGGGCGTTCACGTACCGCTTCCAAACCTTCCAAAACGGTAATTGCACTTGAATCATAAGTCACTTTCTTTGCCATTTTATCTTCTCCTTAAAAATGCACAAAAATTTCCAAATGAATTATACCACAAAGTTTTGTAAATGAGAAGCAAAAAATACACGATATTGTGGTTTTTTATCGCAAAAACCACATGATATATTTTTTCAATATTTATATTTTTTATTTCACAAAATTCTTATGTTTCAGCAAAAAGAAAAAGACAGAGTTCTCTCTGCCTTTTCAGATAAAATAATCTATTTTTAATATAACTTTGTTTTTCTTCGAAGTTCACGAATCATGCGGTCAAGATTCTTGGGTTGTTCATCCAGATCACAACGATCCACTTCACTGGCAATAGACATATCCAAGCTGCTCTTTTGACCGTTTACATTGAATTTAATGCTAATATTGGTAACTCCCAAGAAATTAGGCTCTTTAATCTTTAATTTCGTTGCACAGGAAAGCGGATACACATCTGTCACCTGCGCAGTTCCGAAATTTTCGTTATAATAAATCAATAATTTGCCGGATGACGTAATTCCTGCAAACATTTCTGCCGGTTTCCCTTTCATCACACCGAATAATTTCTCGCGATACACCATACCAAATACGCTGCAAAGCACCTCATCGTTGGTTTCACACATGTTATTCATTACCTGATGCATCATTTGTTTTAATTGTCTTGACATCATATACCTCTTTCGCTTTTATATAAATCATTTTAATTATAAAATAGTTAAACATAATTATATAAACTTTTAATAAATTATCAAGATTTATCTTCGTTTTGTTCTAAGATAATATAAGCATATGCCTCAAATGCCTTCTTCACAATCTTCTGCATCTGTGCATCAGAAATATAGTACAACACTGACGGCGTAATCACTCTGCGAATATCCCAAGACACGTGATATCCGTCCTTCATATTGCCTTCATAATCAAAATTCGCATTCACTCTTACCGGCTGGTTATTCACAATCAGCCAGTACTCATCTTCATCAATACTCATCATAAAAAGATTGTTAATGCGGTCCGTCACCCAAAACTTCGGCATTGCATAATTCTTATAGATTCTACCGTCATTGTAATAAAAGGTATGAGATGCAATAAACATCCGATCTCCTGTTGTCAATGCCTCCGGCTTAAATTCCGGCTCTTTACACATAAATTTAGGGATATCGTCTTCATTCGCCATATACCCCGGTAACCTTTTAATTCCAAAGAAATCATTCCAAGCAAAGAAAATCATAAACTCCTCCCATCCGAAAGACATAAGCGCTCTCCTTTTTACATTTATTTTTGTAGCAAACAATTATTCATAAAAGTAGAATATATAGTTATCACTGGGAATCACATAAAATCCTCTAACATGGTAATGGTTCCAATTATCATTGTCATGTAAAATATAGATAATTGCTTCCTCGTAGTTTTCTCTTTCCATTAATTCCAACCGTCCGGGAAACGCATATTGAAGCCAGTAAAAATCATACAAATCGGCATCAAAATCGGAACTGTTAATATATTCTACATCTGTCACATACTCAACCCCTGCGAACTCTTCACTCCTTGCATCAAAGGGATAATCGCCATAACCACTGGTTTCATCACTTACATTCTCTTCTTCAGACCAGACTGCATACCATTGTTCACCGTAGTAATCATCATTCGGCTTACAATATACCATCACTCTGGCTCCTACGCTGTATTGCTCAATTACCGACTGAATATACTCTTCCGAAGCATAAAAGCCTAAAGTTTCATAACCGTTTCCTTGAAGAATGGAGGGCATTTGTGTCCATTCCACTTCTTTTGCATCTTCCGGAATCTCGACCGGAAAGAAATAATATCCGGAATCATTAAATTTCAACTCTGCGATGTCTCTTATATACCTTTCCGTCGGGCTATCAAACACACCTAATAACCAACAAAGTAATGCAACAAAAGAAACAATAATTATAAATATAAAACTAATAATTAATATTACTATGTTTCTTTTCTTCATAATAACATTCTCCCAAATTAATCAGTAAGAAAATCCACCAATTTTTTACACATCCACATTCTCTACTGCCTCTCTTGCTAACATCAGAATATCCGCATCCTGATAGATATCACCCATGGCAAACTGCATCAGACCGCTTTGGCGGATACCGAACAAATCACCGGGGCCTCGCAAGCGCAAATCCTCATTCGCAATAAAGAAACCGTCATTACTCTTCACAAGAACTTCTAAGCGTTCCGACTGTCTCTGCTCTTTATTCCCCTGTATAAAAACACAATAAGACTGGGCATCTCCACGTCCGACACGTCCGCGTAACTGATGCAACTGGGCCAGGCCGAACCGCTCTGCATTCTCAATCATAATTGCTGTCGCATTGGGCACATCAATACCAACTTCAATAACCGTGGTAGATACCAGAATATCAATGTTTCCGCGGGAAAACTCGTTCATAATTTTATTTTTATCGGCAGGTTTCATCTGCCCGTGTAATACGCCGATTCGGTAAGATTCCGGCATCACTTCACGAAGTTTATCTGCATAATCCACGACATTTTCAAGATTTCCGGCTTCTTCTGAAGCTTCTACCATAGGACAGATTACATAAGCCTGGTGGCCTTTATTTACCTCTGTCATTAGGAAACGATAGGCAACATCTCTTTTATCCGTACCCACCACGCAATTCTTGATTGGCAAACGGTTTTTGGGTAATTCATCCACAATGGATACGCTTAAATCGGTATATAAAACAGACGCCAAAGTACGGGGAATCGGAGTTGCACTCATAACAAGCACATGAACTTTATCGCCCTTTTCTTCCAGTTTCTCACGTTGTCTAACTCCAAAACGATGCTGTTCGTCAGTAATTACCAAGGCAAGACGCTCAAATACCACCTTCTCCTGAAATACCGCATGGGTTCCGATTACCGTATCAATCTCACCACTTTCAATCTGCTCATAAATGCGACGCTTCTCCGCTGCGGGCGTAGATCCTGTTAAAAGCACCGGGTGCATCGGTAAATCGTACTTGTCCACCAGCTTTTTCAAACTCTCATAGTGCTGTCCTGCCAGCACTTCCGTAGGTGCCATAAAAGAACACTGAAATCCGTTACTTACGCACAAAAGCATTGCCATAAAAGCAATAATTGTTTTACCGGCACCAACATCACCCTGTACAAGACGGTTCATTACATAACCGCTTGTCATATCGTCACAGATATCCCGCCAGGCATTTGCCTGGGCCTTGGTCAGTTCAAACGGTAGCTTCTCTATAAAGCGCGCTGTATAAGCATTTTCAATCATTGTAAAATTGCTTACCACACGGTTATTTTCTTCTTTTGATGCTTTTAACGCCTTTAAAAAGGCATAAAACTCATCAAAAACCAGTCTTTTACGCGCTTCTATCAAAACATCATATTCTTCCGGCAAATGCACGCGTTTTAAAGAGTCTTTCAGAAGGGCAAGACCGTATTTTTGCCTGAATTCCTCAGAATAAACCTCTTCAAACTCACCATAATCCGCAAAAACCTGTTTTACAGCCTTCTTAATTGCGTTTGAAGTCAAACCCTTGGATAGTGAATATATGGGCTGTAGAGTCTGCATATAAATATCATAATCCTCAGGTTTAATAATCTGCGGTTGATCCATATGAAGCTTGTTTCCGTGCTTGGAAACCGTACCGTAAATGCAGAAAATACTGCCCGGTTTCAACACCTGACGCAAATACTTTAAATGAAAGAATGTTAATCCAATGCGCCCGGTTTCGTCTTCTACGGATACGGTGGTTATGGTTTTACCCTTGATATCCTTTTGAAAGAAATCGCGACATACGCCCACACGGATTGCTCCTGTATAACCCTCATATAATTCGTTTACTTTTACGGGCTCTGTATAGGTCTGATATGTTCGCGGATAATAATATAAAAGATCGTATAAGTTCTCGATTCCAACCTTTGTAAAAGGAACGGCACTCTTCTCGCCGATGCCTTTTAATTTGACTAAAGGTATGTTTTTTAAATCAGTGATTTGCATGCCGTTCTCCTTTCTTAATTTTATGGATTTAAAATTGCAGATATCGTTTCTTTTAAGACTTCAGTGTTAGGTGGTTTTAATAAATAACCGGCAGGATTTAATTGTAACACGGAAGCAATATGCATTTTATCTGCCACTGCAGTCAAAAATACAACCGGAATATCTTTTATTTCCTCATCCTGACGTATCATTGCAAATGTTTCTTTGCCATCACACACCGGCATTTCATAGTCCAACAATACCAGATCGGGCGGATTTTTTTTCATTTCTTTTATTGCTCTTTCTCCGGAAGTCGCTACCGCAACCGTATATTCCTTATCTAACAAAGCTTTTACGCTACGAAGGGTAACTGCACTATCATCTACAATTAAAATACGTTTTTTCAGATTCTCTTCTGATTTTGGAATGGCCGTTACCGCTTCTGTTTGACTTCTGTCGCCCAACAACCTAGCACAACGATCCAAAATAACGCTGCTCGCAACCGGACGAAACAATGCAGAGATATATTTTCCATCGAAATATTGTTGATAAAAATCACAGTTCTCTTTATTTCCAATCATTAGTATAGGGATATTACTATAAAGCTCTCTTAATTCCCCAAAAAGATTTTCATTGATGTCTCTGTTTTCCAAAGTGTTTAAGATAACCATATCCGGCTTTGTAATCTTTGCCATGGACTTAACAATATTCATAGGTTCTTCAGAGTGACACAGTTGCACTTGATATTTGCCTTCCAACGTTTTATACAATGCTTCTGTAATGGCTTCCAATTTACCAACGATAAGTATTCTATACATTACAATTCCCCCTTTTATAATTTGCTTATCAACATATCAATTACTTCCTGAGCCTGTTCCGAATCAAGGTTTACCACATGTACGGATAATTGCTCCATATCTTCCTGTACTTCGGGACTATATTCATATTGACGAAGCTGATTCATAATTTCATCTGCGGTATCAATATCCAAATTATCCATAGCATATTTTAATTCCTGTAACGCGTTCAAAATGTCTGTTACATCTTCCACCTGTTTCTTCTCTTCTGTCTCAATACATACTGCAAGTTTATCCTTATATGATCGCCAATCTTTTATAAAAGTGATTGTGTTTTCTGTAATGAAATCTGTATCATTTGTTTTTGCTGCATCTTCTAATTCTTTTGCAGACTGACTCAATTTCATTGCACCGATTAATGACGCTGAACTTTTCATGGCATGTACTTTTATACGATAATTCTGTATGGCATTTCCATCATCATTTCGGATTTTAGTATAGTACGCCTCTAGTTCATCTGCATCCCCATCCAATGTTGTGTACAGAACAAACAAGGTTTCTTTTAAATTATCTAAATTTGATGCATGTTGCAAAGCGACATCCCAATCAATACCATCAACATCCGGTAAAGAAATACTCTCATCATTACCAGCACAATCAACCGTCTCATATTCTTCTACCAGTTCTTGGGGCAACATAGATACAATCATTTTCTCAAGTTTTTCCGGCTGAATAGGTTTTGATAAATATTCCGTAAATCCTTCTTTTAAATACATTTCATGTGCACCGGAAATTGCATTTGCTGTAAGTGCAATTACCGGGGTATCCTTACACGGATATGTGTCCATTGCTTTCATATGATGTAAGGTTTCAACGCCATCCATCTCGGGCATCATGTGATCCAAGAAAATCAAATCATATCGTTTTTCCTGTACTTTTTCCAAGCATTCCATTCCGCTCTTCGCTTCATCAATTTGAATTTTTGTCTGTTTCAGAAGATTAATAAACACCATACGATTGATTGTATTATCATCCACAACAAGTACATGTGCATTGGGTGCCGTAAATGAAACCCGATACTTATAATCCGAAGCATGTTGTTTG
>JAZNTK010000066.1:0-39527 GCA_045591685.1 Lachnospiraceae bacterium
ATCCAATGTGACACCGGTAGCTTTTTTATTTCTGCGTAGAAGCGATTCCTCTTCTGCATCTTCGTCTTCATCCTCAAAATAGGTATTTCTAAGATCGTCTCTAACAGATGCAGAAAATTCTTTAATGCGACCGCCTTCTTCTTTAGTGGTTTGATAAATCTTCTTACTGCCCTGTTTTACGCCTTTCAGGAAAGATTTACCGGTCAATAAAACAAGTGCAATAATTGTGAGTACGATTAACAAAAATACCGTACCTACTTTACCGATAAGCGAACATAACAAAAGTGCAACGGCACCAAAGATTACACCGCCGCCGTTTTTACCTGTATAAAAGGTCTTGGGCCAATCCTTCACACCTCTGAACGCTTCAATATCTCCATATGAAATCATATGCATCAAAACGCCTACAACCATAACAAGTGCAATCAATGAACCGATTTTGAACCATACAAAATGATTACTTCTGTTAGAGATTCCTAAAGCCATGGCAAAAAATGTTACTATAGGAACGATAAAAGCTGTATATCCGAATACACCAAGCATAAAAGATTTAATGTAATCACCTAAATTAGGCTGTGTCGGTTCCGCAGACTTAATAATTCCTACCGTACATAAAAACAAAAAAATAACAACAGCAAATGCTATAATTAATACAATCTCATCTACTACGGAAAACTCAGGCTCGGAAACTTTGGTTGTCCTTCTTGTTGACGCAGTATTACTCTTGGCTGAAGAAGCACTTCTCTGACCGCGTGAAGAAGATGCAGTTGTTTTATTTCGACTGTTCGTGGTCTTTCTGGTTCCATTCTGACCTGAAGATGATGCCATAAATGTGTTGCCTCCAAATCTGTAATTCAAAATTTATTACTTCATGTCGTTTTTTCCACGAAGAAAAAACCGCATAAAACTCCAGTCTTTGATAGTATAACACTATTTACAGTTTTTGTCATTATCTTGTGGGTCAGTTTTTTCAAAAAAACATTATCTTGTATTTTCTTTTTCTTCAATCATTTGATAAAGTTTATGCATTGCGACATGAATTCCGCCCACTTCACAAATCAATCCCTCACTAACAGCCTGTTCTCCAACCAAAATGCTTCCGACATCCTTTGTAAGCTGTTCCGTCTCTACCATCAGTTCATTTATACGTTCTTCCGTAATATGACTGTGCGAAGAAACAAATCCCGTAATGCGATTTTGCATTTGTCTGAAATATGCATAAGTCTGACTGGAACTGATAACCGTTCCGCTCATGCGCACCGGATGAATCACCATTGTTCCTGTCGGTACAATAAAAGAATACTTCGCACTGACTGCAATGGGAACACCGATGGAATGACTCCCGCCCAAAACCAATGACACGGTAGGTTTGCTGATAGATGCAATCATTTCTGCAATGGCAAGACCGGCTTCCACATCGCCGCCCATGGTATGAAGAATCACCAACACTCCGTCTACATCCTTAGAATCTTCAATCATTGCAAGCTTAGGCAAAATATGCTCATATTTAGTGGTTTTGGAACCCGCACTCAAATTATCATGCCCTTCGATTTCGCCTATGATAGTTATTAATTCAATATTATAATTTCGCTCATTATGATTCAATTTACCTGTGCCATATTCCTTCAAATCATCCAAATCATTACTCTCTGACATAAAACTTTTCCTCCCGGTTATAAATTTGACATAATAAAAAAGAACCCTTTCGGATTCTTTTTTATTATGGTTATTTAATCAAATTTTATGCTAAAAATCGAAATAATCTCTTCCCTTCATATCTTCAATATCAAATTTCATTTCAGACTCTTTGGGAATATAATCATAATTCAGTTCTTTTGCCACATGCGGTTTAGGACCGGGTAACGGATTGCGAATCAGTTTAGGCTTTCTCTCCGGGTTAGACTTAATATCATCCATCTTTTCCGGAACAGGCTTGCTTCCGATTACTCGTGAACCACCGATTACCTTTTCTGTTTCTGCCGGTGCTGAAACCTTTTCTGTTGTTTCCGTCACAGCTTCTGCCACTGTTGCACCAATCGCAGGCACAACTCCCACGCTTGCAGGAAGTGAAACCGGTTGTTCCAATGTCTCCGTGGTTTCCACAGGAGTCGTTCTATACTGTACACCTGTATATTGGCTGATTCTTTCCAATTCTTCCGGTGTAAAAGTACTCTTGGACGGATGTCTGAAATGTCTGCGTGAAGGACTTCCGTATGAAAGAGCCGGATTTGTGGAAATTACAGGATCCGCCTTCTTAATAATTACATGTGGAGTTTCTTCAATCACTTCCTCTACCGGCACAGATACAGAAGCTTCTTGTGCATTTGAAGCATTTTCGCTCTGTTCCACAACTGCTGTCAAATCCATATAACCGGTTGCCGGTGCTTCCTTTTCAGGTTCAACACTTACAGTGGGCATTTCCACTACAGGTTCAACATTGACAACGTGAGTTTCTGTTACGGGCGTCTCTGCTGTTTGATTTGAAACAACATCCATTCCTGTATATTTTCTGATATTCTCTAACTGCTCCGGAGTAAAAGTACTCTTTGAAGGGGATCTTCCTCTTCTGGAACGGCTTCCCTGAGAATATGCAGGCTTAGATTCCACAGGTGTCGGTGCAGGTGCTTCCGGTACCGGAGGTCTGTCAACCGTTCTGACAACGGTTCTGACTGTAGTATCCAACTTGGCACTTTCCTGCTCTTTATTTCCCCAAACAGAATTATTTGCTTGTGTATCCTGTTTTATGCTTTCTGCAACCGCAACAGATGCTACTGTAGCATGTTTTATTACTTCAACTTCCGGTTGTTTCTTTACTTCTACGACAGGTTCTTCTGCCACTTTACGACCAATACCATAACCTTTTCTTGTGCCATCGCCGGAATCAGGCATGATTTTATCTGAATTATAATCCGGTCTGCGGGGTTTATTCATGGTGCCGGGTTTATCGAATTCAGGTTCTTTTACAGATGCTTTTCTGTTTACCTCATCAAGACGGATACTCTTTTCTCCGGAAGCAGCCAAACGCTTACGTTCTTTTTCTGCTTTTCTTGCTTCACTGTCATTCTTCGCTTTTTCCGCCACCGCAATATCTCTTTCGTTTTTACGGAATACACCGATGGAAGTAATACCTACGGTTGCAAGCATAATCCAAGCAAAACTCACAAAAGAAGCATGCTCAAAGCCCTCAATATGGAAGAAAGATAACAGCGTGAGAACTACAATAACAATCGCATAAGGAAAAGCCTTATCATTTTTATCACGTAAAAAGCCAACAAACCAAAGGCCTGACAAAATAAACAACGCCAAACTGTCCCATTGTCCTCTGTGCGGCGACAAAATCATAATATTAAAGCTAAAATCTTCTATATATCCCGTAAAATAGCCAATCAGCGATGCAGGTCCCACCTCAAGACCGTTCAGCGGAACAAACCAAAGAAGCAAAACCAATCCAACCACAAAACTTAAGCTAAAAAGCAAAATCTGCAGCCAGGATTTCTGGATTTTCAACCATGCATCTTCGTTCTTCAACTGCACCAAAGCAACAAGACCAATGACAAAGGCCAAAACACCGGCAATGTCATAATATGTAAGAAATGCGGCAGCTACACCTAATAAAACAAAGAATAAGCCTTGTGCATTCAATTTTATCTTCTGCTGTACATTCGCATCACATACATAAACCAATCCAAGCATGAAAAGAACAAAAAGCAAGGTAAAAAGTCCATCCGGTGTAACGCTTCTTACGCCGAAAAAGCTTCCGGGTAAAAATGCCATAAGCAAAAGGGCAATCCACGCCGGCAAACGTCCCAAAGCCTTTTTTACCATGAAATACATTGCAATCAGGGTTAACACCTGAATTCCGGCTTGTACTCCCATGGCAGCTCTTTCAATGTGTCCCAGGAAAGATAAAATAAAGGTAAGAATATTACCGAAAATATATGCTCCGTTACTGTATGTATCCAGTGAATACGTCTGAATTACTGAGGTTGCATATTCATAATATGCACTTGTCCCCTCCAAACCATCACCGGCGGAAATAATCGCAATGACTCTTGCCGAAACCGCAATAAAAAGAACCAGGACTAAAATAAAATATTCCAGCGGTCCATGCAATACCGTAGGTTCACCATCTGTTTTTAATTTCTTAAGCAGAAATTTTTCATACAATTTAAACAAACCATAAATGATAAGAACGCCTAAGAATGCATAGACATACATAGACACAACAGGAATCAGAAAATCCTGCATATCACCTTTTTGATAGATTTCTATGGCTGCAATACCGATGTCCGCAAAAAAGATAATTGAGAACAATCCCCATATAATATAGCTAAGCCATGTCTTAGTTAACTTCATAGTAACCTTCTCCCCTACGAGTTTTTTGCATCTTAATCCTGAACTGTTTCTTCCCCAAGAAATGTTTCAATGTTATATCTGGGACGATGTTTTACTTCCACATAAATCTTACCAATGTATTGACCGATAAGGCCAACAGATAAAAGTTGAACACCGCCGATAAACCAAATGGAAATCATAAGAGATGTCCATCCCGGTTCAACACTGCCAAAGAAATATGACACTAATGCATAAATAAACGCACAAATACTGCCAAAAATAATGATTCCACCCATTACGGTAATTAAACTAATTGGTTTTACGCTAAAAGATGTAATTCCTTCAATGGCAAGTGCAAGCATCTTCTTTAACGGATACTTGGACTCTCCCGCAACACGCTCTTTACGTTCATAGTAAACACTGTCTGTTTTATATCCGATTAAAGGAACCATTCCTCTTAAGAAAAGATTGCTTTCTTTAAATTCACTGAAATGTTTCACGGCACGCTGTGACATCAGTCTGAAATCCGCATGATTATATACCGTTTTTACACCCATACTGCTCATTAACTTATAAAACGCCTGAGCGGTTGTCCTCTTAAAGAAAGTATCGGATTTACGTTTGTTGCGAACACCGTAAACAATATCACAACCACCGTAATATTTATCCAGCATTTCTTCAAAAACGCCGATGTCGTCCTGTAAATCCGCATCAATGGAAATTGTAACATCAGAGCATTGCATAGCTGTCAGAAGTCCTGCAGTAAGCGCAAACTGGTGCCCTACATTGCCGGCAAGCTTAAGTCCGTAAATATTAGGATATTTGCTATGCTCTGCCTCAATCAGTTCCCAGGTTTTGTCCTTGCTTCCGTCATCCACAAATAAGACAAAACTATCCGGCGATATTTTATTCTTTTTTACCAGATCATCCAATGCCCCGCGAAGCGCCTCCGAGGAAATCGGAAGCATCTCTTCTTCGTTATAACAAGGCACTACAACTGCTAATTTATCCATAAAAATAATCTCTTTTCCCGCATCACATTTTATGCATTCATTGCTTCCATAGCCTGAGCCAAGTCTGCAATAATATCATCCGCATTCTCAATACCTACAGAGAAACGAATCAAATCAGGCTGTACGCCTGCAGCAAGCAACTGCTCATCATTCATCTGGCGATGAGTATGACTTGCAGGATGAAGTACGCAGGAACGTGCATCTGCAACATGAGTTACGATAGCAATCATCTTAAGGCTATCCATAAACTTAACGCTGGCATCTCTTCCGCCCTTCAATCCGAAAGTGAGTACGCCACAGGTTCCCTTAGGCATGTATTTCATAGCTCTTTCATGATATTTGTCACCTTCAAGTCCGGGATAATTTACCCAGGCAACATTTTCATTCGCCTGTAACCACTGAGCCACTTTTAAAGCGTTAGCACAATGTCTTTCCATTCGTAAATGTAAGGTTTCCAAACCAAGATTTAAAAGAAAAGCATTCTGAGGAGACTGAATGGAACCCAAGTCTCTCATCAACTGTGCTGTCGCCTTGGTAATATAAGCACCTTTACCGAATTTCTCTGCATATGTAATTCCGTGATAAGATTCATCCGGAGTACAAAGTCCGGGGAATTTATCCGCATGTGCCATCCAATCAAAATTACCGGAATCAACGATTGCACCACCTACGGATACTGCATGTCCGTCCATATATTTGGTTGTGGAATGGGTAACAATGTCTACACCGAATTCAAAAGGTCTGCAGTTAATCGGTGTAGGGAATGTATTATCCACAATCATGGGAATTCCGTTGTCATGTGCAACCTTAACAAACTTTTCGAAGTCTAATACAACCAAAGAAGGGTTGGATACAGACTCTGCCAAAATACATTTGGTATTTGGCTTAATTGCAGCCTGCAAATCTTCTGCAGAGATCTCAGGATCTACAACTGTTGTCTCAATTCCCATCTTAGCAATGGTTGTTGTTAAAAGATTAAAGGTGCCGCCATACAGTGCAGAAGAAATAATGATATGATCCCCTGCTTCACAAATATTAAATACCGCATAAAAGTTTGCTGCCTGTCCGGAAGATGTAAGCATTGCTGCCACACCGCCTTCCATTTCGCAAATCTTGTTTGCAACATAATCGTTGGTGGGATTCTGTAATCTGGTATAAAAATATCCGTTATCTTCCAAATCAAACAATCTACCCATCTGTTCCGAAGTATCATACTTAAAAGTAGTACTCTGATAAATGGGTAATACTCTGGGCTCACCTTTGGTAGGCTGCCATCCGCCCTGAATACAGGTTGTTTCAATATTTCTCTTGCTCATTTTATCGTCTCCTTAATCGGTCAATTATTCTTCTTCCCAGTTGGTATAAACGTTCTGTACGTCATCATCATCTTCCAACAAATCCAATGTCTTCTGAAGATTCTTTACAGCAGTTTCATCTGTTAATGAAACATAATTCTGAGGAATCATGGTTACTTCTGCGCTTGCCATGGGAATGCCGGCATCTTCCAATACCTTAGTTACATCCATAAGTCCGTCAGGAGCCGTAAGAATTTCAAAGCTGTCATCTTCTTCATTGAAATCTTCTGCTCCGGCATCCAATACAAGCATCATAAGCTCATCGGAATCCATATCACATTCTTCCTTATCAATAATTACCTGTCCTCTTTCATCAAACATAAAAGACACGCAGCCCTGTGTACCGATATTACCGTTACCCTTAGTAAATGCACTTCTTACGTTTGCTGCGGTTCTGTTTCTGTTATCGGTTAAAGTTTCAACAATAATTGCAATACCGTTAGGGCCGTATCCTTCATATGTTACGTGCTCATAAACTACATTACTGCCTTCTCCGGATGCCTTCTTGATACCTCTTTCAATGGTATCGTTGGGCATGTTGTTAGCCTTAGCTTTAGCAATTACAGTTGCAAGTTTATAATTATTTGCAGGATCGGGACCGCCTTCTTTTACCGCAACGGCAATTTCACGTCCGATAATGGTAAAAATTTTACCCTTCGCTGCATCATTTTTCTCCTTTTTATGCTTAATATTCGCAAATTTTGAATGTCCTGACATAATAGCCTCCTGTGTACTCTAAATAAATATCAACCTATATTGTACCATTATTTGTCGTTTTCTTCAACAAAATTTATGGTTTCCGCCTCATCTTCCGTCACGGTCATTTCCGCTTTCGTTACATTACGGATGACCGATACGGTTTTAAAAATTTTATTTTCAATTTCAAGTGCTTTAAAATGATATCCCCCATAATCCATTTCAAAAAATTCGTCTTCTTCCGGAATATGTTCAAGCTTTGAAATCATAAAACCGTTTAAGGTTTCAAAATTCTCATCATCGAAGGTGATTCCCAACTCTTCTTCCAATTCTTCTAGTGGAGTCAAACCATCGATTTCATAGGTATTTTCACCTTTTTCTTCTATGTAATCTTCTTCCTCATCATATTCATCAAGAATATTACCAACGATTTCTTCCAAGATATCTTCCATCGCCACAAGACCTGATGTTTGTCCGTATTCATCGGATACAATTACCATCTGAAGCTTCTTCGACTGCATTTCCTGAAATAAATCATCAATATTCTTGGTCTCCGGCACGAAAACTGCTTCTCTTAACAATTCAGGATACGCAGAAAGCTTAGCCTTTGCCCTTTTGTTCACATTCTGAAAACGGATTGCATCCTTAAAATGCAGAATACCGATAATATGATCTAAGTTTTCTTCGTAAACCGGATAACGGCTGTTCTTTTCTTCCAGCATAAAATCAATGGCGTCCGGAAGATTCATCTCCACGTCAATCGCGGTGATATTACTGCGGTTTGTCATAATATCCTTAGCTTCTTTATCTCCGTACTCAAAGATATTGGCAATCATCTCTGCTTCATCTGCTTCAAATACACCGAGTTCCTGACCTTCATTTACCATGGATATGATCTCTTCTTCGGTTACATCTGCTTTCTGCACAGACTTTTTGATTCCAAACAATCGCAATATTCCTTTTGCCAAAAGATTCGTCAAATCCGTTATAGGCTTTAAAATAACCGAAATCGCCATTACCGCAGACGCAAACCTTGCCATTTTTAACACAGACATACGTCGAACCAAACGACGCGGAATCAGTACTGTAAATGTAAGCGCAAGGACAGCTATTATAAATAAGCCTGCCACATAAGAAACTAATATTACAATGGCAGGATGAAGTGCCAATATAAATTCAGGGAAAAGCCCCCAATTTCCAAGAATAAGATTATACAAAAGCCCAAAAAGGTTTGGTAATGATATTGCTCCTATCACTGACGAAAGCATTATGATTGCAATCAGGGTTCTATTCTCATAAGCAATCTCATTTTCCTTAATATCTTTTAATTTTTGTGTTAATTTCTCGCCTAATTCCTCTTCATTTTTATCGATATTCGCATTACTCAATGAGTGAATCATGGCAAGAAATCCGCAAAACATGGCATCTATCAATATCAGACAAATAACAGGAATCGTACAACCTATTAAAAACGACTCATATTTCATATTGATTACTATTCCTCCGTTGTAAAAGCGCCCTACTTCTTATGTATGAAGTTCTAAACTGATCATAAGCGCTTTATTTACTTTTTCCATAATTTCTTCATCCAGATGGCATACCATCTCATGAAGTCTTTTTTTATCAATAGTGCGAAGCTGTTCCAGTAAAATAACCGAATCCTTCACCATTTGGTATTTTGTCGAATCCAATTCGATATGTGTAGGCAACTTCGCCTTGTTCATTTTACTGGTAATTGCCGCACATATAATAGTGGGACTGTGTTTATTCCCTATGTCATTCTGTATAATCAAAACCGGCCGGATACCACCTTGTTCAGAACCTACCACCGGTCTTAAATCAGCATAATAAATATCGCCTCTTCTCATGCATACACCTTCATTTCCTTTTCTTTACTTACTACTATTTCCGTTTTGTCAGGTTGTATACAAAAGAGATTTCAATTTTGTAAAATATTATGCCAAATCATTGTGATAATCTTTTGAATAAATCTGTTCTCCGCCCAAATAATATTCCTTCGGAACACGTTTTCCGATATCACAAATCATTTCGTAGCGGAAACCGCCGTACAAATCGCACAGAAGCTCCACCGTAATTTCTTCTTCACCGTCTTTTCCGATTAAAGTAACCTTTTCTCCTTCTTTTACATCAGGCAAATGTGTGACATCAACCATGAACTGGTCCATGCATACACGGCCTAAAATCGGACATCGTTTTCCTCGAATCAAAACATATCCGCAATTGGATAAGCCTCTGGGGTAGCCGTCGCCGTAACCCACGGGAACGGTTGCAACCCTGGTTTCTTTTGTCGTCACAAATGTACCGCCATAACTGATTTTGCAATCAGCCGGCAACGTCTTAATATATACAATTTTACTGTGCAAAGACAATGCAGGCTCTAAACATACGGCATCTTTTTTCATTTCGTCGGAAGGCCATACACCATACATGGAAATACCGACTCTTCCCACATTCATATCTTCATCCGTCATTTCCATCAGTGCCGCACTGTTAAAACAATGTCGTACTTCAAATACATGACCGGTTTCTTTATGGATTTCATTTATAAATGCCTTAAACGCTTTAATCTGTCCGCAAGCATCTGCCTTATCTTCCGTATCGGCATTGGCAAGATGGGTAAAAATACCCTCTGCGCTGATTCCGGGCAAAGAAAGCAATTCTTTTATAAAAAGCTGACCTTCATTATCTGGACGGATTCCGATACGATGCATTCCGGTATCTACTTTTACATGAACCTTGGCATTCTTGCCAAGCTTTACCGCCAAGTCAGAGATTTCCTGCACCATATCCTTTCGGAACACGGTAAAAGCAATGTCTTCTTTTATCATATCTTCATAAGCATAGGGGAACGTATAGCCTAAAATCATAATCGGCTTAATAATTCCGCAACGTCTTAAAATCAAGGCTTCTTCCGCCGTAGCCGTTGCAAAACCATAAATAAAAGATTCTTTTTCCAAGCATCTTGCAATAGGTAATGCTCCGTGACCGTAGCCGTCGGATTTCACAACTGCCATAATCCGCATTCCGTCTCCCTGTTTTGCATGAATGGCTTTCAAATTATTCACAATGGCATCCAAATTAACAGATGCGCATACTCTTTCATAATGATTCACGGTACTCCTCCTTAGAATCCGTTCCTATAATATTTCTTTTAAGGCATTGGCAAAATCACTTGCCATCAGGGAATGTGTATTAGATGTTCCCACGGCAGTATCACCTGCTTTCCCGTGAAGGAAAACTCCCTTCCAGGCTGCCTCAAAACCTTTGATACCGCTTGCACACAAAGCTCCGATAATTCCGCTTAACACATCTCCGCTTCCTGCAGTTGCCATGCCGTCATTTCCGGTTTGATTAAGATACATGCTTTTGCCGTCACTGACTACCGTTCCTGCATCCTTTCCTACTACAATCAGGCGGTATTCATTGGCAAATGACCGAATCATGCCTGGATAGTTTTCCTTTAATTCCGAAACACTTTTGCCCGTAAGTCTGGAAAGTTCTCCCGGATGAGGTGTAATAATCATCTCCCTCTCCGGAAAAGTATGTTGTGTATTAAGTAACGCAATATCTTTCGCAATACAGTTTAATGCATCCGCATCTGCCACAATGGTTTTTGTGCAGTTTTTCAGCACTGCAGATACAAGCATTGTGGCATTTTCGTCCGTAGAAAGCCCGGGACCAATCACCACACAATCGGCATTATTCATTAATTTATATAACAAATCCGTATCTATTCCCGCATCCTCATACGTATGCAAAATAGCTTCCGGTAACTTTTCCTGCATTACCTGTCGATTTACTTCATGGGTATAAATATCAACAAGCCCCGCACCCATGCGAAAGGCTGCCAATGCAGACAAAAAACAGGCACCATACATATCACGGCTTCCGGCTATGATAAGCACTCTTCCGAAAGTACCTTTGTTTCCGTCACGCTTCCGTTCCGGTAATGAAATCATTTCATTTGCAAATACCGTAAAAGTATCCGCTTGTTCATTATCATAAAAATAATCCGCACGGATTCCGATATCACGCACCGTTACCTTACCGCAATATCCGGCACCCGGATATAACAGGTGTCCAGGTTTATAATATGCAAACGCAACCGTCTCATCTGCTTTGACGGCAGTTCCCATAACAGCACCGGTATCCGTATGAATTCCGGAAGGAATATCCACCGCAATTACTTTACTGCCTTCTTGTGCAGCAACGTTAATTGCTTCAATTATTTCCGCGTAGTTTCCCTTTACTTCTCTGTCCAAGCCAACACCGAAGATACCATCCACAATCATATCATATTCCGTAAAATCCGTGTCTGTCACTGTCCTTCCGCCGATTTTACAGAATATTTCATATTGCTTTTGTACGGATTCTTTCTGTTTATCGCTTTGGGCACACAGGAACACGTCTGCCGAAATACCCTGCATTTTAAGTATGCGTGCTACAGCTACGGCATCGCCGCCGTTATTTCCGCCACCGCAAACACAAAGCACTCTTTTAGGACGATATTTTAAAACAGCATCAACCACCGCCAATGCGGCACGTTCCATTAAAACTTCCTGCGAGATACCTAATTCTTCTATTGTTCCTTCATCTGCCCTTTTCATATGTGCAGCATCCAAAACGTACATTTTGCCCATTTTATTCAGAATCCTTTTTCTCTACGCCAAATTTCATATCAAAAATTTCAATTACATCGGCACCGAAAATATCATGCATATACGCATACAAATCCTGGTTACGTCTCTGCATTTCTTCTTTACGAATCATATTTTTCTTAAGCTCAACACGGATATTGTTAATCCATTCCGTAATTTCTTCCAACTGCTTTGCATTCTCATGAATATCTTCATAACAGGCTTCCATTGTCAGAAGCATAAGCCGTTTGTTGGCATCGTTTATCATCTTGGGAAGTTCCATATTTTCATCACGATACGTATCAAGCTTCTCATTACATTCTTCAATCAGACGCTTGTTTTCTTCGATTTTCTTTGCTTTTTCCGGACTTTCCGCCTCTTCCATCATATTCACAATTTCATCCATCAAGCGGTTTTTGATTTTTTTAATATCTTTGGTTTCCGTATTGATTTTACCCTGTTGTTTTAAAAGGGTATTCAATTCCTCTTCTGCTTTCTTGATGGCACTGTTGGTATGCACCTGATTAAACAACTGATGCCATTTATGATCCAATGTTAAAATCGGTATCTTTTTCCCGGACAACGCCGGTACATAAACTTCTTCTTTTCGTGACATAATCACGCCTTCTTTCTATTTGTTTTCCGCACAATTAATCTGATAAGACAATTTCATCAAACTATCCGACAAATGTACATTCTCTACCGTGACATTTTTCGGAACATCCAAATCTACATGGGCAAAATTCCAAATACCGCGAATGCCGCATTTTACAAGCTTCTTTGCGATTTCCGTAGCACTGTTTTTCGGCACGGTAAGTACTGCAATATCAATATTATTTTCTTTTATAAAAGATTCTATTTCATCAGTAGGGCGAATTGTCATTCCGCGTACCTGTTTCCCTTGTAATGCGGGATTATTATCAAACATACCCTTGATTAAAAAGCCTCTTTTTTCAAAGCTAACATAGTTTGCCAAAGCCTGTCCCAAATTACCGGAACCGATAATAATCAAATTATGCTTTTTATCCAGTCCGAGAATTTTAGCAATCTCATTATACAGGTAATCTACATTATATCCGTATCCCTGCTGTCCAAACCCTCCAAAATGATTAAAATCCTGACGAATCTGTGACGCTGTAATACGCATTCTTTTACTTAATTCCTGCGAAGAAATTCTCTCCACGCCTTCTTCTTTTAAATCGCCCAGAAAACGGAAATATCTGGGAAGTCTGGCAATGACAGCCTGTGAAATATCTTTTTCAGCCATATTTTCACCTCCTAAAATCAGTTGGAGTATTATTGATACATTATATTTATATTATCGCATCCTAAAAATGCTGTTTCCGGAACATTCTGTACAGATGCCGGAATTGAAACCTCTGTCATAGAAGTACAATATGCAAACGACATCTCTCCCATGGACAATAAGGAATCCGGTAAATCAACACCTTCCAGTTTTTCACAGGAAGCAAATGCGTACATACCTATACTTTCAACCGACTCTGACATTCCGATATCAGTAAGGTTAGCGCAGTTATTAAACGCAAAATCCCCTATTGTTATCAAACTATCAGGAAGATTAACCGTCGTTAAACTTGTACAATCTTCAAAAGCATGAATACCGATAAACTTAACGCTGTCCGGAATGATTACTTCTGTCAAATTGCTACACTTATAAAAGGTATATCCCTGAATTTCAACAATGGTATCCGGCAATTCTACCGAAGTAACAATATCATTATTGTAAAATGCTTTGACATCCACTGCCCCGACTGTCATGCCGTCAATTTCAGAAGGAATCACAACCTCACTTTCCGTACCGATATAGGATGTGACGAGAATATGTCCGTTCACTTCCATATACTCAAACATATCTTCATTGCCTTTTTTAGAAAGCGAAACGCAAGAAATAATACCAACAATCAAAGCTATACACACAGCTGCCGCAATACCCAAACCTAACATGATTTTTTTGCGTTCTTTTTTTGCTGCTGTATTATTTACTTTTGCGGATGGTTTTGCTACGCTTTTCTGCGGCATCACCTGCTGAATCGGTTGACGGATTGGTTGTTGCACAGGCTTCTGAACCGGCTGTTGCATCACTTGCTGTACAGGTTGTTGTATCACTTGCTGTATAGGTGGTTGCACTGCTTGCTGTACAAGTGGTTGCACCGGTTGCTGTACCGCATTCTGTGTTTGATATGCCGTCATTTTAGACTTCATTACCACATCCTTTAAAGTATGACACATCTCTTGAATTTTATAATCCCCGGTTTCTAAATTAGGAATAACCCACTGACAACCGGACAGATAATAATCAAAGGCTCCTTCCGGCTCTGTATCATCAATTTTATAAGGAATAATATACTTGCGTTTACGGTCAGCCATACCGATTTCCTTGGCAACCTGCGAAGAACGTAAGGAATTCTTACTGTAAACCACAAGCAAAACGGCACAATCCGAAATCGCATTGGTGATACTGTCTGCCCACTCCGTACCCGGCACAATATTTCTCGGCGCAATCCAACAGGACAATCCGTTTGCTTCAAACGCATTGCACAGATAATTTGCCAAATCTTTATCTACAACACTGTGACTGATAAAAATATCCGCCATATGTCTGTCCACCTTTCATCAAAACAATTTTGTACACACAAAATAAAACTATATTTACACATAGCCTTTTTAATTATAACATATACTTTTATATTTTGCATATAATAATTCGGTTCTCTTTGCTTTTTTAGCCAAAATGACATATAATCTTTTATGCATGCTTACATTGTAAGCATAAAAAGTATTATTTCGGGAGTTTTTATCATGATTTTATCCTGTCAAAACATAAGTAAGTCTTTTGGCGATAAAGATGTATTAAAAAAAGTAACTTTTCATATAAACGACCACGAAAAAGCGGCTTTAATCGGCAATAACGGCGCCGGCAAAACCACTCTTTTTCATATTATCACTAAGGAACTGGACGCCGACGAAGGCGAAGTTGCTTTAAAAAAAGACGCTTCCATCGGCTATCTTTCCCAGCATCACGACTACACTTCCACCAATACGGTATATGATGAACTCCTGGTGGTAAAAGCAGATGTTATCCGTATGGAGGAACAGCTCCGCCAAATGGAAGACGATATGAAAAACTTAACCGAGGCGAATTTGGATGCCCACATGAAGGCCTACCACGATAAAATGCACGCCTTTGATTTAGCCGGAGGTTATACATACAAAAGTGATATTCAAGGGATTTTACGCGGACTTCAGTTTAAAGAAGAAGATTTTAACAAACCCGTCTCTACCTTAAGCGGCGGCGAACGCACAAGACTTCTTTTAGGACGTATCCTTCTTGAAAAGCCCGACTTAATCCTTTTGGACGAACCTACCAACTATTTGGACATTGAATCTGTTCGTTGGCTTGAAAACTATCTTTTAAATGTGAAAAGTGCGGTGCTGGTAGTCTCACACGACCGCTATTTTATCAATAAAATCGTAAGCAAGGTAATTGAAATCGACCAGGGTAATTCTCTGTGCTACGAAGGTAATTACGAAGACTTTATCGCTAAAAAGGAAGTTTGGTTACAGTCACGTCTTGCAGCTTACGAAAATCAACAGCGTGAAATCAAACATCAGGAAGAAGTCATTTCAAAGCTTCGCTCTTTTAACCGCGAAAAGTCCGTAAAAAGAGCCGACAGCCGCCAGAAGCTTCTTGACCGTATAGAACGTATCGAGAAGCCCACGGAAGAAAAGGCGGATATGAATTTTACTCTCTCCCCCGCCGTAATCAGCGGTAATGATGTACTGTCTGTAGAAGGCCTTGCCAAATCCTACGGTGAAAGAACTTTATTTAGTAGTGTTTCTTTTGAAATCAAGCGTGGGGAACATATTGCCTTAATCGGACAAAACGGCACCGGTAAAACAAATATTTTAAAAATTATTAACGGATTAATTGATGCAGATAACGGCGATGTCAAACTCGGCACAAACGTAACCATTGGTTATTTCGATCAGCAAAGCAGGGTTTTAGACGAAAATAAAACTGTATTTGATGAAATTTCAGATACATACCCTAAACTTACACAAACCGAAATACGTAATGTCCTGGCAGCTTTCCTTTTTACGGGCGACGAAGTCTTCCAGCCGATCCGCTCCCTTAGCGGTGGCGAGCGAGGCCGTGTAGTTCTTGCAAAGCTTATGCTCTCCGGCGCGAATTTCTTAATCCTGGACGAACCTACCAATCATTTGGACATGGTTTCTAAGGAAGTGTTGGAAGAAGCTTTGAACGCGTATACAGGAACCGTTTTATATGTATCCCACGACCGTTATTTTATCAACCGTACTGCCAGCAGAATTCTGCATTTGGACGGTTGTAAGGTTACTTCCTATCAGGGTGATTATGATTATTTCCTTGAAAAATCATTACAGGATATGGAGCGTTCGGCGGATTATATGGCTAAAGGCAGTTCTTCGACCGGAAATAATGGTACAGCAAACGTTTCGGCTACAACATTAAGTTCCGCTTCTGCCGTTTCTAATTCAAACGATGGTAACCAAACCGATGCGAAACTGGATTGGGCTAAACAAAAAGAATTACAGGCAGCAAAGAGAAAACGCGAAAACCAACTCGCCAAAACCGAGAGAGAAATCGAAGAACTGGAAAATAAAATTGCCAAATTTCAGGAAGAAATGTCCAAACCTGAAATTGCATCTAATTCAGTCAAATTACAAGAATTGTGCAAAGAATGCGATGCTGCGCAGAATAAGTTAGATGAATTATATGAGTTGTGGGAAGAATTAAGTGAAGAATAACTTTTTAAAAATATGATTTGTCAAATATAAAAAAGACCGAGTTAACGGTCTTTTTTATTGTCCAATTCTCTCCATCAAATTCAAATTTATCTCTCTGTTAAATATATCATATTTCTCATTATATGCCCATAATTATATCTAAAATACGCTTGTAAATCAAATAAGCCTTCTGTTCTATATTATATAACAAATATTACATTTCACATTTTTACACCAAAATGTCCGTACAACAAGTAAAATCAAGGCTTTGTAGGATTTGAGTAACCAAAGTGAGTAACCTAGAAAACACCACTCCTAAACCCCTTGGTTTTACTACCTTTCTCCAAATGTGTTCTCTTCGATCTTCTCGTCTCCCGACTCGGTCGGCGCTTAACAGGCGCCACTGGCGCTGTGCTAAGTCTCGCGCTCTTTTTGTGCGTTAAAACAAGCACTTTAGGGTAACAAAAAAAGAAGTATGTTGAGAGATTACTCTCAAACATGCTTCTTTTTTGTTATCCTATAGGTTGAACGCCACATTACTGAGCGACGCGTAGCGTTGCGATGTGATGGCATGGGGCATTTTTGTAGCCTAAGAAAAACAAGGGTTTCTGGACTTTTATTTCCCTACTTTTTGATACAATATATTTATGGTTAATATGTAAATATTAGGTTCAAATATTCCATAACGTGGTCTGCGTTCCACAAATTCATACTCTACTTTCCCATCTATATCCTACACTATATACCTCACTTAAATATCTACTATTCTTCATCCAACATCTTGCATTCTAAATCAAATAGCAGGCTTCCGGATTTCCCTTATGTGCAATTTTCATAAGTTGCAGGCTATTACCTTCTAATTGTCCCTTAGTATATAAAGCTCTTGCCTCCTCAATAATTTGTTCATCTGTTTTTTTACTAAATAATCCCATAATCTCTTCCTCTCTGTCCAAGTGTACATTTGTATTTTTATATATCTACAACATCCCATTTTTTAAAACATTTATGTTGTAATACTATTCTTACAGATAGCGATCAAAGTCATTGCAATATCTCGTATTGTTAATACTAAAAAGTTCAAACTTTCTAGTGAAATTCCCCTTAGAATCAATTAAAGAATATAACGTAATACTTTGATCTCCATTAAATCCGAAACCATCTCCATCCACCCAATACCACCCACTGGGTTGTATCATCCACAACATAAGAAATTCATCATCCATATGATAAAACTTTGCTTCAAATCTCACATCATAACACTGACCAATTCTGTGTATATCTTCCCAACGCTTATCTTTTACAAGTCCTGGGAATTTTTTTATTTGTCCCTTTTCGTCCAGTACGGATTTAATAATATCTAAACAACTCAAATCAGAAAAGAAAACCTCCATATTCTGTAATCTATACGGATAAACAGAATCCTTTATATTCATATATGTATAACTCATAGATTACCTCCGTTTTTAATTATATAATAGGTCTTTTTAAATCTCAAAGCTTTCTATCTGTTAAATATATCACAGTTCTCATTATATGCCCATAATTATATCTAAAATTCGCTTGTATTTTCATTACACATTTTTACACTAAAATGTCCGTACAACAATCAAAATCAAATCTTCACAAGATTTGAGTGACCAAAGTGAGTAACCTAGAAAACACGCCCCCTAAACCTCTTGATTTTACTAGTTTTCTGCAAATGTGTTCTCTTCGATCCCCGTCTCCCGACTCAGACCTCGCTTAACTGGCGCTGAGCGACGCGAAGCGTTGCGATGTGATGGCATGGATCATTTTTACAATCTAGTAAAATCAATATTTTTTTCACTTATTATCGAGTACGCTCAGATCCACTGACGAGTCCGTTGTATTGTTCATATGTCAGAAAAGATAAAAGCATATCAGACTGTTGATCGATATGCTTTTATTTTGTGTGTTATTTAATTGTTATTTTTTTGATTATTCTATCAATTTCAATTAACCAAAGAAGGCACAAACTGAAATTTTCTCTATGTATTATTACTCTTCAAAACAAATTATACTTTCATATCAAATCCTGATGTCATAGATACCGCTGTATTGCCAGATATCATTCTTTCAGTCATTATCTGTGTTATGCTCTCAATACTAGAACCTGTAAATGTTACCGTAAACTCCTTAGATTCAGTCGCATTTTCTGCTCGCATTTCGGCTAATTGTTCCTCGATAGCTTTTCTCTCTGCCCGTCTCTTCGCTAACTTTTCCTCAGCCTCTTTCTTTTCCTCGGCTTTCTTCTCAGCATTTTCTTTTGCTATTTTTCCATCAGGATCATTAGTAGTCGAAATAGCAACTGATAAATTTCCATTAGCATCACATGTATATTTAAGATTTGTAACAGTACCAATACAACCCGATTTTGCCATTTTTACGCAATTTGGTATTGCCGCTAAATTTTCTTCCAAAAAAGCTGCTTTTTGTGGGTCTTTCATACATTTTTTCAAAAAGGAACTCGATACCTCTACTAATGTTGAAACACCATGTATTGAATTTGCTCCAGTATTCATATAACTGTACTTTTCCTGCAAATACTTAGAATATTCTTTTACATCATTAAAACCTGTCTTTATCTCCTCTTTACGGGTCACTCCCGGTTTTGAAGTTTTTAAATCCATAATCTGCGATGTTACATTACTATTTATTTCCATTGACATAGCAACTACCTCCTATACATTCATAGTATTTTTGTTTCTATATTCGTTATCGGAACATTACATTGACGAATTTATAGAAATGGTGTGAACCACTACTTTTCGGGTGTGAAAAACCTGCCGAGCTTATAGTCCGACAGGTTTTCCATTCAACATCACTGTAAGATTAAATATCTGCTGTTTCTGCTTAGATGTACCGATAACAATATCAATATCACCTTTGTACTTCCTCGCACACCTCTGAGTATTAGTAAGTCCCATTCCGTGCAATTTCTTATTTGCTTTACTGCTCTCCGGCAGACCACTTTCTTTGTTCATTACAATCTCTCTTGCAAAACTGTTTTCAACCTCTATAAAGAAAAGATTACCCTTCACATAAGAGTGCAATGATACATACTTATCTGTTTCCACCAAAGCTGAAGCTTCCATTGCATTTTCCAATGTATTATTCAAAATCACTCCAATATCATAAACATCTATCTGAAGTTCTTTTGGATAATTGAATGCAACAGAAAACTTTATCCCGGCTCTATCTGCTTCCTGTTTCTTTTGATGAATAATAATATCCGTAATCGGATTCCCACTTTGATAACTAAAGTCCAGCCTGCTTACAGTTTCCTCCATATTTCTGATATATCTATTTAGTTCTTCATCATCTACATTATTCTGCTTTTTCACATACTGTGTGACATTATTGATATGTCCTCTTAAATCATGGCGTAATCCTCGCATATCCGTGTAGATATCCTGTATTTCCTGCACCTCTTTTTGCATCTGCATCACTTGATTTTCCAATAAGATACGTTTCCTATTTTCTTCATGATACTGCACCACATTTTGAAAAAGGATTACATTTGCTATGACTGCTCCTAGCAACATTATGCATATCACAGGAATCCAAAACAGTGTTGCCGGAACAGTATTAAAAATAAGAGTTGTGGTTCCGTTCTCTACTGTAACAATCATCATTCTAAGAGTTATGGAAATACAAACTGCAGCAATGCTTGGTAATATCAAAAATACATTTTCCCAAAACTGCAACTGATACTCTTTTCTTACATATTTCTTGTTAATCAATAACAAATAAATCCCAAAAATTACAGCATACAGAATGGCACTTGCAAGAGATATTACACTTAGCATCATATTATTTGTTGCTTCAATCTGGCTTTCTGTAACAATCTCCCCCTGCATAACCTGTGAATTTATCCAACGTCCCATTGCCACAACCAATGCATAATTAAATACGCTGACAACATACTTTACAATCTCTTTTCCTGCCACAAAACTAAAACATACAAATAGATGTCTGGATGTTTCCTTGCGAAAGAATATCAACTGCATACCTATAAGCAATAATACATTGATAATCGCTCCGGTCATATTGTTAAATGGATACCGACTATGTATCACATCAAATATAACTACCTGTGCTACAAAATAGATAACCGACCACAAAGCAATTGTAATCTTTTTATTTTGCTTACTCTTAAGGAACTGGCTTGTATATATACCACTGAAAATACTGTTTATCATATGTATCAATATGGATAGTAAATTAAACATTTACAATTCCTCCGTCCTTTGCGTATCTCATATATGCCTTGATAAAATCTGCATACTTCTTCTGTGCAAGAATGAGTGAATCTCCATTTATTAAATCAATGGTATCTACACTGTAAGCTGTTATCTTCTCCAAATTAACAAGATACCCCCTGTGGCATCTGTAAAAAGAATCTCCTAACTCGCTCTCCCAATCTTCCATTCTACCGTAAGTGTCTATTTTTCCGTCTTTCGTATGGAACACTACTTTCTTATTGCTGCTTTCAATATAATAAATGTCCCTTAGCAGAACTTTTTTCTGCATACCATTATTCTTAACTATCACAGAAAGTCCTTCTTGTTTTGTTTTCATAGATACTTCTTTCAACGCACGGTTAAAAACAGTATAAAATTTCTTCTCATCTATCGGCTTTAACAAATAGTGAAAAGCATTCACATCAAAAGCATCCTCCATATACTCACGATACCCTGTCACGAATATAATAATGCTCTTGTCCTTACCCCTTTTCTCCTGATCATCTCTCATGTGCTTTGCAACATCTATGCCCGATACTTCTTCCATTTCTACATCAAGAAAAGAAATCTCAAAGCTATCCTGCGATTTAATCATGTTCTCCCCAGCTTCAAAGGTAATCACTTCCGCATCCGGCTCCTGTTCCTTTATCAAAGAAGTAATTTGTTCCCTTGTGGTTCTGTCATCGTCACAGACCGCTATCTTCATAATGACCGCCTACCTTTCGCTGCTTTTATATATGAAAATACATCTCCATACTTGTATTATATCGTCACTTTGCAACTTATTTGTGATGCAATGGTGTGAAATACTGTTTTTTGGGTGTGAAACACGAAAACCGACTGGATTTTACTCCAATCGGTTACATTCTTTTCTACCTATGTACTTCGTAAAATTCAAATTTACGCGTGCTTTCATCCTCAACAGATATCTAAAATTCTTTGAATTATTCAATTGATGATTTCAACTGCATCAATTCGGCCTTTTCGTTATCATTTGCAACCATATTGGCAAATGAATAAGCATCTTCTATAGAAAGTCTATTACTGCATCCACCTTCCAATTTACTGCTTAAATATACCTTAGGAAGATTATGAAACACATCAAGTTTATGTGCAACACATTTCCAATCCGTAATCCTTTTGGTAGTTTCTTTTATCGAAACATCCAGCAAAGAAATCATAAAACGATTGAGAATGCAATATTCCTCTGAATACTCCTCACAATCTGACAAAACCGGTGTTTCTTCTGTATACTTTGTGGCATAAGCAAGAATCCCATTCCATATTTGGTCCAAATCTTCGCTTTCAAGAAGATTCACAAGTACTTTCATATCAAGCAAATGGTTGTATATTTGTTTTTTGTGAAATATTCTATATCTTTTATTCCAAGCATTTGCCCGCTCTCTAATTGCTGCTATATACAAATACCTACCGATTATATTTTGATACGACATCATTTGTTATACCTTTTTCCTTCATCATTCCCACAATTTATAGTATCTGACCTTTCTGACAAGCCGGGATTTTTTACTTCGAAAACTTAATTTTTTCTCTCTATTATACCTTCAAATTTAAGTTTGATTATATCACATCAATCCTTGTTTGGAAATATACCTATCCTAGCATAGTCTTACTGTTTTTACGCGATGAAAATATCTTGCTTTCCTTTTCAAAATATTATATAGTGATTACACAAGTCATTTACTGTGTAGATTTTCTCTACTTCTGACTTATCTGAAATCAAATCGATTTATTTCACAAACTTAACTTGGATAAAGATTTGTTTTACTCTCTTTTTGTGTGCAATAAAACAAATAAATGTACTTCTCTTTATTAACGTAATTTTTATCTAAAAGAAGGAGGACTATGCCTATGGCGCATACTGCAAAAAGACACTACCGCCCCTTATCCGAGTTGAATCTTATTGATAACTTTCTTTTTCATGAGATGCTTGCGGATAAGGAAAACGGCGAAGAGTTTTGTCGCATTTTACTAAAGACAATCCTTAACAAAGAAGTACGACATGTTAAAATACTTTGAGAAATCCACCACAGACAATGTCACTAATCCTGATATTGAATGTGTACATCATATGGTTGACCGTATCAAAGAACGAAAGGAGTTGAATTTAGAATATATGAAATCATGGGAATGGGATGATTACAACAAGAAGTTAGGTAGAGAGGAAGGTTTAAAAGAAGGCTTAACACAAGGAATCACTTCTTTAATTTCCACTTGTAAAAAAATGAACTGTAATGATGATTTTATCATAAACGAACTCATATCTAACTATTCTTTATCCCAGGAGGAAGCTAAATCTTTCCTTGCCAAATATTCTGAATAATCAATAAAATATTAAATTTTCTTATATGTAAATAAAAACAACGCAAAACCACTTCATAAATAACAAAACGGTTTTGCGTTGTTTTAAATACATAAATTACATTGCATCCATTGTTTCACGAATAGCCTTAATGAAATCCTGGCTATTAAGTGTAGTTACATTCTCCAAAGATGTAATTAATGCCAAATCTTTGGTCATCTTACCATCTTCGATTGTCTTAAGTGTTGCTCTCTCCAACTTATCTGCAAATGCACATAATTCAGGAGTATTGTCTAACTCACCACGTTTTCTTAATGCGCCTGTCCAAGCAAAAATAGTTGCCACGGAGTTGGTTGAAGTTTCTTCACCTTTTAAGTGCTTGTAGTAATGTCTCTGAACGGTTCCGTGCGCAGCTTCATACTCGTATACACCGCTGGGTGATACAAGAACAGAAGTCATCATCGCAAGTGAACCAAATGCAGAGCTAACCATGTCGGACATAACATCACCATCATAATTTTTACAAGCCCAGATAAATCCGCCTTCTGCTTTCATTACACGTGCTACAGCATCATCAATCAAGGTATAGAAGTAAGTAATGCCGGCAGCTTCGAATTTAGTCTTATATTCTGCATCATAGATTTCCTGGAAAATATCCTTGAAATTATGATCATACTTCTTAGAAATGGTATCCTTGGTTGCAAACCATAAGTCCTGCTTGGTATCAAGTGCATAGTTAAAGCATGCTCTTGCAAAGCTTCCGATAGAATCATCAATGTTGTGAAGTCCCTGAATGATACCCGCTCTGTCAAAGTTCTGGATGGTTGCTCTGGTAACTGTACCATCATCAGCGGTAAATACCAATTCAGCCTTGCCGGGTCCGTCAATCTTCATTTCAGTATTCTTGTATACATCACCGTATGCATGTCTTGCAATGGTAATGGGTTTCTTCCAGTTACGAACGCAGGGTTCGATACCTTTTACAACGATGGGCGCACGGAATACGGTACCGTCAAGCATAGCACGAATGGTTCCGTTGGGACTCTTCCACATTTCTTTTAAGTCATATTCTGTCATTCTTGCAGCATTGGGTGTGATGGTTGCACACTTAACAGCTACGCCGTACTTCATGGTTGCGTTGGCAGAATCGATAGTTACCTGATCATCGGTTTCATTTCTGTGTTCAAGACCCAAATCATAGTACTCTGTTTTTAAATCAATGTAAGGAAGTAAAAGTTCATCCTTAATCATCTGCCAGAGAATTCTTGTCATCTCATCTCCGTCCATTTCGACAAGAGGTGTAATCATTTTAATCTTTTCCATGTCTGTCTCCTTATCTTTTCAGTTTAAAATTAGCATCTAACTTGTTATGAAAACTATACAAAACGTTAAATCTAGCGATTCATTCCGCAACAATGTATATTATCTCACATAAACCGGAATGTGCATTTCTTCGCAAAAAATCTTAATCTGCTTATCCAATTCTTCATCAGTCATTACAGTAACTCGGCCTTCTGCATACTGTACATCAACCCAGTCTTTTACCTTAACAACGATTTCGTCCTTCTTATCTACCTGTGCTTCGCCTTTTAAACGATAGTAGGTGTTCATCCAATGCGCGATTCCCGCAAGGCCGGATGTATTGGATACTGCGCAACATGCAGGCTTTCCAAGGAATTTCTCGGTATCAAAGATATTGTAGATTTCTTCGTTTTTAAGAAGTCCGTCTGCGTGAATACCGGCTCTTGTAACATTAAAGTTCTTTCCAACGAAAGGTGTCATAGGCGGAATTTCATAGCCTAATTCCTTTTCATAGTACTCAGCAAGCTCGGTAATAACCGTAGTATCCATACCGTTTAAGCCACCCTTAAGCTGTGCATATTCAAATACCATAGCTTCAAGCGGTGTATTACCGGTTCTTTCACCGATACCGAATAAGGATGTATTAATACCTGCACAACCATAAAGCCAAGCTGTGGTTGAGTTAGATACTGCCTTATAAAAGTCATTGTGTCCGTGCCATTCTAAAAGATGGTGAGGCACACCTGCATTTACATGGATTGCATAGATAATACCCTGAACGCTTCGGGGAATTACCGCACCGGGATAGTTAACACCATAGCCCATGGTATCGCAAAGACGAATTTTAACAGGAATCTTATACTCTTCCATCAATTTCATAAGTTCCATACAGAAAGGAACTACGAAACCATAGATGTCTGCTCTTGTAACGTCTTCCAGATGACATCTGGGGCTGATACCCTCATCCAAGCACTGTCTGATTACGTTTAAGTAATGATTCAAAGCCTGACTTCTTGTCATTTTTAATTTTAAGAAAATATGATAATCGGAACAGCTTACCAGAATACCGGTTTCTTTCATACCGATTTCTTTTACAAGCTTGAAGTCCTGTTCGCTTGCACGAATCCAGCTTGTCACTTCCGGGAACTGATAACCGCGTTCCATACACTTGTATACCGCATCACGGTCCTTTTTGCTGTATAAAAAGAATTCACTGGCGCGAATCATACCGTTAGGTCCGCCTAATTTATGTAAGTAATCATAAATTGTTACAATCTGTTCTGTAGTATAAGGTGCTCTGGACTGCTGTCCGTCGCGGAATGTTGTATCTGTAATCCAGATTTCCTTCGGCATATTGTGAGGCACAATTCTGTCATTAAAAGGAATCTTAGGTACCTCAGAATAGGGAAACATGTTTCTGAATACATTAGGTTTTTGCACATCATCAAGAATATACATATGCTCCTCAATCTGAAGCAGGTTATTCTTGGGATTCATGGTCACCTGTCGGTTCTGAAAGTGTTCGTTTTCGCTCATCTTGTCCTCCTCTTCTGTCCGGTCACCAAAACCGGACTTTGGACTTTTATCCAAATTCTTATAATTCACCGTGTTTCATTTTAAACACCTATGAAGATAAAGTCAAATGTTTCTTATTATATTATTATAAAATTATCTGTATCCTATCTTTTTTTGCCTCATTGTTATAATAAAAAAGGAATGCATCTTTTCGACACATTCCTTCCTATTGACACTTATATTAATTTATTTCGGCACATCGCAGGCTACTAACTTTACGTTAGCCGGCTTTACATAGTCTTCCGGCTCACCTCTGTAGCCTAATAAAATTCCATCGCCAACAATCAGATAATCGCCTTCACCATTTTCATACCAGTCTTCCAACCATGCGGTATGTTCAAATGCCTTAACTCCGATAAAAGTCACGCTATCAGGAATCACAACCTCTTTTAAATTATCGCAATGATAAAAAGCGGCATAATCAATACTTGTTACCCCTTCCGGAATCACAACGCTTGTAAGACTGCTTCGTGCAAAAGCAAATTTGCCGATGGAAGTGATTTCTTCAGGGATTTCCAGTGCATTTAATGTTTCCACTCTGTAAAATGCATTATCCGGAATTATACCAGTTTCCGTCATCTCTTTCATGGCATCATTAAAGGATGCGTTCGCTCCCGAAATTACTGCTCCGGCTCCGCTATCCATCAATACAACAGCCTGATTTCCCACAACCGTGGTATATCCCATAACATCAGGACCTATTTCTACAGGCTTAGGCGCCAGAGCCTCCTGTCTTGCCTCTTCCTCTGCCTGCTCAATAGCCGCATAATACTCCTCTTCCACATCCTCCGCATACGATAAGCTGTAGATTGGAGTCTGAACCGTGGTAATACCGTTATCATTGGCAAAAATATAGCCATAACTTCCTTTTGCCGTATAAAAATTAACCTTCGGACAGCCTTTGAATGCGGTTTCATGAATGCGGATTACGGAATCCGGAATATAAATCTGCTCTAAATTTCTGCAATCTTCAAATGCAAGCATCTCAATATCCGTTACTGCAAAAGACATTGATACAGATTTCAAATTTCCGGCATTAGAGAATGCATAAGGCGAAATCTCAACGATTTTATCCGATAAAATAACATGTTCTAAATTATCACAACCCCAGAATGCATACTGACCGATTTCCGTCACACGCTCATTCATAATATAAAAGGGCTTTTCCCTGCCGGGACACATCTGATAAATATAGGTACGGTCCGCGCTCATTAAAACACCATCCAAACATGTCAAAGTAGTGCTTTTTTCGCTGACATCCAAATCTTTTAAAGAGCTGCATCCCGCAAAAATACCGGAGCCAACCTCTTCTACACTTTTACCGATGTAGACATCACATAAGGCTTTGCAATTGGAGAAAGCTGCCGAACCAATGGTAGTCACGGAATCCGGAATATCAATCTCCAATAAATTATCACATTCCGTAAAAGCATTGTATTCGATTTCCTGCAAACGGGCAGGTAATACAACTTTACGAATAGAATCGTTATTCTCAAAAGCTCCCTCTGCAATTACAGTGACAGAATCCGGAACATATACCACTTCCGCATCCCCCATGTATTTCATCAGTGTGGAGCCACTCATCTGAAATGTCTCTTTACTGCTTTCTGCCCTGCCTTTTAATACGCCTGTCAGAACAAAAGAAAAGGTCAGTGCCAGTAATACAACTGCCACAGTACTGATTATGATTTTTTTCTTCATAAAATGACCTCCTCCTTTTTCTGATTTTCATAACAGTTCAGCACCCGGTAAAAGGTGCTGAACTATGAAACTATATTACTTCTTTACTTTTACTACAGTTTTCTTATCTTTTTTAACAAAAAGGAATACTGCAACTGCCATCAAACCAACAGATAAGAACCACTTCGGTGCAATTCCGTCACCGGTCTTAGGTGTAGAATCCAGTATGGTTCCTGCACTTAAATTTGAGGTATCCGTATAAATCACGTAAGGTGAAAAATGGGGTGCCACAAATGTAATGCAAGGTACACCGTTAATAGTGGTAAATTTAGGTGTAACCTGAATCAGCTTGCCGTTTACAACATAACCAACTTTATTATTACCTGCATAAGCTGCCAAGTCTTCAGGAATCGGCAAGGTTACGGTTACTTTCAGCGACTCCGTATTCTGTACCTTCTTGGTTCCTGTGGAATCATAAAGCGAAATATCCATAGGGAAGTAACGGATGTCATCCAATGTTCCGTACGCTTCTTTTAATGCTTCTTCCACTTCTGCCTTTGCAAATGCACTTTCCGTAATTTTTAAGATAAAATTATCAGAAGAACCGCTTACGGTCGCTGAAGCACTACCCTCATTGGGGATACCGTCTTTATCAATGGTTACTGAAGTATTGGGCTTGGTAACCACGTTATTGGAACCGCTGTTATTATTTGAATTATTATTGTTAGATGAACCACTGCTCGGGGCATCCTTGTAAGTTGCAGTTATGGTTACATTGGCCGCAGGCATTGTCATTGTGGTTGCTGCCGTAGATACGGATGCAAATGTCACACCTGTTGTCTCTGTTACCCACTTGTCAAATACCTTTCCTGCCGGAGGATTATCTGCAAGAAGGATAGGACTTGCACCTGCAACGTAACTACCGCTACCTGTACCGCCAACTACAGTTAAGGTATACATGGTAGGTGTGGTTGTGCCGCCGTTATTGCCGGTTCCGCCATTATTACCTGTATTACCGTTATTTCCGGTATTACCATTGTTGCCGGTATTGCCGTTATTTCCGGTATTGCCACTGTTACCGCTATCCGTAATCTTTTCGTACTGGGCATAGATGGTCAAGTCATCCATAACATTCTCGTAAGAAGGTCTCCATCCGGTAAACTCATATCCCTCTCTTTCAGGACTTACAGGTGTTACCGCTGTACCGCCTTCCACAATCACCTGAGAACTTAATACTTTATCATCATGATCCACAAACTGTACTGTATATGTTTTCGTTCCTTCCGGTGCATAGGTTGCATACGTCTTAGTATCTTCCGTAACACCATTAGGCGCAGGCATCCAACCCTTAAATACATGACCGGGTTTGGTGGGTACAATATGTGTTTCTGCATTTGCGCCTGCATTTACGGTTACTTCGTCAAGAACAGTAACACCATCTTCATCATAGAATGTAACTTTATAGGTTACAGGTTTATCCGATACTACGATATTGCTGTAATTACTTGCATAGTCAGCAGCCGCACTGTCAGCCTCACAATAGAAAGTAATAGTCTGTTTGTCTCCCTCGAAAGCTGCATTATCAATAACACTTACATCTCTCGGAATTTCGACATAACGGATATTACTGTCCTTAAACGCATGTCTTGCAATCTTACGCATATCATCGGATAAAACGATGGAATACAAGTCATCCGTGCCTTCAAAAACTGATTCCGGTAACTCATAAACCGATGTTTCAGACAAATCTACCGATAAAACACCGTCACAATTCATACCTGCTTCTTCTGCAATGGCTGAAATACCTGCCAATTCCGCAGCCGTTAATGTTCCGGTACCGTAAGTCAAACCTCTGGATTCCAGAATTTCAAGCAAAGCACTCTTGCTTCCGTTTGCGGTGCTGTAAATAACCGCCTGTTCACAGGTATAATTCGGATTGCTTCCAAACTCAACATGAGATAACTGTTTACAACCTGCAAACGGTCTTATACCGAATTCCTCTAACGAACTTAAAATATCTACGTCAGACAAGTTTGCACAATCGTTAAACGCATAATCACCAAGAGATGCAGTATCTCCGTTAATATATGCACCGATTAAATTATCACAACCTGCAAAGGTATAAGGATCAATTTCATCAATACCGTTTGTGGTAATGGTCATAATGTCCTTGTTTGCACTACCGCTTGCATCTACCTTATTTCCATCCTCATCCAAATTAGAGAATAAGCCTTCTTTAATGGCATCCACACCTGTAGGCAATACAATATTCAATGCAGAACCAAGGATATCCTTCTGGTCCTGAGATAAACTGTCACCGTTCAAATATGCAGTATATGCAGTTGAGGCAGCCAACGCATTATCCTGTGTGATATAAGGATAATTTGCTGCAGAATATGATGCCAAATCCGTAAGTTTCGGATAATCCACCAATTCGTTCTTTTCCGTATTGGGGTTATACTGCACGGTAAGGTTGCTGGGCCAACCGGTATAGAAAGTAATATAGGTCAAAGGCTGGCTTCCGGCATTGATATTATTCGCCGGATTCATTGCATAATCAAAAGGTATACAACCAACCTCAGCATCACCTGTAAATGTCAATATCGGCTTGCTGTCTAAGGTACAAGTATCCAGAATCGGATCAATTACCTGTGTATCAAAAGCACCGTTTTCAATCGTTGTCAAAGAAATAGGTGTTTCAAAAATAACATCTTTTAATCTGTGACAACCTCTGAATGCATTTTCCTCAATCTTTGTAATGGTTGAAGGAATTTCAATCTTGGTCAGGTTATGATTTCCTTGGAAACTGTCACTACCGATAACCGTAATCATGTAAGGACCGATTACACCGGGAATATCAATTTGTTTTACGGTGTCATCCATGTAAAAATATATTAATTCATTTTCATCATTTACACGGAAGATACTCTGGCCGCTTCCGGCTTCACCGGTAGCGTTGATAACCTTTTCATAAATTTCTTCATCCAAATACTTAAATGCAAAACTGTTTGTCATTGAGATATCATGAATCTCTGAATCCGAAGCACCTTCAAAATAGAATTCCTCCGGCACCTGAGCCATGAAATCCTCAAATGAGAATCCTTCGTTGTCCACAATCTTCATGTCAATATTCGGAATTTTTATGTACATTAAAGAGGTATCACCCTCTAACCATGCAATGTCAAAGGTCTGGTTAAAATACTCAGGGAAAACAAGTCTTTCCAAAGAAGTACAGTTTCTGAACACATCAGGTCCGACTTCATTTAACAATACCTGCTGTCCGTTGGCATTTAAGTCAATTTCTTTCATCCCTGCGCAACCTTCGAAAGCAGAATCACCAAGCTTCTGCACCGCTACAGGCATAGTAAACTCTTCCAGACTTCGGCAATTATAAAAAGCATGATCGCCGATAGCACGGATACTGGAGTTTGTCGGGAAATTAGCATATTTTAAGTTAACACAATTTGCAAACGCATAATTACCGATGGTATTGGCACCGTCACCAAGTTCAATACCCTGTAATGATGCACACTCATAAAAGGCATAATCGCCGATACCAAGCAAATCGCCACCGGTTTTTAAGGTAGTAATGTTGGTAGCCTTGGAGAAAATACCTACATTGGGAGTTTCATCCAACACCCAGGTATCATCCTTTTTCACAACATGCTGACTGGAAATATAAGAAACCGTTGCATGCTGGATTCTCTGATATGCTTCATCAATGGTAGGTTTATAGTTCTGGGAACCTGCATCATAATAAAAGTCTTTAGGGTCTCTGACCGTACCATCTTCATTGTAATACCACTGTTCATAAGTTGAGAACAGGCAGGGATCATATCTGTCAATTACCTGTACCGCAACTTCAACCTCTTTCATAATAGGATCGCCGTTTTCATCCACTTCACCGGTATCCTGCATCTCTTTATGGGTTTCCGTGCGATAAATAGGATAATAAAGGATGTTACCGCTTTTACCGACTGCAACATAACCTCCGGCAGTACCTTGGGCATGTGTAAACTTTACATACGCATCTACCGTATTGGGTATGGTAAGTACACCCTGTTCCAAAGAACGCTCATAATCGTAACCGACAATAACCGCTACTTTATCACCGCCGCTGCCTTTTTCCACGTATGCAAACTGGAACATACCATCACCGGTGGTATATATGGTATCAGATGCGTCAATTACGGGAATACTGCTGTCCGATGCACTTACCGTTACTTTCGCAGATTCACCTGCCGCCTCTGTTGCCTTCTCAGGTATAAAAGCAATGACCAGAGCTGTTGTCATAAGAATACCGCCTATGGTTCTGCGGATTGCTTTTTTCATTCTGGTACTAAGCTTTCTCTTTCCTTTTTTGGTCTTCTCCATTTCAGTAGTCCTCCTTATGTAAGACTGTTACACATTTCCTATTCCGTAATTCTTCTTGCAACCACAACAAATCTTCCGTTATCCTGCTGATAATCACAGGTTGACAGGGTTAAAAGCTGGTCGCCGTACTGTGCCACAACACCTGTATCATAATAAGATGCCGCTGCCATTTCATCCATGTAGGAATAAAACTCTTCTTCCGAATTGGCATCAATAAATTCATAATACTTAAAATTAACATCTTCCTGAGAATACACCCGGTCGCGGAATACAAACATAACCTCATAAGTGCCTTCTTCATAAATGGTATCAAACTGAATGATTTTATGGTCTTCATAATATGACTCACTTTGATAATTCTGAAGGCTTCCAAACATACTTCCGGACTTCATATGATGCCCGTAAATAATCAGATTGGTACTTCTGGGATACACGCTACACGCCGCATCTAAAAAGATGGAACCGTTTTTATCATATTCCTGATGAAAATTATGATCTAAATAATATTCATTATTTACCGTCTGCATCACAGGGTAATCAATTACTGTATCGGCAATTTGAACCCATCCTATTAGACTTTTGTTCTGATTAAATAAATCTTCGTACTTATATAGTACATCCGGCATACCTTCCGGTCCTTCCGTAAGCGATGCATAATACTTGTCATCTTCGCTACTTAAGGGCGGTACGAAAGAATCTTCTTCCTTAATTGCCGCTGCCAAATCCTGAGCATACCTTCCGGTACGGATATTCATATACTCATATACACCAAAATACACCAGACAGCCGACCGCAATGACTCCGCAGGCCAAAAGAATACATCTTCGAATGCGTTCTTTCTTCTTAAGTTCTTTTAAAATCTGCTCCTGCATCTCCTCGTCAAAGTCATCTAAGGATATCTTATTTTTCGCATTGCCGGACTTGTTTGGTTTCTTTTTTACTGATGCATCCGGTTTATCATCTTTTACTGAATTATTATTTTTAAATGCAGTATATGCTTCATATACCTCATCATCAAATTCCTGTCCCAAAACAGACTCAAACGTAATCTGTCCGGTTTGCAAGTCATTATAGAGAGCTTCTAAAGAAGCTTTTTGCTTAAAATCCGTTTTTTTCTTTATTTCTTCAATCTTGTTTAAATCACGCAAAGCGGCTTCATAATCCGCTTCATTGGTAAAACGGTGACCGCACAAAATCCTTCTTTCACTTGTCACAGCTTCTATCCTCTGCCCATACTACGCCTATAATAATTTCATCATATTCTATTTTACTATATCTCGCTATTTTTACAAGTATTTTTACAAGATATTGTGCAATTTTTATTATTTTTTATTTTTTGAGGCAAATTTCAGAAATATTGGCAACATAACCAAGCCATATTACATATCTTAAACCATAAAAAGTTTTTTGGAGGCAAAAAAATGAGCGATCTTCAGTGCGGATGCAACAATTCTTGTGATTGTGGTAATTCCAACAACAATTCCTGCAGTAGCATTATTTGGATTCTTATCCTTTTATGCTGTTGTGGTAACAAAGGCGGTTTCGGCGGTTCTTGCGGCAGCAACAACAACGGCTGTGACTGTATCTGGATTATCCTTTTACTTTTATGCTGTGGCGGTAACGGAAATTCATTCTGCTAATTTACAGACATTAATTAATGACATACTTATTCTGAGCCTGCGGCGGTTCAATCCGCCGCAGTATGTATGTTATACGCTCTTACTTTTACCGTTTTAGGCTGTCATCCAGTCATAACCCTTGTTTTTTCTTCATAAAATGTTTCGAAAGGATATATACCATGGAACATTTAAAAGAAGACAAAGCCCGTATTTTTGATAATTTTTACAGTAATGACAATCTGACACTTTTAAAAATCCTATCCTTTTTTATGAAGGATGAACAACGTCCCATGATTGCCATTCTGATAAAATATATGGAACTGAATATCTGCATGCAAAAAAAGCAAATCCCGTGTACTTGCGATTGTTATAAAAGAAATCCTGACTTAGAAGATATTCTTTGCGAAATCGGCGATTATCTTCCAAAAGAAGGACGCAATATGATGGAGCAATTAAAAGAAATGAAAGAAAACATGGAAATGTACTCCCAAATGATGGAAATGATGAGTATGATGAATGAGGAGGAACAGAAATGAACGATATTTTCGAAAAAATAGAAAGAACCGGAGCAATCTCCCGTGAAAAACTGGAATTTTTAAAAGAAATGCATCAGGGTACCCAAGGATTACAAAAGGATAAAGATAAAATGATGGCTTTTATGATGAATGTTGCGGCAAAAAGCAGAGAAAAAAACATAAAGTTTACCAAGGAAGAAATGAATATAATTATAAAAATTTTAAAAGATAATTCTTCTCCTTCCGAAAATGCCATGATGGATACCATTATAAAAAAAGGCCTAAACAACTGAATGTCAGGCCTTTTTTAGTAATATTTACTATTCTTCTTTTACGGCTTGTGTGCCGAAACAACTACGTTTCTTGCTACACTTACGGTTTCACAACGATGTTTACGATTCTGCCGGGAACATAGATTTCTTTTACAATGGTTCCGGTTAATTTATCGCCGAGTGCTGCCTTACCGGCTGCAATCGCATCATCCTTAGAGCATTCTGCATCAATTGTGGTAACCACTTTCGTCTTACCGTTAATCTGTACGGCAATCTCAATCTCGGTATCCTTCATTGCTTCTTCATCTGCTTCAGGCCATGCAACGCTGAATACGCTACCTTCGTTGCCTAACTGCATCCAAAGTTCTTCACCGATGTGAGGTGCAAAAGGTGCAATCAACTTAACCATAGCGTTCAATGTTTCCTTATCTACACCGCCGTTCTTGCTCATGTCGATTAACTTGTTGTTATACTCCATAAAACCGGAAACTACGGTATTTAAGCTGAACTGGTTCAAACGCTGTGTAATATCGTAAATCATCTTATTACGTACTTTGATAAGTTCGGGTGTTTCTTTTACATCCAAGTCTTTGTTACTCATTACAAGGTTATAGAAACGGTTTAAGAAACGATATACACCGTCGATACCTCTTTCATCCCACTCTGAATCCAACTCAGGAGGACCTACGAATAATTCGTATAATCTTAAGGAGTCACAGCCGTAGTCTCTTACCAAATCATCAGGAGAAACTACGTTTCCTTTGGACTTAGACATCTTGATACCGTTTTTACCGGTAATCATACCCTGGTTAAATAACTTCTTAAAAGGCTCATCAAAGCCTACTACACCGATATCATATAAGAACTTGGTGTAGAATCTTGAATATAAAAGATGCAATACGGCATGCTCAACGCCACCAATATACATATCTACAGGCAATAATTCATCTGCAATCTTACGGTCAACAAGTGCATCGGGATTCTTAGGATCCACGTAACGCAAGAAATACCATGAAGAACCTGCCCACTGAGGCATAGTGTTGGTTTCACGTTTTGCAGGTGCACCACATGCGGGACATGTTGTATTTACCCATTCTGTAATGTCAGCAAGAGGTGACTCACCGGTTCCTGTAGGCTGATATGATTCAACATCAGGAAGCAATAAAGGAAGCTCCTCTTCGGGAACAGGAACGCATCCGCACTTTTCGCAGTGAACAATGGGAATAGGCTCGCCCCAGTAACGCTGTCTTGAGAATACCCAGTCACGAAGCTTATAGTTAACAGTCTTCTTACCAAAGCCCATCTTTTCAATCATAGCGGGTGCTTCAGCCTTAAGTGTAGCGGATTCCATACCATTCCATTCGCCTGAATTAATCATGGTTCCGTTTGCATCTGTATAAGCTTCTTCCATATTTTCAATTTCCTTACCATCCTTGGCAATTACCTGGATGATGGGAATATCAAATTTCTTTGCAAATTCAAAGTCACGGTCGTCATGAGCAGGTACACACATGATTGCACCGGTACCGTAATCAGCCAAAACGTAATCTGATAACCAGATAGGAAGTTTTGCACCGTTTAAGGGGTTAATCGCATAGCTTCCGGTAAATACGCCGGTCTTTTCCTTATCCTGAAGACGGTCAACGTTAGACTTCATGGAAGCATCATAGATATACTTCTCTACTGCAGCTTCTGTCTCGGGTGTAGCCAAGTCTTTCGCCATAGCATGCTCGGGAGCAAGAACCATAAAAGTAGCACCGTGTAAGGTATCAGGTCTTGTGGTATAAACGGTGATTTCTTCATCCTTACCATCAACCTTAAAGTTCACTTCTGCACCGTAAGAACGGCCAATCCAGTCAGTCTGCATCTTCTTAACCTTCTCAGGCCACTCTAACTTGTCCAAGTCTTCCAACAATCTGTCAGCATACTTGGTAATACGAAGCATCCACTGCTTTAAGTTCTTCTTAGTCACATCGCTACCGCAACGTTCACATTGTCCGTCAACAACCTCTTCGTTAGCAAGACCTGTTTTACAAGAAGGACACCAGTTAATGGGCATCTGCTTCTCGTAAGCGAGACCTTCCTTAAACATTTTTACAAAAATCCACTGAGTCCACTTATAAAACTCGGGATCAGTGGTATTTACTTCTCTGTCCCAATCATAAATTGCTGCAATTTCATTAATCTGACGCTTAATGTTCGCAACATTTTCAGCAGTAGACTTTGAAGGGTGAACACCCATCTTAATTGCGTAGTTTTCTGCAGGAAGACCGAACGCATCCCATCCCATGGGGTGAATCAGGTAATATCCCTGCATCATTTTATAACGACTCCATACATCAGAAATAACGTAGCCTCTCCAATGACCTACATGCAAACCACTGCCTGAAGGATAAGGGAACATATCCAAGCAATAATATTTGGGCTTGGTTCCGTCCTGTACATTTACAGGATTTTCTTCCCAATGCTTACGCCACTTCTGTTCAATTTCTCTGTGATGATACGGCACTGCCATAGTTTCCTCCGTTCTGCGCATGATGCGCAAGTTCTTTTACATCGTATTCATAAAAGCCGATATGCCGCGGTTTTACTGAATTTTCCAGTATTATACGACAGTTTTTCTGCTTATATTTTCCAAGCAAATATTTTAAACTCTTTAGTGTCGAATGTCAACCAAAAAGCACAAATATAACAAGGAAAGAACATCTCAAGAGAAATCGGCTTGAGGAAAACCCCAAGCCGATTCTCTTAATTTATATAACCCTTTTACAACTAATTATTCTTCGTTATTTGCAGCAACCTTTTCTGCTCTTGCCTTTACTTCAGCTTCCTGAACGTCTGAAGGAGCCTGTTCATAGCGTGCAAATTCATACATATAATCGCCACGTCCGCCTGTCATGGAACGTAAATCTGTGCAGTAACCGAACAAACTCATCATAGGAATGTCAGCTTCTACCACAGTCTTGCCGTTGCCTACAGGATTCATACCAAGCACACGGCCTCTTCTCTTATTTAAGTCACCCATAACGTCACCGGTATACTTATCGGGAACAGTAACCTTAAGAGATGCGATAGGCGCAAGAAGTACAGGACCTGCTTCCATAAAGCCCTTCTTAAATGCCTGAGTTGCAGCCATCTTGAATGCCATTTCGGAAGAGTCTACTGCATGGTAAGAACCATCGTACAATGTAGCCTTAACACCAACTACGGGATAAGCAGCCATAGGTCCGCGAAGTACAGCTTCTGATAAGCCCTTTTCTACTGCAGGGAAGAAGTTCTTGGGAACCGCTCCACCAACTACACATTCTTCAAATACATAACGAGTCTCCATATCTCCTGAAGAATCAAAACGCATCTTAACGTGACCGTACTGACCATGTCCGCCGGACTGTTTCTTATACTTGTATTCCACGTCTGATTTCTTCTTAATTGTTTCACGGAATGCTACTTTAGGCTTGGTTAATTCGATACCAACCTTGTATTCATTCAAGAGACGGCTAACTACTACGTCTAAGTGCAAATCACCCATACCATAGAGTAACATCTGCTTATTTTCTGAATCATTTACAGCCTTAATAGTCTGGTCTTCATGCATCATCTTCTGTAAAGACTGTGCAATCTTATCAACATCACCCTTGTTCACTGCATGGTATCTCTTATATGTATACGGTGTAGGAAGGTCTACCTTACCATAACGGATAACGTGATTCTTCACTGATAATGTATTACCGGTTCTTGCTGCAGTAATCTTAGCCAATGCACCAAGGTCACCGGCGTGAAGTTCTTTCACTTCTACGGGCTTGTTACCCTGAAGTACATAAATCTTACCAATCTTTTCTTCAATGTCTTTCTCATCGTTGTATAAAAGATCGTCTGTCTTTAATACGCCGGACATAACCTTAATCATGGAGTACTTACCAATGTAAGGATCAACCAAAGTCTTGAAGATATAAGCAGACTTTGTCTTGGAGAAGTCGTAGTTTGCTTCAAATACTTCATTGGTCTTTAAGTCAATACCTGCAACCTGTCTGTTATCAGGTGAAGGTAAATATTTTACAATGTCATCCATCAAGGTATAAATACCCTGGCAGAGGATGTTGGAACCCATAGAGATGGGTACAATACTTCTGTCATTTACGGATACTCTTAATGCAGCACGGATTTCGTTCTCAGAGAAAGTTTCTCCTGCGAAATAACGTTCCATCATGTCTTCACTGGTTTCTGCAATTGCTTCCATCAATGTTTCTCTGTAGCTTTCAAGATATTCCTGATTTGCTGCAGGAATTTCACATTCTACTACTTCTTTACCTTCCCAGCGATAACCGGTTTCGGTAATAACATTAATATATCCTACAAACTTCTCGTTCTCACGGATTGGAAGATGGAAGGGAGCAATCTTCTTGCCGTACTTCTCAGTTAAATCTTCCACTACCTGACGGAAGGATGCATTATCAATATCCATTTCAGTTACGAAGAACATACGGGGGATTTTGTACTTTTCACAAAGGTCCCAAGCACGTTCCGTACCAACTTCAACGCCTGCCTTACCGGAAACAACAATAATTGCTGCATCGGCTGCGCTCACTGCTTCTTCCGCTTCACCTACGAAATCAAAGAAGCCCGGTGTATCCAAAAGGTTAATCTTAACATCATTCCACTCTAATGCAACCATAGATGTGGAAATTGAAATCTGTCTCTTAATTTCTTCCTTGCCATAGTCGCTGACTGTATTTCCGTCAGTTACCTTTCCCATTCTTGAG
>JAZNTK010000067.1:0-71216 GCA_045591685.1 Lachnospiraceae bacterium
TATCCTTGTAATCAATTACATTATCCTTACCACAGAAAACGCATACTTTCTTTCTTCTGCGCATTCCGCCTTTTCTCTTCATGGGAGAATCGGATTTATCTGCTTTCACGAATGCCATAATATTGCCTCCTATCTGAAATCAAAAACACTTAGTTAAACGGCAACTCTTCTACGATTCCGTCAGGAATACTCATGAAGTCTCCATCTGCCGCTGCAGGCGCTTCATTTCTGCTATAACCAGAATTACCTGCATATCCCCCTTCGCTTGAAGCATTCTTGCTCTCTGCGAATTCCTGATCTTCAGCTACAACATCTGTTGTATATACCTTCTGACCATCTTTGTTTGTGTAGCTTCCGGTCTGAATGCGTCCGGTTACCAACACCTTGGTTCCCTTGTGTAAGTATTTCTCAGCAAATTCACCCGCTTTTCCAAATGCAACAATATTGATAAAATCAGTATTGTTATCGTCACCACGGTTAAATCTTCTATCCACTGCAAGAGAGTATCTTGCAATTGCTGTAGGGTTCTCACCCTGTGAATATCTTACATCCGGATCCCTTGTTAAACGACCCATAAGAATAACTTTATTCATATATACCTACTTTCTATGCTTCGTCCTGTCTAACGCATAAGTATCTGATTACATTGTCCATGATACGAATTCTGTTTTCGATTTCAACGGGCGCAGTAGATTCAGCTTCGAAAGCGATGAAATAGTAGTAACCTTCACGCATCTTCTGGACTTCGTAAGCTAATCTCTTCTTACCCCAGTCATCTACGTTTGTGATTGTACCACCGAATCTTTCGATGAGCGCCTTGCACTTGTCCACAACAGCTGCTCTTTCATCATCTTCGATTTTAGCATTGACAACAACCGCTAATTCATACTTGTTCATGCTTGTTACCTCCTTTTGGTCTCTGGCCCCTTGCTTTTGCGCAGGGAGCAAGGAATTTTATTACATCACGGAAAATTATGATATCATACTTTTCAAGGGTTTTCAAGAGTTTTTTTCTATTCCGTTGCTTTTATCTTGAAACACATATAACATAAAAATCATTCCGAAATACTTCTACATAATTTCCTTCTTGCAGAAGATTTGTAATAAGTATGGCCTTTTCTTCTTGTTCAGGAGCCTCCAATAATAAATTTCCGTAATATTGAGCTTCATATATTACGATAGGATAATCTGTCATCTTTTTCATATCAGTTTTAAATTCTGTAATAGAATACGAATCTAACCCTGGCCAAATATGACCGATTGCACATTCAATATCCAATACATAGAAAAGCAGGGGCGAATGTCCCCAGACAATAAATTGATCATCCTTACTATAATTATCTTCTATATATACAGTCAACTCTTCTAACATTTCTGCATTACTCTCGGCGGTTTTCATTCCAACAAGAATTTCATTACTTGCCACAGAAAATTTAGGAACCCCATTAATACCTTCATCTCCAAATACAAAGAACGCATGAAACAAAAATGTCTGTATTGCGACCATTGCCGTCAACATTATGCCTACAGCTACATAAGGTTTCCACGAAAATTTCCAAATTTTTGGCTTTGAACCCCTTATTGAAGGAATATCATTTTCTTTTCCGTAATTTTTCCACAATAATATCAATGTACCTACCAACAAGGGTGCTACCAAATATAAATTATTAAAGTTAGAATATAATGCATTATTACTTCCTAATGGCGAAATAAATATAATTACAAGACCCAGTATAGAATACAATTTTTGTCCCCAAATAATTTTAGTCGAGAACAACGAAATAGAAAATGTAATAATGCACAAAAATAAGAAGCAAACTCCCCATACATATACAGATTGGTATGTCGTATATTTTATATTTAAAATGCCATAATACCAATAAACTCTTAAGATACAAACAAATCCAATACACAAAATGCCATATAAAATAATTTTCGAAAAATTTTTACGAAGAAAACCATATATAGCAACTCCAATAATTCCCAAAATAATAAATCCCAACATCCATTTTAGATTTTCTTTATAAGAACTATACATTGCGGTAAGCATGGAAAAAGGTGAATATGCGGTAGCCTTATCTGTCATGGCAAAGAGGCTCTTAATCATTCCCACATAAGACCCTCTCCCCAGAGTTATTTCAATAGCAACAATAACGGGCACTACCACCGTTACATAACCCAAAATACATACTGCTATATCTTCCAATGCTTCTTTCAATTTCTTACAAGAAACAATCTCATGAATAATTACTACCACTATCAAAGCCGTCTGAAGAATATTCGGAAATCTTACAAAGAGATTAGTACCTAGTAAAATCCCCGCTATAAACAGTAATTTCTTCTTATTATTTCTTAGGCCGTAAACAAGAAATACTCCACTCGCAGATAATAAATAATATGATAAATACTGATATAACGTCACTTTAGGTGCCCAGCTAAAACAAATGGCAGTTAACAATCCAACAAAAACACCATAGCGACAATAATCTTTTTTTAAAACAAAATATAGCACTACCGATAATGTCGATAACAACAAAGTACAGTATATATTCATCCCTAACATGGTGTGACCAAACGGAAAAATTGTGAAACATTTTCCTACAACATTTGCAACCAGAGTAGCAACCATCCACGTTTGATTCATATTGGGAAACAATTCGAAATTTGCCAAATTATATCCTTGATCCGCAATCCCAATCCCTATATTAACATGAATAAATGGAAGCAAAAATAAAATAGCACATAAAAGAATATCTACCCCTTGCCTTTTTTTATCCATTATTAGTCTCCTTCTTTTCATCATTAAAAAATCGTTCAACTTTGGATAATTTTATACCAAGCTTCTCCAAATGGAACAACCTACTAATAACGCAAAATACAAATTGACGAAAAGCATCTATAATACATCCCGCAAGAAAAATGCATGCAACTACCACTATAAAGTGTATCAAAAAATACCTCGTCTGATAATATTCCGCAACTCTCCAAAATGAGTTCCAAAGTGATCTTAAAAGTGTGTGTTCATGCAAAAGATACACTCCGAAAGTCAAACTTGCCAGCTTATTAATTGCATTACTCATTTTTGACTCCTCTATATGCATATTTCGGAACGCCAAAAACATTGCGATCGCCCCAATCATTGTAAAAGGTGCATTATACTCATAAAAAACATGATAATAATCCGGCAATTTCCCCGTAATCTGCGATAATGTACCAATACCTGGCAATGATAGAAATAACGCAACAGACGATAAAACATAAATAAAGAATGGTTTTATCCACTTCCCATTTATCGGTACATAAAGTCGAATATATGCCGCAATCATGAAAAGGCATACAAACCAACAAATCCCATATCCCCTATCATCAATTGCTGCTGACATAGGAAGAAGAATTCTCCATACTCTTGAAAACAAAAGTAATAACACCACAATACAAGTTCTTAACTGCTTCTTGGACATCTTCCGTGCAGCTACACCTAAAAAAGGTGCCAAAAGACACAAGAAAAGATAACTACTTGCAAACCAATAATGTTGAGAGGTAATGGGCATAAGAAACATAGAGTACCAATATGCCCCATTATAATCTGCAGGCACTTTACCAAGCACTAGAAATATCAACCATATGCCGGCAGAATAAAAAAATACCTGCATCCACAATTTAATTATGCGCATTATCTTAAACTGACTATCTACTAAAAAGTATCCACTAATTAGCACATACACATTCACTGCCACCAATGCAAACGCTTCTACTGCCCATGCAATATAACTATTAACCGTAAAATTATCATCTCCCCAGGCTAAAAGAGTCCCGCCTTTTCCCAAATAATGCAAGACAATCACAAACAACATAGCGATTATTCTTAAAAGCTCAATATTAGCAAAACGTTTTTTCATCCTTCTTCCTCTTAAAACTTCTTGTAATCTATTCCATAATTTCTTTCACACTTTTCTCCAATACCCTTCTTGCCATCATCACCTGATGACCGCAGCCCTCGCACTGAAGTCTGAAATCAGCACCTTCGCGTAGCACCTTCCATTCATAACTTCCGCAGGGATGCTGTTTTTTTAATTTTACAATATCTCCTACATGAATTTCCATTCTATTCACCTTTCGAACCGATGTCGGCACGTTTCACCTATATATTTTATAGTTGACCCAACACTTCCCCAATCTTGCCCTCAATGACAAGATTTGCTCTGGTTTCCCGAGCTGTTTGTGATTTATTGATTAATACTAACTTATCACCGCGATAATAATCAATTAATCCTGCCGCAGGCCAAACCGCCAATGATGTTCCGCCAATAATCAACACATCCGCATTGGATATATATTGAATGGATTTACTGATTGTCATATCATCCAAACCTTCTTCATATAAAACAACGTCCGGCTTAATTATTCCTCCGCATGCCTTACATTTCGGTACACCTTCACCTTGTGTAATCGCTTCTATACCATAAAAAGTATGGCACTTATCACAATAATTCCGATGCACACTCCCGTGAAGTTCCATAACTTCTTTGCTTCCTGCAAGCTGATGTAAGCCGTCAATATTCTGGGTTATAACAGCTTTTAACTTACCCTGCGCTTCCCATTCAGCCAATTTCAAATGAGCCGCATTCGGTTTTACATCTTCCACAATCATTTTATCACGGTAAAAGCGATAAAACTCCTCCGTTTTACGCCAGAAAAAGGTATGACTCAAAATCGTCTCCGGCGGATAATCATATTTCTGATTGTATAAACCGTCCACACTTCGAAAATCAGGTATACCGCTTTCTGTTGACACGCCTGCACCACCGAAGAAGACAATGTTGTTACTACTATCAATCCACTCTTTTAAGGTATTTATTTTATCCTGCATGCGAGCTCCTTTCTGCCTGACCTTTGCATATTGGCAACATATTCTTTCACACAACCATTCTACATCTGCTTACGCACCACCCTGTACTCATCACCATTTTGATAAAAAGGACATGTACTGCGGGGATTATTCATCAAGCGGGCATAGTCGTCCTCGTCCATATCCGCCGCACACAAATATTCCTCATAGTCCTCATCATAATAAAGATGTGCACATTCATCACAATTTGCCTGCATAAAACGCCTCCTATAAAATCTGAATCTGGCACATTTTCATTGTTGCCAGTGCCGCTTCGTTGGTTTCCGGTGTTACCGCTGCAACACAAGAAGAATCCAGTGCAATAGGCATTTCCGGATAATTTGCTTTTAAAAGAAGCGCATTGGATACCACGCAAATATCAGTACAAAGCCCTACCAGCTCCACGCTGCATTCTTCCTTCGCCAGATCCTCTCCCACCATTTCCGCAAGGTGAACGGAACCGAAAGTAGGCTTCTCTACCTTTACTACCGGGCAAGACACCTTCTGCAAAGCATTCTCCACCTCTTCGTTCAACTCCCAGCCTTTGCTTTCTTTGATACAATGAGGTACCGGAAGATTTTTACCTTCCGACGTTTCCATGTAATTTTCGCCATGGGTATCATAAGTTATGTAAATTTTATCCCAAGCATTGTCTGTAATCTTTTTTACCACGTTCGGCACGATAGCAACTGCTTCTTTGGTTCCCAAAGCCATATCGATAAAATCATTCTGCATGTCTACAACAACTAATATTTTCATAGAATCCTCCCTCTTCCCTTTAACATTAAAATAACTATTTTGCCTGCCCTTTTTATCTAAAATTCATCACATACCTGAAAGATATAAAACTTCAGATAATACGACTCTTCTGCCGCCCAAAGAATCGGATGATCCGGTGACTGGGTCTTAAACTCCACCTGACGCAATCGCTTATGCACCATGTTAGCCGCCTGATGAATGGTAGAAGTAAACAATTCATATGTCATAAAATGTGAGCAGGAACATGTAGCCAAAAAGCCCCCGTCTTTCACCAGCTTCATGGCACGCAGGTTAATCTCCCGATAGCCCCTGATTGCATTCTTAACCGATGCTCTTGATTTGGTAAAAGCAGGCGGGTCTAAAATAACCACATCAAACTTTTTCCCTTCCGCCTCCAAACGTGGAAGCACATCAAATACGTTGTCTATCTCAAACCGTACTACATTCTCAAGACCGTTTAATTTGGCATTGGCCGTCGCCTGCTCTATCGCCACTTCCGACACATCAATACCAAGCACGTCCTTGGCACCTCCGAGTCCTGCATTCAATGCAAAAGAACCCGTATGTGTACAACAGTCAAGTACGCTTGCTCCATTACAAAGCTTCTGAATCGCAAGACGGTTATACTTCTGGTCTAAAAAGAATCCCGTCTTTTGTCCGTCCTTAATATCTACCCAATATTTTACACCGTTTTCCGTAATCTGAATTGTCGTGTCGAATTCTTCGCCGATAAAGCCTTTTGCCTGCGGAAGGCCTTCCTTAATACGCTCTCTTACATCACTTCTCTCATACACACCGCGAATAATAATGCCATCCTCTGCCAAAGCTCTTTTCATACCATTCACAATGGCAAGTTTAAATTGGTCGATACCCAAAGAAAGCGACTGTACCACCAACACATCCTCAAACTTGTCCATTACAAATCCGGGCAGAAAATCCGCTTCTCCAAATATCAATCGGCAACTGGATGTATCTACGGTCTTTTTACGATATTCCCAAGCACTTTTCGCCCTTTTATAAAAGAATTCATCATCAATAACAGCCTTAGGATTGCGGGTCAGCATACGGATGCGAATTTTAGAATTCACATTGATAACGCCCTGTCCCATGGGATAACCGTCAAAATCCTGCACGGAAACCACATCACCATTTTCGAATGTACCTTTTACATCTGCTATTTCATTATCGAATACCCAAAGGCCACCCGATTTTAACAATCTTCCTTCGCCTTTTTTCAATGTGACGATTGTATGATTCATATCCTACCTCCAGTCAAAGAATACTGCCAATACAAGAAACAATGCCAGCAGTCCAAAATTATACAGTGAAAACCACCCCATATATTTGCCGCACTGTGCTTCCTTACGATTCGCGTATATTTTATAAGAAATTAAACTTGCCATGGAAGCAATCAGAGTTCCTAAACCTCCGATATTTACTCCCCAAAGAAGCCCCTTAATGTCCGTAGAGAACTCCGCAAGAAGCATTGCCGCCGGCACATTACTGAATACCTGGGACGCCGCAACACCCACCAGAATCTCCCTTCCGGCAAGCATTTCCTCCAAAACCTTTCTCACGCTTTCTATTTGGCCCAAATTACCGATAAAAACAAATAAGGCTATAAATGTTGCCATAAGCATATAATCCACTTTTAAAAGGATTTTACGGTCGAAAATAATCAATGCCAGTAATACAACGGCAAGCACAATCAGAAAATGCAATACATGAAATACTTCCAAAAGGCACACCGTAAAAAGTACAAGATACATCACAAGCTTGCCTACAGGAAGGTGAGGCTTCACATTTACTTCTTCCGGTCCGATTAGCTCTCCCTGTGCAGCATCAATTTCTTCCGCAGACTGCGAACCTACTTTAAGCTTCTCGCCGGAGGTTGCAAGGGCCAAACCCACTACAGCCACCAACGACACAGCCACCACAGGAAGCATGTCCCATAAAAACTGCCCTACTTCATATCCTCCAAAACCATATAAAAATAAATTCTGCGGATTACCAATCGGAGTTAAACAGCTACCTAAGTTTGCCGCTATGGTTTCAATCACTACGGCGCGAATTACGTCGCCCTCTTTCTGACCTTTTAACATAAGGACCGTCAGTGGCACAAAAGTGATAAGTGCCACATCATTGGTAATTACCATCGCCACAAAAAAGCAGACGAGGCTTAGTAACAAAGTTAAACTCCTCACTGTGGATACCTTACGGCTCAACACAGCAGCAATCCTGTCAAATAGCCCCATTTCCTTTAATCCCGCCACTACGGCCATCAAACAAAATAAAAGCGCAAGCACCTTATAATCAATGTAGCCCCAATATTCCTTATTCGGCACTACAAAAAAAGCGGATGCCAGCATCAGCAGGCATGCCGCACAAAAAACAGGTTCTTTTTTGATAAAAGTAAATACTCTCTTCATATCTTCTCTATTCATCCATTTTCGCAATGGTGTTCTGTATATTCGTAAGCAGTTTCTCAATCTGCTCCGCTTGATTCTCTTCTTTATTATCAAACATCTGAGACATATGGCTCTCATCTTCTGTCGTCTCGGACGTTGCCATAACCATAGAAGAAAAATGACCGTCCATCAAACTTGCCAGCACACTGCTGCCACCGGAAGAATATAACATTTCTTCCGAAAGTCCGGCTAAATCCAAAGTGTCATTACCAAGGATACTCTGATCCAAGGTATCCTCCAATTCTGCAAGTGGAGAAGTTTCCTCGGTCTGCAAAAGTTCCCTTAACTCTTCCACCTGTTCCGAAAGAATCTCCTGAAAAGAGACCGTACTTTGTCCGGCTTCTTCCGTTTCTTTCACGGAAGGTGCAGATGACACACCGTTTATAGGATTTATGCTATTTATCAACTGCATGTATACGGATGTAATCAAATCTGACATAGCACTACTCCTTTCTGCGGACAGTCTCCCTCTCCGTCTTTGTATGTCAATTCTTTTAACTCATACCTTTCTTATATTGTACTACTTTTTCATATATTAGAAAATAGTATTTCTGTTTTTTATCATGAAATTAGAATGCATTTTGATCACAGAATCTTACAATACACTGGAAAGTACGATAAAAATCATCGGAATCCCCATTTCAAAAAGTGTCAAAACAAACATCACTCCCATTACAATCAAAATAATACTTTTTAACCTGTTCGGCTGTTCGCAAGGCTCTGCAACTACATCCGGATGTTTCTTCTCCACCCGGATGGTTCTGTAATCTCCAATTTCCACATCCCTTTCATAGTCATACGATACTTTGCTTGCAGTCAAAAACACACCATTGTCCTCATACTGAAAAACCGGTTTATACAGTCTGGCCATACCGCCTTCTTCAACGGTTTCCTCAATCCCTACACATCTTGCATACACTTCCCTGCTTTTTCCAACCAGCCCCTTAATACCGCTTATAAGCATAAACACACCTACAACAAAAAATATTATGGGAATCATCATAAAAATCAAAATTTCCAAAAAATCCATCTGTTTTCTCCTTCTTTACTCAAACATCCTGCTCAACTCACATTCATCACTTATATGAGCTATACACCTTCGTAATCAAACGCCGGAATAAAACTCTCCTTTGCCGTATTACCTTCCTGGATAAAAGCATTGGTAATTCCTTTATCTAAAGCATATTGAATCACCTTCTCGTACTCCCTTTTGGTAACCCTGCGGTTCAGTTCCGGATACTCAACAAACTCCTTCATCGGCGTATACTGATTCATCAGACTGATAAAAATACAATCGCCATAAGCTTCATATAAATAATCTATCACGGCCTTAGCATTTCTCACAGCTCCCGGCATAATCAGATGCCTTACGATAACGCCTTTCTTCATAAGCCCCGTCGCTTCATCAAAAACAGGTTCTCCTACCTGACGATACATCTCTTTGATGGCACTTGAAGCAACCTCGGGATAATCCTCCGCATTGGAATACTTCTTCGCCATTTGACCGTTTGCATATTTCATATCCGGCAAATATATATCTACCAATCCGTCTAAAAGTTTCAAAGTTTCGGCTTTCTCGTAAGAAGATGTGTTATAAACGACGGGAATTGTAAGCCCGGCTTTTCTGGCAAACCTGATAGCATCCGCCACCTGCGGTACATAATGAGATGCGGTTACAAGATTGATATTGCTTGCACCTTTTTCCTGCAATTCAATAAGTATTTCTGCCAAACGCTCTACCGACACTTCTTTGCCAATTTGATTGGTTGCAATTCCGGCATTCTGGCAAAATACACACTTCAAATTACATCCTGTAAAAAATACTGTCCCGGAACCTTTTTCTCCACTGATGACCGGTTCCTCCCAAAAATGCAGGGCCGCTCTGGCAATACGAATTGTATTACTTTCACCACAATAACCATGCCCTCCCGCCAAACGGTCTGTTTGACAATTACGCGGACACAATATGCAATTTTCTAATTTTTCCTTATGCATACGCTTCTCTTTTGATACTCTTATTCTCAATATAACTTTTCTTGTTTTAATATATCATTCTTCTTGTCAGCAAACAAGTTTTTAAAACAGAAAAGCCGCTTGGAACTACTCCAAACGGCTTTTATCACAATCTAATTTTATTCTCTACCCTCAGCTACCGCCTTAGCAGCTTCAGCCTGAATTTCAGGATCATAAGAAAGTACGGGCTCTTCATCCTTACCCTTGATTTTACGGTTAATATAGTTACGTGTAATCTTAAGAACCACAGGTGGAAGGGCAACTACACCTACTAAGTTGGGCATCATCATCAAACCGTTAAAGGTATCTGAGATATCCCATGCAAGTGAAGATGTCATAAGTGCACCGGATACAATCATAAGTACAAAAATAACCTTATAGATTTTGGTTCCGATGTTGCCAAATAAGTATTCTACTGCCTTACCGCCGTAATGAGACCAGCCAAGAACGGTTGTGAATGCGAACAATAACATTGCAATTGCAATAAACCATTCACCTGCCTGACCGAATACGTTACCGAAAGCTTGTGCTACCAAAGTCGCATCGCTTGTTCCTTCTACTGCAAGGCCGGTATCTAAATTAATAAAACCTGATGTAAGTACAACAAGGGCTGTCATAGTACATACTACGAAAGTATCCGCAAACACTTCGAAAACACCCCACATACCCTGTTTTACAGGTTCTACTACGTCTGAATTTGAGTGTACCATAACGGAAGAACCAAGACCGGCTTCGTTAGAGAATACACCTCTTTTACAACCCTGAGTAATAACTTCCTTAATTGCAATACCAACTGCGGCACCGCCTACAGCCTTGATACCGAATGCAAATTTAAAAATAGATAAAAATGCAGGACCGATTTCTGTAATGTTTGCACAACATACAATAATTGCACCAAGTACATATGCAATTGCCATAAAAGGTACAACCTTTTCCGCAACTGCTGCAATTCTCTGTAAACCACCGAGAATAATCAAGCCACCGAGAATTACAAGGGAAATACCGATAATCAAGGGAACCAGTTCCACGTTACCGAATACGATTACGGGTTCTACATTTGCAAAAAACGCAGACTTCATATTCAAGGTGATTTTATTTACCTGACCCATATTACCGATACCGAAAGATGCCAGAATGGCAAAAATACTAAACAATACTGCAAGCACTTTACCCATTTTCTCATAGCCGATTGCTTTGCCGAGACCGTCCTTTAAGTAGTACATAGGACCTCCGGACCATTCGCCCTGGGCATTTCTTCTACGATAAAAAATACCGAGAACGTTTTCTGAGAAGTTTGTCATCATACCAAGGAATGCTGCAATCCACATCCAGAATACCGCACCTGGACCACCGATTACGATAGCAGTTGCTACACCGGCAATATTACCGGTTCCGATGGTTGCTGCCAGGGCAGTACACAACGCCTGGAACTGAGATACGCTCTTTTCATCTTTTTTCTTACGAGAATCTTTCTTGAACATTCCGCCAATGGTCTTTTTCCACCAGTGTCCGATGTGGGATACCTGGAAGAAATTCAACAAAATCGTCATTAATGCACCGGTACCGATTAAGATAACCAAACCGATCTGTACCCAGACGAAATTGTTAATGGCATTGTTAACATTCGTTAATACCTCTAAAAAATTCATACTATAACTCCTTACTTTTTCTTGTGTTTATCTGCACCGGCCTATTCCGGAAACATTCATTGCTTTTATAAAATTACTTCATATTCCGTTACATCAAGCACTGTATCACCGTCAATCTGAAGTGCCATAGGCGCATCAAAAGCCACCTTAATGTGATTTCCCTGATGAAGTTCAACGTGTTTCGTATACTTCGTATAACTACCATCAAAAATCTTCGGGAAAATAGTCAACAACTTAATCCTGCCAAGGTTATGTACTACAGCGAGCGTCAATTTGCCGGAATCACGTTTCTGCCCCGGTGCAACCTTCATACCGCCACCGTAATACTGACCGTTCATAGATGCCGCCAGCCATACTCTATTGAACTTTAACTCCTGTCCGTCAATGGTAATGGTAGCGTTCGGTGCCTTATACTTAAACAGACACAAACGAATTGCCAAGGTTGTATAATTCACCTTATTCTTGCCCGCAGCACGCATTTTATCGGCATACTCACAGCACATACCGTCAATACCGTAACCGATACCGTTGATAAACTTGCATTCAATATCTTTTACCTTAACCGTAGGAAGATTCTTAATATATTCGTTGATGGGGCCTACATCGGTCTTACCAAGCACATCTTCCAAATCCACCAGGAAGTCATTGCCGGTTCCCGTCTTGTAATGAAGAAGCGGGCAAGGCAATTCCACGCCTTCCAAATCATTCGCCAAGCGATTTAAGGTTCCGTCACCGCCACAAAGAATGAGTACATCTTCAGCACTTACTTTCTGAATCCACTCACGTATGTCAAGACCTACCAAATCTACCAGTTCGGCGCCTTCGCCTTCTTTTACCAGGTACTCTTCTGCCTTTGTCTTACAGGTTCCGCTGCTTGCCAGTCCATTGTATAAAAGATATTTCATATTTTGTAACCCTTTCCTCTTTTGTACATGTTTACAGTTACTTCACTTAATATATTACTCATTTCCTCCGGTAAAATAATTATATATTATCTTTCAAAATGTCATATACACGTTCCGATAACTTTGCCGTATTTGATACCATTACCTCTTCTGCCGGAATTACTTCAATATGCACATAAATGTCCGTCTTTTTCCAAGGGAAATTATGCTGTACCTGTCGTGTATTTTTCAACGCTACTACTACAATGGGGCATTTTGCCTTAGTAGCAATTTTAAAAGCTCCGTTTTTAAATTCCAACAACGGCTCTGATGTTTTATTTCGGGTTCCTTCCGGAAAAATACCTACGGACACCTGCTGATTTTTCAAAAATTCAGCGGCCTTATTAATGGTAACCAACGCATTCTTGGGATTTTCTCTGTCAATTGCTAAAAATCCCGCATGATGCATCCAGCTGCCTGCAATGGGAAGGCTGAAGTTTTCAGGTTTTGATACAAATACCAAATCATTTTTACCGAATTTAGATATACAGGTAATCGGATCAAAATTAGATAAATGATTTGCCACCAACAGATATTTCGTATCTCTCGGAATATTCTCTGCCCCTTCCATGTGCACTTTACTTCTTGAGAAGAACAGTAATAAACTCATGGTTTCTTTTACAAAATAGCCGTAAAATTTATTCGGCTTGGTAATTTCTTTCTTTTTATTTAACAGTAGGGAAATAATCCAAAGCCAAAGCAGATAAATAATAATCCAGCCAAGGAAGCATCCTGCCCACATTCCGATAAAAATCAAAATCATCCAGTACCATGCCGTAAAAAATCCTGTAAAAGCAACAATAACTGCCGCCGACAAAAATGCCAGGGCTAAAAGTATATATAACATATTTTTCTCCTTATCTTTAGAGGTTTAATCCTTTCGCTTCATCGCAACCCATAATAATATTCATGCACTGGATTGCAGCTCCGGAAGCACCTTTTCCCAAATTATCAAACTGTGCGGACAATACAAATCGTTCCTCATTACCCGTAACGTAGATTCTCAAGCCATCCCAACCGGAACATTCGTTACCCGGAAGCATATTGGCAGTTTCCTCTTCACTACCCAAAGGCATTACCTTAATAAAAGCTTCGCCTTTATAATATTCCGCAAAATAACTCCATAATTCCTCAAGGCTCATTTTTTTCTGAAGAAAATCTGCATAAAGAGGAACCGATACCACCATACCGCTGTAATAATCTGCGATAATCGGAGAAAACAGAGGTTTTCTGGAAAGTCCTGTAACCGCCTGCATTTCTTTCAAATGCTTATGGCTCTGGGACAACGCATACTCTCTGGGAGCATCATACATCTTCTCTCTATTTTCATCTTCATATACCGCGATAACCTTTTTACCGGCACCGCTGTAACCCGAAATACCAAACGATGCCAAGGGACAATCCTTTGCTATTAATTCACCGGCTGTCAAAGGATAAACCAAAGAAATAAATCCGGTAGCATAACAACCGGGAACTGCAATTCTTTTACCGGTTTTAATTGCATCCCTATGCTTCTTAGACAACTCAGGGAATCCGTATGCCCAACCCTCGTTGGTACGGTGGGCTGTTGAAGTATCGATAATCGTTACATTTTCGTTCTCCACAAGACTTACCGACTCAATACTTGCGGCATCGGGAAGACAAAGAAATGTAATATCCGATGCATTAATCATTTTTCTTCGTTCTTCCGGATCCTTACGAAGCTCCGGATTAATGGTAAGAATTTCTACATCATCACGACCTTGAAATCTTTCATGGATACGAAGACCTGTTGTACCTTCGCTTCCGTCTATGTATATCTTCTTTTTCATATGTATCCTCCATCATCTGGGAAAACCCTATCTTATATCATACCTTTATTCTTGTCATTCGGCAAGCAAAATCAATGAATTACCGCTTTAATATACTAAAATAAATGTATAAATCATTCTTTATCTGCGCAGTCCCTTGGGATAATGATTTTTCAACATACCGTTACTAACCTTTCCCCAACCTGCCGAATATCCGTCTACGCAAACCAAAGTCCAGCCTTTTGCTCCATCCGTCACAAAAGATTCTCCTCTCAGATAACGGTCTGCCTCTCCTTTATCAGCAGAAATTTCAAAATTACGCTTTACCTCTTCCGGCTTCAATGCCAATGCCAGCGAGTGCGACGGTTCAAAACGTTTTTTCTCAAAGGTACCTATGTGAAGTCCGGGGCGCAATACCTTAAGCCCCTTCAGATTCAAATCCTCCTTCATAAGATATAACGCATCTCCAAAAAGGATCTTTTCTCCTTCCGGCTCCTTTATTAAAGTTTCTTTTATAAACTCTGCATATAACTGCTCTTTTTCCCTGTCCAATACTTTAGCAGGCTTCTTCTTCGTTGCCGATGTTTCATAAGGCACACTTTCCCCTTTATGGACTAAAAGTGCCGCAAAATGCCCTTCTCCTTTAATTTTATGAGGCCACAGGCGATGAGTATACTTAACCCTTTCATCTCCTGCTGCCCACTCAGGTCTTCCGGACGCAAAACCATCATATGCAATTCCTTTTTCTACCGTAAAATCAGGATGTCTTTCTAAAAATCTGCTAACACATTCTTCGTCCTCTGCCGGTGCAAAGGTACAGGTAGAATACACAATTCTTCCGCCGGAGCGAAGCATTTTAACTGTTTCCTCCAAAATTTCATCCTGACGTTCTGCACACATAATTACATTTTCCAAAGACCACTGATTTATTGCCTCTTCATCTTTACGAAACATTCCTTCACCGGAACAGGGAGCATCCACCACAATACAGTCAAAGAAATTAACAAAATGAACGGCAAGTCCCTGAGGTGTTTCGTTGGTTACAACCGCATTCGTAATTCCCATACGTTCTATATTTTGTGATAAAATTTTACATCTGGCCGGATGAATTTCATTGCTGACAAGCAGCCCTTCTCCTTGCATCTTAGCTGCCAACTGCGTACTTTTTCCTCCGGGTGCAGCGCATAAATCCAATACTCTTTCCCCCGGCTTTATGTCTGCAATCTCTGCTACAGACATAGCAGAAGGCTCCTGCATATAATATAGGCCCATTTCATGGTAGGGATGTTTCCCCGGGCGCTCATCTTTATTATAATAAAATCCGGTTGGACACCAGGGCACCTCCGTCAATGTAAAAGGCATTTGTCTGACAAAATCTTCGTATTTTATTTTTAAAATATTGGCACGCAGAGCCCCTAATGATTCATCCTGATATGACGATATAAACGCCTCATATTCCTCTCCCAGAAGTTCCTGCATACGTTTTATAAATTCTTGTGGTAAATTCATTTTCCCTTCCTTTGATGGCGTAATAACCTCTTCCATCCACACCTATTCCAAAATGCTTTTTACTGCCATAATATTGTCATAATCCGCATCATAAATTACAACGCCTTTTCTTGAATTAGCAGAATGAATGATTTGTCCGTTTCCGATATACAATGCTACGTGGGTACACCTTCCGCTTCCGTAACAAATAATATCACCGGGTTTTATTTCACTGTATGAAATCGTTCTTCCTGCATTGCTGTACTGTCCTCCCGGTGTTCGGTCTATGCTGTATCCGAAATCAGCATAAATAAAGCATGTAAATCCCGAACAATCCGTTCCTCCGGAAAGACTGGTTCCGCCTGAAATATATTGATTACCCAAAAACTGCATTGCATAATCCACAATCTGTTGTCTGAGAAGTGAAGTATCTCCTGCCGTAGCAGCTTCTTTCGCTTCTTCCGTTGCACTGCTGTTTTGCAATGCCGCAATTCTTTCTGCCTCCAAACGGGCAGCTTCCTCAGCCGCTGCAGCCTGTTGTGCCTCCAATAATGCCTGCTCTTCTTCTCGCGATAACACATCCGTCCATTCTTCCGGATTCTCTATATATTCCCTCTCTACGGCGCCTTCCTGTATTAATGCAACTAAAGCTTCGCCTGTCACCAATAAGTCCGAACGAATGTATCCTTCCACATCTTCAGATACAATGCTATACCACAAATCATCCTCATTCTCTTTGATTCCTGTAATGATGACTACAGTATCCCCGTAGGCTTTTCCCACGATTTCGGATTCAATATCCGCATCGCTTCTGACATATACATAATTACTTGCTGCCGCAACTGCCACATTCCCTACTTTTTCTTCTATCTCGCGCCATATTCTCGCATTTTCCGATAACACTTCACAATTAGCTCCGTATATGATTTCATCTTGGGTAATGCACATTTGCTCCAATGCGGCCGGTATTTTATCCTCACTTAAAAGGGCGGCCACTCCTGCCTCCGGTGCAAAAGTTTCCTCCCTGTCATTTTCTGCGTACATAACTTTTATTTGCAACACACAAAATAAAAATACAGCCAAAAACAGCCACGCTTTATTAACTTTTTTCTCTTTATACTGTTTCATTGCGATACCTATTTTTTATCTGGTGATTGCTCCATAAATGCAGCCCTGCACACCGCATCACTGCCAAATCTCTTGCGGATATCATCAATTGCTTTATCCAGCTTTTCCAATTTTTCATAATCTGTATTATCAAACAAACTCATCTGACGGTTACTTTCCCCATGAGACACTCTTCCGGTCTGTACCCCTAACAATCGGATCGGCGTTCCGTCCCACATTTCATCAAAAAGCTTACATGCCGCAGCGTAAATTTCTGCCGTAATATTGGTTGGTGATGATAATACGGTCTGATGGGATATATTTTTGAAATCATAAAAACGCACCCCCACCGATACTACCTCTATTCTTGCGTTATCTTCGCGAAGCCTTCTTCCTACTTTCTCCGATAAAGATAAAAGAATTTTCTTCGCTTCTGCACTATCTGTCACATCTGCCGGCAAGGTAGTAGAATTCCCATATCCCTTGCTTTCTGCCGGTGTGGGTTCAACGGAAGAATCATCCCGTCCGTTCGCAAAATTCCATATACATTCCCCATGTTTTTTCAAATGACTTTTTAGAATTTGAGGATCTGTCCCGGCTAAGTCTCCGATGGTCATGATTCCCATGGAATTCAATTTTTTAACAGAGGCTTTTCCTACGGTGAATAAGTCGCCTACCGGCAACGGCCACATTTTAGCAGGTATCTCTTCCGGGAATAAAGTATGTATTTTATTGGGTTTTTGAAAATCACTGGCCATTTTAGCCAGAATTTTACATGATGAAATACCTACATTTACCGTAAATCCAAGGGTATCATAAATTTCATTTTGTATTCTTTCCGCAATCTGCATCGGAGCACCGAACAACTTCTCCATACCTGTCATATCCATAAACGCTTCGTCTACGCTGACTTGTTCCACCCTATCGGAATAGCGGAACAAAATCTCCATAAATGCTTTGGAGTATTTAGGATATATATCATGTGTCGGCGGAATAATTAAAAGATTGGGACACTTTTTTAACGCATCCGTAATGGGTTCTCCTGTCTGTACCTTATACTTCTTGGCTTCCATAGACTTGGCAAGCACTACCCCATGACGCTTCTCAATATCTCCGCCCACGGCACAGGCTATTGTTCTTAAATCCGGCCCCGGAATCCCTTGTTCTAAACGATAAACGGCTTCCCATGACAGAAATGCATTATTCACATCAATATGAAAAATCACTCTGTCCATAGTCAGCCGTCCTTTCTTTTACTTGTTACATATAACACATTCCGCCATCTGCATTTTCGTTTAGGCTTCAGAAATAATCGCATCCGCCAATGCATTCAATTCTTCCAAGGTATCTTCTTTTACCGTAGAACGAATGGTAACTACATTCTCTAATACCTTTACTTCCTTCATTCCTTCCATTATCTCACGCATCTTTTTCCCTGCCATGGGAGCCCAAGTGCCATTTTCGATTAACGCCACGGTTCTTTTCTGATAATTCTTAGCCTTTAAATGAGAAAGAAAATCCTCCATGCAAGGGAAAATACCGCCATCATAGGTAGAACATGCCAAAACCATTTTCTCGTAACGAAAAGCATCTTCAATAGCTTCTGCCATATCATCTCTGGCAAGATCAGTAACTGCCACCTTTGCAACACCTTTTTCTTTCAGCATCTCAGCAAGTTTCTTTGCAGCTGCGGCCGTATTTCCGTAAATAGATGCATAGGCCACTAAAATGCCTTCACTTTCCGCACGATACGAACTCCATGTATCATACAAACCAATATAGTATTCTAAATTTTCCTTTAAAACAGGACCGTGCAAAGGACAAATTGCATTTACCTCTACACCGGAAAGCTTTTTCAATACTGCTTGTACCTGTGCACCATATTTTCCAACAATATTGAAATAATATCTTCTGGCTTCACACGCCCAATCTTCTTCCGTATCCAAAGCACCGAATTTGCCAAACCCGTCTGCTGAGAATAATATTTTTTCGCACGTCTCATAGCTCATCATTACTTCAGGCCAATGCACCATGGGGGCGAAGATAAACTTAAGTTCATGCTTACCGAGCGTCAGCGTGTCTCCATCTGCTACTACCACTTTCTTGGCATCCACATCAAAGCCAAAAAACTGACTCATAAAAGCAAATGTCTTTGCATTTCCCACCAACTTCATATCAGGAAACTCTTCCACCGCTTTGGCAATACTGCCGGCATGATCCGGTTCCATGTGGGATATTACAAGATAATCCGGCTGTCTCGTTCCGAGAACGACGCGGATGTTTGCAAGCCATTCCTGGCTTTTTCTTACATCAACCGTATCCATAAGGACGATTTTCTCATCCATAATCAAATACGAATTGTAGGATACACCGTTTGGTACCACATATTGCCCTTCAAATAAGTCGATTTCCTTATCATCTACTCCGACATAAAGAATGTTGTCGGTAATATCTACTTTACTCATATTTACACCTCATAATCCAAACATGCTCTGGTTTTTGTATAGGGTCTGACTTTTCCGTCTGCCACTGCAACGTGAGCAGGATGTACGGCATATGCCTTAAGTGCATCTTCATCCGTAAAAGAAGAATCCAGCATTACATCCGCATTGGAAGATGCCAACCCTTCATTTTGTACTGTAATTTCAAGAAGTCCCGGAATTTTACCTGCCAAACCTTCCAATCCTTCTTTGATTCCTTTTTTTACTTCTTTCTTTTCTTCAGCAGTAAGCTCATCTTTTAACTGCCATAAAATCACATGTTTTACCATTTATTTTTACCTTTCTCTTCCAAAAACACCCACCGGCAATCACCATGTGGGTGTTTTTTATTTTTCCGTTAATATTAGTATCTCAATACATCACCGAAATAATCAAACTGCTTTCATTAATCTTCGTCTATGTAGTTTGACTCGTGTGTTATGTCTAACATTGATGAAGATAACTCCTGCATCTGCTTAGCATCTTCTACAACTTGTCCCATACTTTCCTGGTAGACATTCATTGCATCCGCCATATCTTCTACATATTGCTGGTTTTCTTCAGAATAGTGATTCATTCCGGCAATTTTTCCTTTTAACTCTCCAAAGATTTCATCCATTTCAACTATATTATTATTCTGTTCGTTGATATTTTCGTACAAACCTTCAAACTTATCTGTGAGACTATCAAAGCTGTTTTCCAGCTCTTTCATTGCTCCCATAGATTCATCAATTGCTGCCGTACTGTCTGCCAGCTGATTCACTGTTTCCTCAATACGCTGTTGCATTACATTGACCACGCCCGCTACTTCACCCGAGCATCTGTTACTATCTACCGCCAACGCCTGCACTTTGGAAGCTACTACTGCAAATCCTGCTCCTGTATGCCCTGCTCTCGCTGCCTCAATAGACGCATTTAATGCTAACATGTTTGTGCTTGCCGCAATCTTATTTAACTGCTCTGTAACCGCATAAATTTCCTTAATCTGCGCTTCCAACAACGCGAAAACTTCGTTTGCTGATTGAATAGCATCTTTTACGGAACCCATCTGTTCCGCCACTACAGACATGTTTTCTTTATTATCAGCCAAGGCTTCCTCAACAACCCTAACTTCGTCATTCATCGCGTTTACACTGCTTTCGGTAAGTTTCATTCTCTTATGAACATCATCACATACCTCTTCTACTTCTCTTGCTTCACGACTGATATTTAAAGAACCCTTCGTAATTTCCTGAGCACTTGATTCCAATCGTTCATTTGCTCCCTGCAAATGATCAATTCGTTCAGATGATTTATCATAATTCTTCTGCAAATCATCTCCTACTTTTTTCATGGAAACAATCAGCTGTTCTGCTTCATCCGCACGATTGCGGCCCAAGTCAATATATGCACGACCACGCTTAATTGTAAGATAAAATACAAAACAAGCGACCGAAAAGCAAGCGACACACATAATAAACTGCCCTAACGGATCTGCCTTGCCCGGATTAATAATATACTGCAAAATCAGGAAAACATCTCCCAGTATCATCTGAACAAGCGTAATTTTAGGTTGCAGGAAAAGTCCGGATAAACCAATCACGGCCAAATACAAACAAAAATCATCACTGTAATAATTTCCGCTAAACAATGAAATCACAAACACCAATAACATCATGCAGATACTTATTACAAACTTTTGAATACTTTTCTTTATTTTAAGAAGTTTCATTCCGCTTGCCAAAATTGCAAAAACAACAATGCACGCACCGATTGCAATAGCAGCCATCCAAGTTTTTCCTATTAAGTTTTTAACAAGAAAAACCCCTGATATAACAAAGACCATTGTCATCATGATTCTGAAAATTTTATTATCATTCATCGGACTTTTTATTTTACTGATTTTTTTGCTCACTATCATGCCCCCCTATTTTAATACATTACATTTTAAATTACTGCTTAACCCCATTCTTTACACTACTTATTCTTATTTGATTCATCACAATATCCGTCTCTGAGCATCGCAATCATATGTGCTACTACATCCGGATCAAACTGCTTACCTGCATTATCATCCAATTCCTTCACGATTTTTTCACGAGGCAGGCGAGGTCTGTAACAACGATCGGAATTCATGGCATCATAAGCATCCGCAACACAAATAATACGCGCACACAATGGAATATCCGACCCTTTCAGTCCCTTAGGATATCCTCCACCATCATATCGTTCATGGTGGTATAAGGCACCGTCTCTTATTCCGTCAATCGCTGTAAAATTCTCCAAAACATATCCACCTCTGGTAGTATGCTCTTCAATAATCTTTCTTTCTTCCGGCTCTAACTTAGCAGGTTTGGTCAATACGTTATCCGGCACGCCTATTTTTCCGCAATCGTGCATCAATGCAATATATCCAAGGTTTCTCACCTCATCCTTGCTTAACCCCATTCTTCTGCCAAGTTCCTGTGCATAGAAGGATACTCTTGCAGAATGACCTTTGGTATAAGGATCTTTCGCATCAATCATACCCGCAAAAGTATTCATGGTCTGAGTTATAATCTTAGCATCACTTCTGCGACGTCTTTCATAAGCTCTGATTCGAATGGAAACAATAACGTAAGACAAAAATCCTACTGCCCAAAGTCCGGCAGCCGCAACCAGCACCCAGAACAATGTATATTGGGTATATGTAGTCTGACGATATCCGGAAAACTCAAACTCCGTAAAATTTAAAAGTTCTGCAGAAGTCATAATAAAACCAAAGGGACGACTTTCACCGGCAGGAATAATATTTGTATTAGCATCCGGCTCCCAAATGATTTTATTGCCCTCCGTTGTATATGTACCATTCCATGCACTGTCAATATGATAATTCCATGATGTTCTTATATCACAATCTACCGGCAAAGTAATAACAAGTTTCCAATTTTCAACATCACTACTGTAATCATTCTGAATAATACCGTCGTATTGCGCACCTACAGTTTCAACCTTTGTCCCTGCATCATTTACCCAACTTTGTGCAGATGTCAGACTAACAGTCAAATAAATGGAATCGTCTCTTCCGCCGTTATATTGCAATACAAAGGGACTGTTTGAATCGATTTCAATTTTATCTTCAAGATAAAACCAACCCCAAATAATAGCAACCAATGAAATCAAAAGAACAATTGCCATAACAGGTATTTTTTTTATTTTTTTCTTCATTGAAATATCCCCTTATTCTTCAAATCTAAAAAATCTAAATTTTGTATCTTCTTTCCCTAAACATTCACGTATATTATACACAATTGTTATATTGTTGTCTATTTTTTTACACTTTTAATTATAAAAGGAGATGTAAAAACATCTCCTTCCGCTTCTATCTTGCTACATCTTCATCTTTTTTACGCTTACGGAACAAAATAAACAGTAGCGCACTAAGTGCCATTAATACCGGATAAAACAAATACGGCATGATATCTATAGGTGATAACGACGCAAGCGTTGCTGCCGTCAAAAGCTGCGCTCCATAAGGAATCATACCCTGCCCCACAGAGCTGAAGATATCCAGAAGGGACGCAGAGCGTTTCGGGTCAACGTTATTTTCGTCACTGATTTCTTTGGCAATAGGGCCTGCCATAACAATGGCAACCGTATTATTTGCCGTACATGCATCTACCACAAGCGCGAGTCCCGCAATACCAAGCTCTGCACCACGCTGTCCCTTAATTCCTTTACGGATAACATTTAATACAAACTGAATTCCACCGTATTCTTTTACAAGAGATACAATGCAGGCAACAATAATAGAAATGACCGTAATATCGTACATGCCGGTTACTCCGTTTCCCATAACAACAAACACGTCCGACAACGGAAAAGCTCCGGTAGCCACACCTACAATTAAAGATAAAACAGTGCCGCCTATTAATACAATAAATACATTGATTCCGATTAATGCACCAATTAATACAAACAAATACGGAACAACCTTCCAGATATTATATGTCAAATCTCCTGCCACCTCAAAGCTTCCGTTTCTGGTGAGCAAAAAGAAAATCACTACCGTAATCAATGCTGCCGGAAGTACAATCAGGAAATTCTCTTTAAACTTATCCTTCATATTACAACCCTGCGTTTTTACCGCTGCAATAGTGGTATCGGAAATCATGGACAAATTATCACCAAACATGGCACCGCACATAACCGCACCTACGCATAGCGCCATGTTAAACCCTGTTTTATTACTGATTTCCACGGCAATGGGCGTCAATGCTGCAACCGTACCTACGGATGTACCCATGGATACCGAAACAAAACATCCAATGACAAAAAGACCTGCTACCGCAAAAGATGCCGGCAAGATGGAAAGTCCCAAATTAACCGTACTCTCTACACCTCCGGATGCACTGACCGTTCCGGAAAATGCACCTGCGCACAGGAAAATCAAACACATTGTGATAATATTTTCATCGCCTACACCCTTAGCAATAAGTTTTAACTTCTCGCCGAAAGAGACCTTTCGATTCTGCAAAAATGCTACGCATAATGCAATTAAGAAGCACACAATTGCCGGTGTTTTATAAAAGTCACCGGTTATAATACCCATCCCTAAAAAGAGAACCAAAAAAATACCTATCGGTAATAATGCAATTGCTCTGCCTTTTGTAGTTGCGTTACTATTTTCGTTACTCATATTATACCTCTTCTTATGTTTTTACATACTTTGAACATTATAACATTGAAACCACAAAAATAAAAGGGAATGTTTGACTTTTCAAACACTCCCCTCGCCTTAATCTTCTATATTATTCTGTGTGTCTTCAATTAACTCATCAATCAACTTCATAGCAAGTTCTTTATCGTTATTCTCCAAAGCTTTCTTTAGTAACTTTAATTGTCTCATCATACTTCTCAAATAACCTTTAAACACCGCCATCTCTTCCATAGCCTATCCTCCCTTGTAGAGACATTATAGACTTCTATCCTCCTTTCTGTCCATAGTCAAAGTGCTGAATTTCTCTTTCCCTATATATGTATCTTAAGCAGTCATAATTTGCTTATCTGATTCTCCTTTTCTTCTTTCAGCAGATATTCCTCGCTTCTCTAATTCTTCCTTAAAACTTTCGTAGGCAATAAAAATATTTCCGGCTTTCATATATTGCTTATGCATTTCATATTTTCTGCAAAGTCCGGCAAATTTTCGTGCAAAAGCCTTCTGTATCGCAGGATTATAGTTACAACACCAGCGAAACAAATCAACCTCTTTATCCTCCCAGAGTATCGGCATCATCCTCAGCTGCCCGTCACTTCTTTCGTCACATATATAGTCAATTACTGCCACTCCGTATTTTTTCACCGCCCAAGTTGATAAATCAACAAGCAATGGGGTTGGTTCTGTCGTATTTTCATATAATTCTTTCGCATGTATGTACTGTTCTTCACTTAAAAACATCACGCTCTCCTTATTTCCGACATTAAAATTTTAACTTTTCATTAATCTTCTGTATCTGCTTATCTGCCTTGGCTGTAATTTCATCATTTCCGGCCTGTTCCGCCAGTACCTTTACTTCCAACCAATCTTCAAGTTCATCTAAAAGCATCCCTTTATACTGCTCGTTTGTCATTCCCATTTCTTCCATAACCTACACTCCTTTCGATAAAGACATTGTAGGTACCATACCTCCTTTCTGTCCATAGTCAAAATGCTGAATTTAAAATGTGAAAATTATGGGCGAATGCCCATGAAACTTAAGATTAATATTGCCTGTCACTGTCGCCTTCGAAAGGTCTCTGATTCCGGCAATATTAAAAGCACGCAAATATTCTGCGTGCTTTCATGGTAACATGATTTATGACATGATTCAACAAATTCTCATCGACAAATAACGACACGGCAACCGGGCTCCTACTCCGCACTCTGTACCCACTCAAGGTCCGTAGCAGCCTTCACTTCATAGTTGTCCGCGCCATCGCCTACGCGCAAATACACATTACGGATTCCCGCCTGGATAATGGTTCTTGCGCACAAGGGGCAGGGCTTTGCCTTGTGAATGGAATTATCACTGGGGTTTACACCTGTAAGATACAAATCCGCACCGATGGTCTGCTGTCTTGAACAGTTTAAAAGTGCGTTTGCCTCCGCATGCACCGCACGGCAGATTCCGTACCCGTCTCCCTGATGCATATCTCTTGCCATTCGGGGACACTCTCCCAAATCACAGCAATTATCAAACCCTCTGGGTGCACCATTATAGCCTGTGGATATTACCACGTCGTCTTTTACAATCACCGCACCGTATTTTCTTTTAATGCAGGTACTTCGGTAAGCAAACACCTCCGCGCAATTCAAATATGTATCAACTTTTGAAATTCGTTTTCCATTCTCAGGAGTAACCATATTATTTTCTTCCTTCCCACTCATCCATAAACTCGTCAATATAATCCTTCATATACCGTTCCCGATGCTCCGCGATTGTTTTCGCGCTGTCGGTATTCATCATATCTTTCAACAAAAATAGCTTCTCATAAAAATGATTCACCGTAGTGGACACGTGATTTTGATATTCTTCTTTACTCATATTTAAAGCAGGCTTTATCTCAGGGTCATACATCACACGGTTATGATTACCACCGTATGCAAAAGCCCTGGCGATGCCCAGCGCACCTAACGCATCCAAACGGTCCGCATCCTGCACGCATTTTCCTTCCAAAGTGTTAGGCACCACACTGTCCGTTCCCGCAAAAGAAACTTCGCCAATAATATCTTTTACCTGGGCAATCGTCTCTTCGCAAAGTCCCTGCCCTCTCATAAAAGCTACCGCCATGTCTTTATTCTCGCAGGTTTCCGGCGATAACTTCCTGTCGTCCACATCGTGTAAAAGTGCCGCCAGTTGCACCGTCTGCAAATCGGCTTTTTCTGCCAAAGCAAGCTTGGTCGCCATTTGATACACGCGCATGGTATGAAAAAAATCATGGCCGCTAAAGTCCGTGGCAAATACTTCTTTGACGTATGCAATTGTACTCTCAATCAGTTGATTTGTCATTTCACAATTCCTCATATCATTATAAAACATTTCAGCCCTCAATAAAATGCTTTCTGTACATTTTATTACGATATTCCGCCGGCGTCATGCCCGTATGTTCCTTAAAAATTTTGATAAAATGACTGTGGGACGCAAAGCCCAAATCATTTGCCAAATCCACATAAGAAATATCGGAATACACCAGCCGGTTTTTGGCAAATTCCACTTTCTTCTCCTGTATGAATTTCAAAGGTGACACGCCCAGATACTGTTTAAAGTTCCGACGTAGCTGGCTTTCACTAATTGCCGCATGCTCCGCAATCTCACCGATTCCGATATTTTCATTCAAATGGTCATAGATATAATCCAGTGCCAGACGCAAATTCTTGGGGATATTCTCACTCTTTTTAATCTCCGCCATTTCCTCTGCAAAGTCAAATACCAGTTTATAATACAACCTGTTAATTTCTTCAATCGTTCCCGCTTCATCCGCCTTACGTATATACACGTCACTTTTGCCGTAGGCCCTCTGCTCATGCATTCCCTTTTCAATACAAAACCTTGTTACCATAGTCACCGTAACAAGCAGATGATATCTTGCGTTGCGGATCGGATTCTTCGACAGAATACCTCTCTCATTCTCAAAAAACACATTTTCCAAATTTAATGTTTTTAAGGTTTCAATATCTCCGTTACAAATCATATTGTAAAATTCCAACTCACTGTCGTAGGTCGGGTGGGAAATATTATATTCACGATTCATAAAAAGCTGTTCGGTCAGCTGTTTCCGTTCTAAATTGGCATCCATTTTATTTCCTTTTACATCTTGGTTGAAATATTGTATAAGTGATTGTTTTATTGTATCATATTCTTTTTATTTTGTATATTATCAAATCATAAGCAACAGCAAAAACACAGGTTACAAAAATAAAACAAATGTATTGGGAGGGTAAATAATATGAGACAGTTTGAAGGATTTTTAAAAGGCGTTAATTTAGGCGGTTGGATTTCACAGTTTGACAAGTATTCAGAGGAACATTTTAACACCTTTATTCAGGAACAAGACATCAAGAGAATTTCCGAAATGGGTTTTGACCATGTAAGAATTCCCGTGGATTACAATGTATTGGAAACAGAAGAAGCAGAACCCATCGAAAGCGGTTACCAGCACATTGAAGATTGTTTGGGATGGTGCAAAAAATACGGTCTTAAAATGATTTTGGATGTACACGAAGTATACGGATATTCATTCGACCCCCTTAAAGATATCGACAGAGAAAAATTCTTTTACGACGAAGCTTTGCAGGCACGTTTCTATCGTCTGTGGGAAACCATCGCTACACGCTTCGGCAAAGAATCAGATACAATGGCTTTTGAACTTTTAAACGAAGTTGTTTTAAAAGAAGTATACAAGGCTTGGAATGCAGTAGCCAGAAAAGCGGTTGAACACATCCGTCCCATTGCACCCAATACATACATCGTTATCGGCGGCGTGAATTACAATAATGTTACCAGCGTGGCACTTTTGGATGCACCTTATGATGATAAAATCGTATATAACTTCCACTGCTACGATCCTATCATTTTTACACACCAGAAAGCATATTGGGTAGAAAACATGACTCCCGATTTCGAATTGGCTTATCCGGTTTCTTTGGAAGAGTTACGTGAGAAAAGCAAAGGATTTGCTAAAGAATGTACAGCTGCCATTTACAATGAGCGCTTAACAAGCATCGGCCCCAAATTCTTTGAAGAAATATTCTCAGAAGCAATTGAAGTCGCAGAGAAATATAACGTTCCCTTGTATTGCGGTGAATACGGTGTAATCGAATTGGCACCCAAGGAGGACACCAAGAGATGGCTTGCGGATATCCACTCCGTATTTGATAAGTACGGCATCGGAAGAGCTGTTTGGAACTATAAAGGAAAAGATTTCGGAATTATCGATTCTGACTACGGTTTCTAAAAAAATGTGCAATACAATACCGCCTCGGTTTATAAAAATATCGGGGCGGTATTATTTTTTATAAAAATTATTAAAAATATCTTGCAAATATTTCCTTTAGATACTATAATAAAGACAAATAATAGTAATAGTTCCTATTATTATAATAAATTTTAGGAGGTACCAATTATGAATACCAGTAATAGCCAAGTTGATAATCTTGTAACCTTATTAGACGGATATTTTAGCAAGGGCGGCCATCATCTTAACGTAAATGTCCTTGACAGAGAAACTTTAAGAGATGCCCAGAAACATCCCGAGAAATACCCTCAGCTTACCGTAAGAGTGTCCGGATATGCTGTTAACTTCGTCAAGTTGACTCCGGAGCAGCAGGAAGACGTAATTAACAGAACTTTCCATGATGCAATGTAAGCTAACTTTAAAAACCCTTACGAATTATTTCGCAAGGGTTTTTGTATGTTCACTCTAAAATTTTTATGCACCTGCCATAGCATCGGAAATAATGCCGATTACCTTATCATAGCATCCACCGCAACCGGTTGAACACTTGGTAGTATTCTTAACTTCTTCGAACACGTCAAGAAGCTGCTTTAAATCGCTGTGCTTCTCTACTTCGTCCAAAATATCAAAATAGCTTACGTTATTGCAGTTACATACCTTGTAATTTTCTTTTGAACCGGAAACAACAGGGCTTGCTTCACAAGCTTTTGCTTCTTCTGCATAAGCGTCTGTTTCTACCATAGGCTTACCGCAGCACATTACGGGCACTCCCGAATCTACAATTTTGGCAACTACGTTACCGCACACTTCACATTTATAGGTTTTCATTGTAATAACCTCCCCATATTTTTTGTTTTATTTTAGCACTTTTTGTCCATAAATAAAAGCGAAAAGTCATTCTTTTTATAATATTCGTTCACAAGACTTCGATAACCCAGTTCCTTAATGTCCTCATAGGAAACACGATAATTGCCCTTATAATGCCTGCCGCTGTACAAATAGCGAATGTACTGCAAAAGATACGCATCCATCTCTTTCAACCCTTCGTCCGTGGTCAGCACCGGGAAAAACCATCGACTCCAGGTAAATTTGTTATCATCCGTATCATCATAGAATTTCCGGTTAAACACGCGAATCATCACTTTGGCTGTCTTCTCAAACGGTACATCCTTCTTGTTGCGCCAGCGATAGAGACTGTGGGCCTTTCGACGGATTTTAGCCTTTAATTTGTTCTTTGTCACTTCAGACAAATCTACTTTACCGTCACGATATGCAAATCCAAGAAACTCCCAACCCTCGCCGGGTTTTGTGATTTTTACCTTGTCCGGATTGATTGAAAGTCCTTTGTCTGCAATGCATTGATACAATATGTCCTCGTATTCTTTTAACTCAGGCTCACTGTCCGCAAACAGCAGAATATCGTCCGAATAGCGATAATATGCCACGCCGCGCTTTTCAAACTCCTCATCCATAGACTTTAAATACACATTTGCAAAAAACGGCGCAATGGGTATTCCCGCCATAGCACCACGTTCTTCTTCCACGATTTTACCGTCCTCATATGCCTTATCCGCAGTCAGTAACCTTTCCAGAAATGTAAAAAGCTTCGTATCATCCCCCAGCATTTCCCGCAACACTTCCACCAGGCGCTTAGGCGGTATAGAGTTGAAATAGTTACTGATATCGACCTTTAGCGTGTACTTCTTGTCCAAATCACGCATTCTTAAAATTTTAACAACAGCCTCTTTCGCCGTACTGTTTCTGCGGAACGAATAACAGTTTTTATTGATTTTATCATCGTATCGGTATAAAAGATAGGCCATCACTTTTAGCACTGCGGTCTCAATTTCGCTATAGGAATACACAATGCGTTTCTTCCCGGTACCGCTTTTGTTGACAGACATTTTAACGGGATAATCAAAGACATAACTATCCTCTGCAAGACATTTTGTAATCTCCCGATATTTTCTCCCGCCAATAAAGTCCGTCCAGTATTCCTTTTCTTTTTCAGATAAATGGCGCCGCTCGATCTTATACTGAAGAAACTCTTCCCAGACCGCGTCCTTTTTTAATTCTTCTAAAATACTCACTACTGTCCCTCCCCATAAAAGGGTATAAAAAAAGAAAGAGAAAATGCTTTGAATCAAGCCATGCTTGAGATACCAGACTGAACAGCCTCCGGTTACCTGCAAAACCTTACTTGGACACTGCTTCATCCCCCACAGGTGCAAAACGAAAGTGACGAATTTCTTCGGTTCTTCCGCACAAATTTGCGTTTCTCTTTCTTTTCTATCAATATAAAATTACAGATACTGATGTAAACGATTGGTTATGTAGTCAATTTTGTTACTGAACGCCATAACAAAATTAATCATCGGAACACCTGCCTTAGCAGCTTCTTCCTTGGACCAACGATACTCACGCTTGCTGCATGTGTTGGGGCCAACCATCATAATGAAAAGTTTCGGCGCACCATTCTCATACACACCTAAATCGTAATCCATAAATTTGCCGGTACCGCCCAGTGTAACCGGCGATACTTTCTTGCGAATTTCGTACTGCGGGAACTCGTTCTTCAATACGTAATCCAACTTATCATCAATGAACTCATCCTCTATGTTAAACTGTTTGGGCTGCGGTTGAGACACATTGCTCTGAACAACCGGTGCACTCGCCTGAACCGGGGCAACATTATTCTGTGCAACCGGCGCACTTGCTTCGGCGTTTTTATTCTGTGCACTCTTGCTGATTTCATCCACAATAGCGTTTACCGCCATTCTGGTTGCTTTTCTTTTCGCGCTTCTCATTAAAGAATCTAATAAACCCATAATCAACTTCCTCTCTTGTAAAAACATATTAAAATGCTACACTACAATTATAGAATAAAATGTCTATATAAACAATATAAAATTGATAGTTACATAAATCAAGTAATTCAGATAGCAACCCGCAACTCCGATGATCTATGCATAAAAAATATCATCCCTGCACATCCTAATACCGAAAGTGAGGTGCACCATGATCGGAGATAAAAAGAACAACCCCAACAAAGTATCCAATTCCTATGATAACTGCTCCTGCAATAAGGAAAAATCAAAAAAAGACTGTGATTGCAGTAAATACTACGAGGTAGAACCCTTACCCGAATCTTCCAGACCCAGAAAAGACGGACCCGGAGGAAATTAAATTTATATTAAAAGGACTTATGCATTTAAAAGATTTCTCCTTTAAAATACATAAGTCCTTTTTATTATTGCTCCGTACTTTTTTATATAATAAACATCATTACCGACACACAGCCCAGCACAAAACTACCGATATATATTTTACAATTTAATTTCATTTATTTCTCTTCCCTCTTTTAACACAAATTTTCTACGGCAAAGTCTTTTGGGCTTACTTCTTCTTGGTAAAAAAGTCACCCAACCAAAACGGCAACCACCCAAAGATAAGCGGCACAATAAATGTAAGTCCCAACGCATAAACAACATTCCAAACGCTGATTGTATGATAAACAATCAAAGCAACACCCAGTTGCATAATTAAGCCGGCAATCGTAATGCGTATCAATATTTTCAGTAACTTCCCAAACAGAAATTTTCGCTTTACTTTATGGTCAATGGGCATATAAACCAATACATCCGCCACACTTTCTGTCTTACTGTTTCCGTAGCCTACACCGGAATACTTACTCATGTAAAAGATAATCGCCATATTAATCAACCCTGTGGCGCACCACACAACAGCAAACAAATCTCCTTCTTTAAGCATTTCCTGCACCGGAATAAACAAAAGCATCATTCCGATTCCAAGAAGAATATACGTTACCACATCCGGAGACAATTCATTACTTCCCTGCTCCAGTAGCGTATTATAATATGCTTCTATTCTTTCTCTCTGGGTTATATGCTCTCTTTCCACGAAGTCAGCCTCCCTTCTTCCATCAGCCCGATATAATCCATCTTCCTCTCCATTTCTTCTTGGATATGGCTAATCATAAGTACTGATGCCTTTTCATCCTCTATTAATTTCTGTAGGATTTTAAAATAGTCGATGCGGAATACCGGATCCATCCCTGCGGTCACTTCATCAAGCAAAAACAGAACCGGATGATGTGCCATGGCAAATGCAGTCTGAAACTTCATAAATTCGCCTCTGGAAAGATTCGAAAGCTTCTTTCCGCATGAAATCTCCATCTCTTTCATCGTCTGTTCAAAAAACTCCATATCCCAGTTTTCAAACAGGCAGGCGGCAAGCTTTGCATTTTCCTTCCCTGTCTTCTCCATAAAAAAGCGATTCTTTTCAGATACAAAGCCAACCAACTGTCGCACTGCAACATAATCATCATGTATCTCACGTCCGTTCACCAAAATACTGCCCTCGTATTGACGGTGCGGATTCATGATATAATCAAACATTGTCGTTTTACCGGCACCGTTTTCTCCGGCAATTCCTGCAATGAAACCGGCGGGCAGGGCAAAAGAAATATCCTGCAGTTTATAGTTTCTTCGCGTTGTTCCGGTTACATTTTTAAATTCCAAAAGATACTTTTCCTCACTCATTTTACAGCCCCTTTTCCTCATAAAGTGCACGTACCATCTCCACAAATTCATCACATGAAAGGCCGGCACTTTTTGCACCCACAATCACATCGGAAATACGTTGTTCCAAAACCATCAACTGCTTTTCATGCAAATAATCCGTATTGTACTCGCACACATAAAAACCTTTTCCGGCAACAGAACGGATTAATCCTTCTTTTTCCAGTTCTTCATAGGCGCGTTTGGTTGTAATGACACTGACCTGCAATTCTGCTGCCAATGCACGGATGGAAGTCAAAGCTTCTCCTGCTTTTAAATCACCGCTTACAATCGCATCTTTCATTTGATTGACGATTTGTTCATATATTGCCATTGTGCCCTGCGGCTGTATGATAATTTTTAACATTAGTCATTTGTCCTTTCATAATCACTTGCAAGTGCTACGAGATATTTTATACGTCCCAACATGCTGAAAGTCATCCATAGCTGCCATATCAGCAAAACTGCTGTCACCACCCAAATCCATAAAGGAATTTCTCCTCCGTCCGTTATAAAAACAGTAACAATGCTCCATGAAATAATACCTATCAATGCTACAATCAAACCTTTTACATTAACATCTTTTAGTTCTTTCTCCCGGAATGTTTCCAGCTTTTCCGGCTCCATCAAATTATTCACCGGTGCAGAAAAAGATATTCCAAGCAAGCCTACAACCAACATAATAACCGGCAGTATATAATAAATTTCCTGCGGGAACACAATCCAAAAAAATATTTGTAAAACAGCAAACAGAGCAAATGCAACCATAAATCCTACCCAAAATTGAGTTCGCACATAATCTTCTTTTTGCATCCTGCTCATGGGACACAGATGCTGCAACTTTGATAATCCCATAGGAAAAACTCTTCTTTCTATCAACCGAAGTATTACAGCAAATGCTCCGCTGTAATAAAAGAATGTGGCAGCACCGGCATACTCGCCCTTCCATGCAATATAAGGTCCGACCATAAGCCATATATACAGAGGACTTGCTAATCCGATAGCCTTCCATACTTCTTTTCCGCGAAACGACCTGAAATAATCCCGAAACGCTTTAGAATTCATATTCTCTTCCTCGCTCTCTCTTTGTCACAAAATACATTACTTCCTCTATCGTGGGTTGCACGAGCGTCAATTCTTTATCGTACGGATAACGGCTATGATATCGGATTAATGCTCTTGATGCCAGATTACCTTTTTCCTTACAAATCAAAAGATTTGCAGGTAAAAGTTTTAATTTGTACTCTTCTGCCACTGCAATTCTGTAACGCGAACGGAAGGTTTCAATATCATAATTCATCAAAAGCTTGCCCTTTTCCAAATATAAAATATAATCCGCAATCTGCTCCAGTTCCTGTGTCAAATGCGTCACAAGAATCACACTTCTATCTCCGTCTTTGATAAAATCTTTAATGCAGGCTAAAAACTTCTCGCGAAAACCAGGGTCAAAATTTCCGGTTGCTTCATCCAAAATCAAAAGCTTCGGCTTATGCGCCATAGCAAAAGCAAACTGGAATTTCAACTCTTCGCCTTTAGATAATTTCTTATATTTCTTTTGGGCATCCAAGCCAAATTCATCGAGATAATTTAGCATTAGCTCCCTGTCATAGTTCTCATAATATGCACCGTAAATATCTGCATTCGTAATTAAACTGTCTCCATCCGCAAACAGTCTCTCCTGCAATACGAAACCCATCTGCTGTCGAATTTCAATTTCTTTTTCACAGTAGCATTCTCCGAATATTTTTACTTCACCTTCCGTTGGCTTATATAATCCCAAAAGCAAATGGAGTAAAGTGGTTTTTCCCGCACCGTTTTCGCCAATCAGACCGATTATATATCCTAATGGTAATTGGAAACTCATCTCGCCCAAAGTAAATTTCCCAAGCTTTTTTGTAAGATTGTTAACTTCTATTACATTTGTTACTTGTTCTTCCATAACAAAACTTTCCTTTTCTGCGTTACAAATAAGTATCTTGCGTTTATTTGCTGTATATATGCATATATACACTTTATTTACAGTTTTGTCAACACTATTTTTAACTTTATTAAATTTTCAATATAAAAGAAAAGCCCGCAGTTTCCTGCGAGCTTCTCTTTTCAATATATTAACCCTTAAACCTCTATATGCACAGTCTTGGAGTATCAAGACTGAAACATCTAAAATTCATATCCGAAATCTGTCCGAGCAATATTTTATTTTTTCTTTGTAAACTTACGTTTTATCACCACTTTTACAAGCTTCATCATGCATTTCTGCATAAAAGGTGACTTTCATTTCTTAATCTGGTTAAGCTGTGCATTCAATCCAAGAAGCTGTTCCTTGGTAAAGGTAATACCTGCAGTTCCCATAAGGTTTGCAAGACGGATAACGGTAAAGCCGTTCATCATCTGCATCATTCCTTCATTCACTTCGAAGCCTGCTGCCATACCGCCTGCATTCTTCTGCATCTGCTGCATTAAACCGCCGATTAACATTGCACCCTGAGGATTTGCCATAATTGCACCCATTGTATCATTTAATGAGAAATATCCTTCGGGTTCTGTAATATCAAACCAGTTAAGGATTGCGCCCTTTTCTTTTAACTTATAAGCTTCGTTGAACTTCTCAACCTTGCGAATTGTACTATTGTCAACGCAATCGCCTGCAACTGCTTCCAATTCAGATACGCCCTCATTGGGAACATCGAAGTAGAAGAAGTGCTCTGCGCTTGCCTGCTTGCCAAGGCTCTTGCCGTTTACGAACAATTCAACTTCAGGTAAGTTAGAGTATACGGTTACCTTAGTAACGTCTTCTACTCTGTCTACATATCTCTTGCCGCAGATGTGTACGAAGGGATCATCTGATAACCATGCCTTGTATGCATAGAAGGAATCCTTCTTGTACTTACGGTCAAAAGTGATAAGACCCTTGTGATTCTGTCCGTTCTCGCCGCCTTCGTTTCTGGCGTCAGCACCGAAGTCGAACATGTTCCATACATGTGTTGCCCAGAGATACTTTCTTGAGAACAACTGCTTGATGAGTTCTTCGTGATAGTATGCCTGATATTCTTCTGTATAATCACCCTGGGTCGGCTTAGATGTATGCCAGTTAAGAGCTTCACAACCATATTCGCTGACACCGATAGGGATGTTCGGGAATGTCTTATGGAAGTTATCAAACCAAGGTCCGTTCATGGATGTGTCACCGCCGTACCATCCAAAGTAGTGGTTGTAAGAAACCACGTCGGGAATCTGTACATACGGATCGTGGATATCACACATAGATACACAAGCGATGGTTGTTAATCTTGTGGGATCCATTTCATGAACCATATCGTTTAATACTTTGTGGTTATCCAATAAATCAGCATCAGAACCTGCCATACTGATTTCGTTTGAAAGACCCCAAACTACGATAGAAGGATGGTTATAGTTCTGAACAATCAGTTCCTTCATCTGGGAGATTGCATTTTCTCTACCTGTAGGCATATGCTTAGAGATATAAGGAATTTCAGCCCAGATTACAAGACCCATTTCATCACATAAATCATAGAAGAACTGATCATGCTGATAGTGTGCAAGACGGATTGTGGTTGCACCCATTTCACAAATCAAATCGATATCTTCTCTGTGGTGTTCAGGCAACAATGCGTTACCAAGTCCCCATCTGTCCTGATGACGTGATACACCTCTTAAGGGATATTCTTCACCGTTTAAGATAAAACCGTTCTCGGGATCAATCTTATAAGTACGGCATCCAAAAGGTGCAGATACGCAGTCAATTACTTCACCGTCCTTTACAAGTTCTACTTCTGCTCTGTAAAGATAAGGATCCTTACGTCCATGCCATAAGTGAACCTTGGGAAGGTTGATAACTGCTTTCTTATCAGCTACTGCCTGCTTTACTTCTGCAATTACGTTTTCTTCATAATCATAAATCTTATAAACAAGTTCCTGGCCGTCTGCAGGGTTGGTTACAAATACTTCAATTGCAACATCTGCGTCTTCACCCTTCACTTCAGGTGTAACCATGAGGCCGGGGCCTCCGTAGTAATCAAGGTCAAAGTGTGAGTTGTTTACTGCAATAATGTTAACGTCACGATAGAGACCGCCGTAGAAGGTAAAGTCTGCCATCTGAGGATATACTCTGTCGTTTTCACCGTTATCCACTGCTACAACAATTAAGTTGTCCATTTCCAAAGCATCTGTAATATCTGCTCTCCATGTTGAGTAACCGCCGTCATGGCTTGCAATCTTCTTGCCGTTGATATAAAGGTCTGCTGAAGAGTTTGCACCACGGAATTCCATGTAATATCTGTCAGCTTCAGGTAAATCAAATTTCTTTAATTCTTTTGCATAGTATGCGGTTCCGCGATAGTAGTCTGCACCACCGTCCTGTCCGTCAATTGCATTCCAGCTGTGAGGAAGGGTAACCCAGTCCCACTTCTCAGGCATTGTAGCCGGTACTTCTGTTGCGTTTTTTGTAAAAGCCCATTTTACGTTAAAATTAATAATTTCTCTCACTTGAAATGTTCTCCTTTTTTACAAACTCTAAATTTTTATATGCTAAATTTGGTTCTGCTGCCGAACTTTAAGTCCGACAGCAGATTATTTTATAAGTTATTCTTCTGTAGATTCTACGACTTCGCCGTCAATGATTTCTTCATGTTTTACTTTCAATGCTGCTACGTTAGCATCAACCTGTTTCTTATGAAGAGGATACCAGAACCATAATACGAGACCTAATAAAAGGAATCCTAATGCAGGTACTAATGTTGAAATATTGAAAATACCTGATAATACGCTGTCAGTCTGTCTTAAGCCTTCAGACGCTGCTACTGAGTTGTAACCGATTGCTTCCAATAACCAACCTGATAAACCAGCTGCAAGAGCCTGACCTAACTTACGTGCAAATGAGTACATAGCGTATACGGAACCGTCTTCACGGATACCATTTTTGATTTCTGAGTAATCGATAACGTCTGTGATAAGCGCCCATGATACCATAGAGAACATACCAAGACCTAACCAGCAAAGCATCTGTAATCCGCAGTATACCCATACATTTGCAGGACGGATAATCCAGATAAGAACCATAACTGCTGCTGCGAAAAGGTTAGAAACGATGGAAATTTCTGCCTTACCAAACTTCTTAGCCAAAGGTTTAGCAAAAATAGCTGCAGCAATCATACCAACCATCATAAGCATTGTAGATGCTGACTGAGCAGTTGCATTGTTATAGTAATCAGGATAGATGTAAGCTGCCATATTCTGCATGGTCAACTGTGCCAATAACATAACGATTGAAGCAACGATAATAGAGATTAACGCACGGTTTGTAAACGCACTCTTAAGCATATCGCCTACTGAAGGTCCTTTTTCTTCGCTTGCTGCTACCACAACACGTTCAGTTATTAACTTATAGCAAAGTAAATAGCATACGATTGCGAGAATAGAGAAAATACCTGCTGCCAATGTAACCTTAGGTCCGTTTAAGGTTTCCTTAATGGTTCCGTCTGCCAATGTAATCTTATCATAAGCAAGGATAGGAAGAAGGATACCAATTACCATACCTGCGAGCATACCACCCATGGTACGGAAGGTTGATAAAGACTGACGGTCGCCGGGATCTGCGGAAATAGCAGAAGCCATGGAACCGTAAGGGATATTGATACCTGTATAACAAAATGAACCCCAAAGGATGTAAGTAATTGCCAAGTAAACAATCTTAGCAGTGGTAGGCAGGCCTGCCAATCCACTCTGATACATTAAGAAGGAAGCGACTGCAACCGGGAAACACATACGAAGAAGCCAAGGTTTAAATTTACCCTGAGGTGTTACCTTACTACGGTCACAAATTCGACCCATCGTAACGTCTGTAACAGCGTCTACGAAACGAGCCAACATCATAATGGTACCGATAACACCGGCTGAAACGCCCATTACGTCGGTATAAAATTTGGATAAGATCATTGTGGATAAAATGAAGGTAAAGTCGTTACCGAAGTCACCAAACAAGTATCCCATTTTGTCGCGCATGCCAAAAGGTCTTACTGCTTTTGTTTTCTGTTCTTTCACTTGCATACCCCTTTCTGTGATTGGATTAAATATATCGAAAATTTTTTGCGGAAACGCTCCCCCCGGATGTTCCGCAACGGTTGATATCATTTTAACAAATTACCAACAATATAGAGAGTATAATTTTTGTCAGTTTTCGTATAATTTTTACTAGTTGTGTTTTTCTCCTAAAAATGATACGATAAAAGTGCAAAATATTACTGCTTTCGAGCAAAATAATCATGGCATGAAATATGCCGGAAAGAGGATCATTATGCAATATTCATCCGAACTTGATTTTGCCCAGCGCGTGCTGTCGCACTACCGTCTTAAATTTCATATTGTTACCGAAGAAAATCAGGATATTTCATACATTGATCTTGGCTTGCGAAAATTAATCGGACTGGAAGAAAAACACTGGCTTTCTGAATTTTTCTTTAAAGAAGATATTAAGCCCAATACTATTTATAAAATGACCGATATTTTTTACTGCAATTATTTTATTCTGCTTCTCCCGGGGACCACAACCAATACTTATTTAATTATAGGACCATACACCTTACGCGAATTCAACAAAAGTGAAATTATGGAGTTTACTGAAGAATATTCTCTCCCTCCACAGTTTTTTAATACATTGGAACAGTATTTTAACAATCTTCCTTATTTAGAAAACGAAACTACAGCATTGGTTGTTCTCAATGCTTTGGGAGAGTCTCTTTGGGGAAGCATGGAAAGCTTTCGTTTTAAATATATTGAACAAGCCGATGTCATCCCGGAACAACTCTCCAAAGAAATTCGCGCAGACATAAACTATGAACAAACGGATTCTTCCATTAACATGAAAGCCATTGAAGAACGCTATGCAGTAGAAAACAAACTGTTACAAGCCATTTCCTTAGGTCTTAATCATAAAGTTGAACTTATGATGAGCAATATGGCCAACGGCGCTTTTGAAAAAAGAAACGCCGACCCCATCCGTAACATGCAAAACTACTGTATTATTATGAATACTCTGTTCCGAAAAGCAGTTGAAAACGGTTCGGTACATCCTTTTTATATTGATAAATTATCTTCTGATTTCGGTCGTAAAATCGAACAGGTTACCACCGTGAATGCGGCGCAGAAACTGCAAAAGGACATGATACACAAATATTGTCTTCTGGTAAAAAATCACTCCATGAAAGGCTACTCCCTTTTGGTGCAAAAAATCATTACCGCCGTGGATACGGACTTGACTGCCGACTTAGGTCTGAATGCTCTTGCCGCCAAATTAAACGTAAATGCAAGCTACCTGTCCACTCTTTTTAAAAGAGAAACCGGCAGTACCCTGACAGACTATGTAAATGAAAAACGTGTACAACACGGCATCCTTTTATTGCACTCCACGAACCTGCAGATTCAAACCATTGCCTCTTATTGCGGCATACCGGATGTGAATTACTTTACAAAACTGTTTAAAAAGAAAGTAGGCAAAACACCTAAGGAATACCGCGAAATTTTCCTAAAGGGCGGAAGGAAGAAATAAAAGTATTAAAAAAATACTTTCTTTTGCAACCTTTTTGTTTTATACTGTGTTTTATAGGTATACAGGCTAAAAAAGTTAGAAATCTGTTTTTGTACAGACATTATTTTATATTCATTCAGATTGGAGAAGAAATATGAACAATTACACAAGAATTACTCCCCAGGAAATGGAGAAAGGGAAAGCAATTATCCAGAACATCAACAACTACTATTATTCCAAGATGGTAGGCCAATTCCAACTCGGAACCTCACTTTTGATTACCTTAATGTGTAACGGACATATCTTGGTGGAATCCGTTCCCGGACTTGCTAAGACCACTGCTGCCAAAATTATGACAGAGGCCGTAAACGGTACCTTCTCGCGTATTCAGTGTACACCGGACCTTTTGCCCAGTGATATTATCGGTAGCCAGATTTTTAACTACTCTACCAATTCCTTCGAAACCAAAATCGGTCCTGTTATGGCCAACTTCCTTTTACTGGATGAAATCAACCGTTCCAGTGCGAAGACTCAGTCAGCCATGCTTGAAGTCATGCAGGAACGTCAGGTAACCATCGGTGGCGAATGCTTTGCGACCCCGGATGTTTTTACCGTAATTGCAACCCAGAACCCCATTGAGCAGGAAGGTACCTATCTTCTTGCCGAAGCGCAGTTGGACAGATTTTTAATTAAAGAAAAATTATTCTATCCCAATAAAAATGAAGAATTTGAAATCTTAAACCGAATTGAAAGAGATGTTTTCTCTTCAAAACAATCGGTTGCAACCATTGAAGATGTACGCTATATACAGGAGCTTACCAAACGGGTTTATTTGGACGACGCTATCAAGCATTACATCATTCAGATTATTGATGCTACCAGAAATCCCGCCGCTTATATCGGCCCTCAGCTTGCGCAGTACATCACCTTAGGTTCCAGTACCCGTGGTGCCATCGCATTGATGGAAGTTTCCAAGGCCGTTGCACTTTTAAACGGCAGAGATTTCGTAATTCCCGAAGATGTGAAGAAGATGATCTACAGCGTTTTAAGACATCGTATTTCCTTAAACTACGCTGCTGTTGCAGACAATATTGTATCCGAAAACATCATTAACAACATTTTAGGAGTGATTCCCACACCATGATGAATCATATTACCAAAATACAAGCCAAGGTCAGCATTTATGCCAAGAAAAAGACCAGCAATATTTTTGACGGTTCTTACAAATCCGTATATACCGGAAACGGCTTGGATTTCGAAAACTTAAGGGAATATATTCCCGGAGACAACATCCGCGATATCGACTGGAAGGCATCCGCCAGGAGCAAGAATCTTTTAATCAAACAGTATATCGCCGAAAAGAAGCACAATGTCATGCTGGTTTTTGATACCGGCCGTAACTTTCTTGCCGACACGGAATCCGGCGAAAGCAAGAAAAATGTAGGCCTCTACACCGGCGGCACCCTTGCTTACCTTGCGGCCCAAAACAGGGATAACGTTGGTGCGGTTTACAACCGGAACGGCTTTATACAGTTTTTCCCTTTACGTATGGGCATGGGGAATTTAGAACGTATTCTGACCTCTTACGACAAAGAAGACTTCACCGGCTATGACAGCGACATCAATAAGTCCCTGGATTATATTATCAAAAATATTTCCAAGAAGATGATTATCTTCGTTATCACAGACAAAGGCGGCATATATAACATCAAAGAAAACACCATCAAAAAATTAAGTGTTTATCACGATGTGCTTTTTGTAAGCATCTCAGATGCCACCATAACCGGAGCTCCTGCTTTTGACGTAAATCAGTCCCTTTATGTGGCGGAATACCTTTCCTCCAATAAGAAACTTCAAAAACTGGAGCAGGAAACCCGAGATAAAGTTAACCGCGAGAACTCCCGCAAGCTTCTTTCCAACCGCGTTGTCAGCGTAGAAATTAACAGCGAAGCCGATATTGTGGACAAATGCATGGAATTATTAGAAAGGCATAAATATGCAAGCAATAACCGTTAAACTGCAAGAACTTTTCTCCTACTCTCCACTCATAATTTTTATTGTGGCAGGTGTAACCATAACTCTTTTGATTCTTTTTCTTCCCTTAAAAAGAAAGAAAAAGAAACCCAATATACCTGTCGCAAAACCCGTGGCTCCGGAAAGTCTTGCCTCATTAAAATACAAATACACCTGTATCTTAAGCCAGCTTGAACAGGATTGCCTCGCCAAAAAAATCGGCGACAGACAGGCATTCCAGACCCTCAGCAAAATCGTTCGCGATTTTGTCTATGCAGCTACCGGCATTAAGGTACAGAATTACACATTAATGGAAATCCATGCGGCCAACTTACCAAAGCTGTATGAGCTAATTTCCCAATGTTACATTCCCGAGTTTGCTGTTGATACAAATGCAAATATTTTTGACGTAATAAAGAAAGCAAGGATGGTTATCTCAGAATGGAATTAATGTTTCCTGTTGCAATCTTTGTAGGTATTCCCCTTGCGGTCATCTTGACTTTTTTTACATTTAAAAGAAAAGATGCTTTTCGCAAAGGTAAAAAGGTTGCCAATACCAATTTCATAAAAGAAACGCCTTTGTTTCAGAAGCTGATGAAAGAATACAAATGCTACCGCATTCTCTCATTGATTTCTTTATGGCTAGCACTGATCCTTGCCATTATTATGTTGGCACGTCCCGTCATGGTAGAAGTCAGAAGCACAGAGCTTCAAAACAGGGATATCTTCATCTGTATGGATATTTCCGATTCCGTAGACCAATTAAACTTAGATATCTGCGGCGAAATCAAAGAAGTGGTAAAAGAATTAAACGGCGAACGTTTTGGTATTACCATTTTTAACGGACGCTCCGTCCTTTTGGTTCCCCTTACCACAGATTACGACTATGTTTTGGAAACGTTGGATAAGTTGGAAGCTTCATTCGAATACAGCCTTGGCAACGAACTGTACATCTCTGCCACCGGGGAAATCCTGTGGGATGAGTACGGCCTGTATCAATTTAAGTACGAAGGCACCCTTTGGGATGACGGCCGCGGAAGTTCTTTTATCGGAGACGGACTGGCCTCCTGCCTCTATAACTTCCCCGACTTAAAAGAAAATACGGACCGAAGCAGATTAATTATTTTTACTACGGATAATGAATTGAATGAAATTACCGCCTCCTCGTTTGTGAGCCTGGAAGAGGCCGCAGCCCTTTGTACCGCCAACGGCGTAAAAGTATTTGCGGTAACTCCCGAAAACATCATTGATGAAGAAATCTTCCACAATGCTATTTTAAACACCGGCGGCAAACATTATGAAGTTACTTCATCCAAAGTATTTGACGAATTGGTGGATGACATCCGCCTCACGGGCACTTCAGTCATTACCAATACTCAAATTTTAATTACAGACAAGCCGGAGCTTCTGTTTGTCGGATTGTTGATTTGTATTAGCATGCATTTTATTTTTAACAGAAAAATAAAGGGGTAGGAGACAACTATGATTATAAACCCGATTATCCCTATCTGGCTTATGGTGCCGATTTGTATTGCACTGTTCTTTTTTAAGCGTAAGGGAACCTTTCACTATATAAGACAAATTATTATCATTTTGTTGCTGTTTATCGTAAATTTGCGCATTATGGTGCCCAACCCGGATGCCCCCACTCAGCAAAAGGACATGGATGTAATGTTTGTGGTCGATAATACCATCAGTATGCTGGCGCAGGATTACGGCACCGATAACAGCATACGTTTAGACGCTGTAAAAGAAGACTGTGCTTATATTATGGAACAGCTTCCCGGTGCAGCCTTTTCCGTAGTTTCCTTTGATGATGATGTTAAAACTCTTATTCCGCATACTATCGATATTTCAAACGTTAATCAGGCATTACAGTCGCTAAACGGATTGACAACCTTTTATGCCCACGGTACCGGATTTGATGAGGTATTAACCTATTTGGAAGATGTATTAGATAAAGAGAGTGAACATATACAGATTGTCTTTTTTATCAGTGACGGTGAAATCACACTGGATGAAGCCTTGAAATCATACCCTAACTTAAAAGAGTATATTGACGGCGGTGCAGTTTTAGGCTACGGTACGGAAGGCGGAGGACGAATGCTTGCTCCTGCTTTCGATGGCGGCCCCATGGAAGAACTATATTATTACGACGACAATTACGATCGTCAGACTGCTCTTTCCTATATTGATGAAGCAAATCTGCAAAGTATTGCAAATGACATGGGCATTGATTATGTTCATATGACAAGCAGGTCCGAATTGGATAATACCTTAAAAAAAGTCATGCAACAGTTAGCCATGGCTGAAGATAGCGAGGAAGAAGATTCTACCACAGGTTATTCCGATACCTTCTTTTATCTTCTCATCCCCTTTATCCCTTTGCTTGTTGCAGATTTTATTTACTATAAACGCAAGACCAGTTTTTAGAAAAAGGATCTTTATATTATGAAACGAAAAATTACAGCCGCAGTTTTTATCCTTATAATGGTGCTTATCGGCTTTCTTCTGTTTTGGCATATCTTTTTGTATAACAGGGGAAACCGGGAATACGAAAGAATGAATTATACCGGCGCTATTGAAGAATACCAAAATGCCTTAAATACCTTTCTTCTTCATCCTAAAGAATGCTCTGTCCGTATCAACTTGGCACTTGCCATGATTTATAATTTAGGACCTGAATTTGCAGAGCCTGAAAACGTAGAACACAGCATAGAAGTTCTGCTCGCTGCCAAAGACGTGTTACTGGAAGAAAACTGTGCAACTTTGGAAGGTGACGGTCACAGTGAAACCGCAGAACAATTAAAAAGAGAGATAGATGAATTACTGCAACAATTGCAACAGGAACCCCCTCCCGAAGATTCTTCCGAAGAAGAGGAGGAGGAAGACGGAGGCTCTTCCAGCAACATTGATGAAGAAACCGAACAGAATATCATGGAAGAGTTACAGCAAACCCAAAGTGCTGCCACCCAGGAGCGTCAGGAAAACATCGAAATGATGGAAGACTGGAGCGATGAACCGAATCTTGAATTTAATGTTTCAAACTGGTAAATAAAAAGGACCGAGCTTAACTGCAACGGTCCTTTCTCTTTTTCGCGCACTCGCCGGCGTGAGGACAACCCACACAAACCGCGCCTTTTTTCTTCTGTTTTATTATGTACGCCACTGCTCCGCCTACAATCAGGAGGATTACCGCTACGATAATAAAATTCTCCATACTCTACCTCATTATAAAAATCTATACTATAGCTTTCTTTTACACATTATGCTGCTTTCTTTAAAGCATACTCTTTCTTCATCTTCTTTTCTGTATTGATAATAAGAAAAACGATAACCGCTACGATAGCAATTACAGCGATAAGGCCGGGGAAGAATCCTGCGCCCAAAGCACCTGTTGTAATCAAAGTGCCGATTTGATATACAAGATATCCCACCGTAAAACCGGTGGCAAACTGTAACATAATACCGCCGAGGAGCCACTTCTTATCCTTGATTTCAGAGTTCATAGCACCCATGGCAGCAAAGCAGGGCGGTGTATAAAGGTTGAACATAAGGTAAGCAAGGGCTGCAACCTTAGTAAGACCCATAGCAACGGCAACTTCGTTTGCGCCACCTGTTAATGCCAATTCTTCTGTATCGATGAAATTTGTTAATGCATAGCAAACTGCCAATGTACCAACGACATTTTCTTTTGCGATGAAACCTGTGATTGCTGCCGCTGCCAACTGCCAAGCCGCAAAACCAACAATGGGAACCAAAAGGTATGCTGCGGGTGTTGCAATAGTTGCAAGGATAGAAGTACTTTCCATACCTTCTTCCACCAACCGGAACTGCCAGTTGAAGCTCTGCATAATCTGAACTACTGCGTTACAAACAAGGATGATTGTACCTGCTTTTACAATGTATGCCCAACCACGTGAACACATAGAACGGAACGCGGTTTTAAAACTGGGGAACTTATATTCCGGCAACTCGATGATAAAATATGAATTTTTCAGCTTATGACCGGCGATTTTATTGACAAGCAAGGCCCCGTTCAAAATTAAAAGGATACCTGTAAAATACATCAACACGCCAACCCACTTTGCATCCGAGAAAAAGGCACCTGCAAACAATGCAATCACAGGAAGTTTTGCACCGCAAGGCATAAAAGGTGTTAACATTGCAGTTGCCCTGCGCTCTCTTTCATTACGGATGGTACGACAGGCCATAACGCCCGGAATAGAGCATCCTGTACCGATTACCATAGGAATCACGGACTTGCCGGATAGACCTACCTTCTTAAAAATAGGATCCAGTACAACCGTTGCTCTTGCCATATAACCGCAGTCTTCCAATAACGCAATCAGGAAGTACATTACCATTACCAAGGGCAGGAAGCCAACTACCGCACCTACACCACCGATAATACCGTCAACCAAAAGAGACTGCAGGAAAGGATGCGCATTTACTACAAGCCCCGCTACCCATTCCTGGAATACTTCAATCCAGCCAACCAGCCAGTCTGCAATCCAAGTACCCACAGTAGATTGCGATATAAAAAATACCATCCACATCACTACTGCGAAAACAGGAATTCCTAACAACGGGTGTGTGATAAATTCATCGAATTTATCCTGCTTGTTAAATTGATTGGTATGTACTTTTCTTTTTTCTACTTCTTTTACTATGCCGTTTACAAACTCAAAACGCTTTCGGTCTTCCGCTTCTACCGCATCTTTATCTGTCAAATCAATAATTGCCTGACTATAGGGTGCCTTTTGCTCTTTGCCGGCTCTGTCAACAGCTGCCTGAATTACTTCCGCTAAGCCATTGTGTTCTCCCGAAACAGTAGATACGGTTTCAAAAACAGGGCAACCAAGTTTCTTCGCCAAAGCATCTTCGTCAATTTCGTTTCCTTTTTTGTCATTTACGTCACTTTTATTCAATGCAACGACCACCGGAATACCAAGCTCCATAAGCTGGGTTGTAAAAAACAAACTACGGCTCAAATTCGTAGCATCCACGATATTTACAATTACGTCCGGATTCTCGGTTTGAATATAATCACGGGTAATACTTTCTTCCGAAGTAAACGGCGACATGGAATATGCACCGGGCAAATCCACGGCAATCAATTCACTCTCGCCCTCATATATACTTCTTTTTATTGGACTTTCTTTTTTATCAACGGTTACTCCCGCCCAGTTTCCAACACTTTCTTTACTGCCGGTAAGGGCATTATACATTGTAGTTTTTCCACTGTTTGGATTACCTGCCAAAGCGATTCTCATAAGATTATCTCCTGTTCCGATTTTATATGTAAAAACTATTTCACCTTAATTGCATCCGCTAATCTGCGATCAATATGATATCGTCCGTCCTTGATGGATACCACACATCCTCTTCTCTTGCGTGCGATTACGGTTATAGGCTCTCCGCTATAACACCCGAGCGAGAATAAAAAGGAGTTCAATTCTTCATCATCGGTTTCGACTGCGTCAACGATATATTCTTCTTCTAACTTAACTTCATTCAGATTCATAAAATGTTCCTGCCTTTCGGTTAGTTTATGCTAACTCCATATAATTTAATACCATATTCCACATGGTTTGTAAAGTGGTTTTTCTTAATAAAATACCAGTTTTTACCATATTTTATGATATTTTTATCATATTTATGTTATTAAGTTAGTTTATGCTAACTTCAACAAAATGTACTATATGATAAAAGCGGTTATTGTTAAAACCCTCCTCATACGGTTGAATTTTTTATGTTTTTATGGTATTCTGTGACTAATATGTAAAGGGGTGTTTACGAATATGAGTTTATTAGAATCCGGTGAAATGTATCTGGAAACAATTTTTACACTGTCAAACAGAAGCGACTTCGTACGCTCCATTGACATCTGTGAAGAAATGGGCTTCTCCAAACCCAGCGTCAGCCGTGCCATGAAGTTGTTGAAAGCGGATGGCTATATCGAAATGGAAGCCAACGGACGCATCACCTTAACGCAGAAGGGATTGGATGTAGCTGCTAAAATATATAACCGCCACACCATTCTGACGGAATTCTTTTTAAAACTTGGCATCAGCCAGGAAACAGCTGTAGATGACGCCTGTAAGATTGAACATGTCATCAGTGATGAATCTATGGAGGCAATTAAGAATTTTATTGAAAACTAAGAATTCTGCTAATCATAAATTGAAACATAACTAAGGGCAATCCCGAAATATCGGAATTGCCCTTTTCTTATTGTATATTAATTTTTTCGTTCTCACCTATCTTACCGACACGGTTGTTGAACCTACCGAACCGGAGGTTGTAATAATCAAACCGATATCAGAAACCGTCTTGCCACCTTCAATGGTTCCGTTAAAAGATTCCGGTGTCAGAATAATTTTATTTCCGTTCACCGTACCTACCGCACACCAAATCTGATCAATGGTGGCACTCTGGCCCAAGTCAATTTCTACCGTCCAACCACTTGCTGCAGAGCTACCTTTATTTTCAATGCTTACATTCAGCTGTGTACAATGACCGCTGCCGCTCTCCCAAGAATTTGCTGCAGAAACTGTTGCATACAAATTGTTTCCGCTACCGCTGCCGGTAGGCAACGCAGCCTGCTGGTTGTTAGCTGCGTTGGAATTATTATTGTTTTGATTGTTGTTATTCTGGTTGTTTGTACTGTTATTTCCTGCCGTATTATTGGACGAGTTATTTCCCGAAGTTACCGGTTCCTGACCGTTTAATATGCCTGCACCGTTATCGGAATGCTCGTTTAACACTCCCACATACCACTTTCCGGATTCCGATAACTCATCATAAGTCCAACCGGACTTCTTGTTGCATCCGCTGGAAATCAAAGAAGAAGATTCCGGCTTATTTGACAGGTTCCAAGCCACAAAACCTACGTTATACTGATCCAACAAATCAATCCAAATATTCGCCTGGTCAATGTTGTTGGTTCCGTTACCGGATGCATCACAAATACTGAACTCTGAAATGATAACCGGAAGTCCCTGGTTGATTGCCGTTGTCATACGGTTACGGATATCATCACGATGGGTTTCTGCATAAAAATGAACTGCATATAAAATATTGTCATATTCCGTAATGGGGGCCTTTGCAGCATCGTCCACAAACTGGCACCAGTTGGGTGTACCCACGATGATAATTGCATTGGGGTCATTGGCACGAATTACCGGAATTACTTCCAACGCATAGCTTTTTACCTGACTCCAGCTTGTACCGCCATTGGGCTCATTACATATTTCATAGATGACATTGTCCTGATCCTTAAACTCTCTGGACATTTCATCAAAGAAGGCGATTGCATCGCTTTTATACTTATTAGGGTCCAAATCGTGTAAAATATGCCAGTCTACGATAACATACATACCAAGTTCCGTAGCATACTTCACACCATCTTTTACAAGGGCTTTTAAGTTATCCTTGTTGCCGCCTTCACAATAACCGCCGTTTTCTGCGGTATACATGGCCAAACGGATGGTATTTGCGCCCCAATCATCGCGGATAGACATAAATGCATCCTTATTTACGTAATCGGGAAACCACGCGAGACCGTGTGTACTGACACCCGCAATTTGGAATACATCACCATTTGCATCTACCACATTAGTGCCGTCTACCTTTAATGCACCATGCACCTCAAAGGGTGTACCGCTTGCCGCTGTAGTATTCTCCTCCGATGCCTCTTCCTTCACTTCTTCCGATGTCGCATCTTCGGAATCACTCTCTTCAGATGTATTTTCGGAAGTTTCTGTATCCGTTTCACTTTCGCTTACCACTTCCGTAGAATCACTGTTCTCTTCGGAAACAATTTCCGCCACACCTGTTATGTCGCCACAAGCCAATAACGAAATCATAAGCGTTGCCATAACGGCTACAATCAATACTCTAACTTTTTTAAACATAAATACTCCATTCAAACGCTTTGTCTTTACTCGTAAATCCAAGTCTATCACAAACCAAGCAATCCTACAAGCAGACTTAGTCATCAATGTCAAAATTTTCCAATACAGACTTTTTACTTATCGGTTTGGTATCCCCATGTTTTACCATAAGCATTGTCAAGAATGCCAATACGGAAAATACGCAGGAATAAGGGAACAATGTGGTATAGCTTACCAACTGTAAAAGTACGCCGGAAAGAACCGGTGTAAGAATCTGTGCTGCCATGGAAAATACATAATAATAGCCTGTATATTTGCCCACATCGCCGTCATTGGCAATTTCCACAACCATAGGGAAGGAATTTACGTTGATAGCTCCCCACGACACGCCTACGATTACAAAACCTAAATTTATCATAAAATGATATTGTGTAAAAAATCCCACGTACAGGAAACCGATAAAAAGTCCTACAACACCCATAAGAATGCTCTTTTTACGTCCGATTTTACTTGCAAGGAATCCCAACGGAATATAGCTGATAACTGCAGCTACCGTAGCTACCATAAGGCAGTCTGCATAACCTCCGTTTTCCAACATCCATACTTCCGTGGCATATCGTGAAAAAGCACTTGTTACCGCATTGTACGCCATATACCAGAAAGCTACGGATAAAAGAAGGAAAATCAAACTCTTTTTCTTCGGTTTACTAAGCTTACGCTTACCACCCTTCGCTGTTTCTTCTTCCTCTTCGGCATCCTCCATCATCTCAGGGTGATTTCTCTCAAGTTCACGGGCTTCCTCACCCCACTTCTTCTCGTTCACGGTAAACATCATAACCACAATACTGATAGTCATAAAAATGATTACCGACCAGAACAATGCAGTATAATCCGGCGTTTTACCGTCGCCCACCACGAGACCTGTCATGACCAGAGCATAAATGGCACCTACGGTTCCCATGAGATTAATAATAGCATTTCCCTTACTTCGCAAAGGTCTTGGCGTAACATCCGGCATCAGCGCTACCGCCGGCGAGCGGAAGAATGCCATAAAAAGCAATACCAATCCGGTAGATATCAAAAACAACGGAAGATTTCTTGTATTATCTCCGATAGGCATAAATGCAATAGCTACTACCGTAAGCGCAGTTCCGATTGCAATAAAAGGCTTTCTTTTACCCCACTTACCATCCACCTTATCGGAAAGCGTACCAAACAGTGGTAACAAAAATAATGCCAACACATTGTCTGCAGCCATAACCGCACCGGTAATGATTTCATTCATCCCAAAACTGTTTTTTAAGATGAGGGGAACAATATTATCATAGGTCTGCCAAAACGAATAAATAGCCATAAAAGCAAGCCCTGTCAGAATCGTTCTTCTATAATTCAGTTTCATTTTTATCCTCCTAAAGTAATACTACAAAGAAGTTGCGTTTTTCTATAAAAAAGAGTACCATAAAAGAAGAGAAAAAGATACTTTTTTCGACGGAGGAACTATGAAAATTTACATCGTATATATCTTCGGCATTCTCATTGCTTACATGGTAGGAAGCATCAGCACATCCCTAATTGTTTCCAAAGCCAAGAACAAGGATTTACGTTCCGGCGGTTCTAAGAATTTGGGAGCTTCCAACACCACCCTTTTGATGGGCTGGAAATATGGTTTGCTGGTTGGAATTTGTGATATTTTAAAGGGTACTATTGTGGTACTTCTTGCAAAGTGGATTTTCCCCGAGTATACATACCTGCCTTTCTGTGTCGCTACAGCTGCCGTACTCGGTCATATTTTCCCTTTTTATTTAAAGGGCAAGGGAGGCAAAGGCTTTGCAACCTACATGGGTATTATATTAGGACTGGATTGGCGTTTTTTCATCATCATAGGTATTGGTGTCATTTTAATTACATTAATTACCGACTACATTGCGTTAGGTACTTTTACGGTGGTGACAACTTTCCCGGTCTGGTTATTTTTTATGAACCCCATAAAATGGGCCTTCCTGATTCCCATTATCGCTTCATTGGTCATTATTATAAAACACCTTGAAAATATTAAACGAATGATTAAAAAAGAAGAATTGGGCCTTCGGGCATCCTTCAAAAAGAAAAAAGCTTCCTGATTAGGAAGCTTTTTTGATTTATTCCAACACACCTTTAACAGTCTTACCCAAATGACAAAGCGCAATTGCTCCGGGACCTGTATGAGCACCGATAACAGGACCGATATCGCCGATTAAAATTTCCACATTGGGGAATTCTGCCTTAATCATATCCGCAAGATGACTTGCATCCTCCAAGCAATCGCTGTGAAAAAGGCTGACAAGCGGAAGCTCTTCAAAATTTTGAACCTTCTTCAACATGCTGAATAACTCGTTGAGGGAAGCTTTACGACCTCTTACTTTACCGATATTATTGAGTTTACCGTTTTCATCCACAACGATAATCGGTTTAAACTGTAACACTGTACCTGCTACCGCAGTAGCAGCACTGATACGTCCGCCTCTTTTTAAGAAAAATAAATCATTTACCGTTACATGATGATGAATACGGCTGCTAATTGCTAAAATGGCATCCGCCACTTCTTCGATTGTCTTTCCTTCTTCACGAAGCTTTGCGGCATGGTATACTGCCAATCCCTGTCCGCTGGAACCTGATAAAGTATCTACATACAAAATCTTTCTGTCCGGATATTCCTTCTTTAATTCTTCCAACACCATAACACCGTTGCTATAAGTAACCGAAAGCCCTGATGAAAATCCCAGATACAAAATGTCTTTTCCCGCTTCTAAAGCCGCTCTCATATGTTCTTCAAAATATCCCGGCGTAACAGCTGAAGTCTTCGCATTTGCCCCATCTCTTAACTGATTGTAAAATCCTTTAATATCAATATCTTTATTCAATACGGGCGGCTTATCATCAATGATTACCTCAAGCTGCATTACCTTTAAGTCAAATCTTTCAACCAGTTCCTTAGAAAGGTCACAGGATGAATCCGTAAAAATTTCATACTTTGCCATTATTAACTCTCCTTACAATTGTCTTTCCTCCTTAACAGTTTACCTTCTGAATGCAGTAACTGGCAAATTATATTTTTATAAAAAATATAACCACTTTATAAAAAAAGTATTAAAAAAAGCTCTTTTCCACAGTTTTTCTGTTAAAAGAGCTTTTCTTTATATCTTTAATAAATATTCTATATCAAATCTGGCAATCGCCTCTTTGATTTCCCTGCAGTTCTGACCATTCCCGGCATCTGTTTCATACTGATCCATCTCTTCTGCCAATTCATCCAGCGCAGTGATATCCATATCCTCTGCCGCTTTACGGATTCTGTCAATCAACTGCTGTAATGAGGCATCATCCGCCGTTTTTGCAATATTCTCTTTTTCAGGGATTACCACTTTAAGAAGTTCTTTATAGGATAACCACTTCTCTTCAAATACAGGCATCAATGCATCAATAATATCTCTTCTTCCGCTACGTGCTCCATCCTCCATCACCTTGGCGGTACCGGCTAAAGGAATGATTCCAACGGTTGCTGCCGAATTCTTCATACTGTGTATTTTAGTGCAATAATTTTTATAACCGTCCTCTGCTTCCAGCTTCGTGTATAAATCCCGTAATTCTTCCAAATCACTGTCAATGGACTGATAAAAGAACTTAACCGTCTGCAACATATCTTGGCGATTCAGGAAATGGTTCTGCGCATAGCTCCAGTCCAAACCGTTTACCAATGGAAGCTCCTCTTCCTCTGTATTCTCTTCCACAAGTATTTCAGCCTCTTTTACAAGCGTACGTTTTAATAATCGCTTGATTACTTTTTCAAGCTTCTCATAATCCAGAGGCTTTGATAAATATGCGCGGAAGCCTTCTTTTACGATATAACGGTCCTTTGCACCGATAACCGCATTGGCTGTTACGATAACCACCGGCGCCTTTTTACTGGGATAATCCTGCATTTCTTTTAAAATATTATAGGTCTCCAAGCCGTCCATTTCCGGCATCATATGGTCCATAAAAATGATATCATAGGCTTTCTTTTGTACCATCTCAATGCATTCTTTGCCACCGGAAGCTTCATCAATCTGAATCCTGGTTTTACTTAAAAGCGCCTTAAATACCTTACGGTTCATTTTATTATCATCAACTACCAAAACGCAGGCATCCGGTGCCACAAACGCAGGTGCATAAACATGTTCTTTCTCCTGATTGTCATTCATTTCGATTTCCGAAATAGGCGTGTAGTCCACAACCTCCTGCTCTAAAACAAAAGAAAACTCAGAACCCTTACCATATTCACTTTCTACCTGCATTTTACTTCCCATGCCGGCAAGTAACTTAAACGTAATGGGCAGACCCAAACCGCTTCCTTCGATATTACGATTCTTGGTAACATCGAATCTTTCGTAGGGAATCATTATTTTATCCATATCTTCCTGCTTAATTCCCTGTCCGGTATCTTTTACCGAAAAACGAAGTATGGCCTTTTTATTTTCGCTCTCTGAGATTAATTTTATACTTAAGGTAACACTTCCTTCTGCCGTATACTTGAAGGCATTACCCAGCAAATTAACCAACACCTGGCGTATATGTAAATCGTCACCTAATAACTTATCCGGAATCCTCTGATCGATATCAACACGAAATGCCAGTTCCCGATCTTTTACACGAAATTCCATCATGCTGATGATTTCGTTCATCATTCCCGAAAAGCTGTATTCCACAGGCATGATGAGCATTTTACCGGCTTCAATTTTGGTAATATCCAAAATATCGTTAATAATATTCAGAAGAGATTTTGTGGCACTCTGAACGTCACCTGCATACTCTTTTATTTTATCCGTATCCTTTTCACGAAGAATCATCTCCGTCATACCTACCATGGAATTAATCGGCGTACGGATTTCATGGGACATATTTGCCAGAAAATCTGTCTTTGCGCGATTGGCATCGTCGGCACGTTTGGTTTCCTTCTTCAACAGCTCTACCAGAACCGCATCCGGATTCTCTACCATTAAGTAAAAGCTTAAATTCAATAATGTAATACCAAGGCAGGAAATCAATGCCGTAGGCACAATCAGCTGGTAACCGGCAATCACTGCTTCACTTAACATTGCTACCAGTATTGCACGGGATTTCTTGACAGATATCATTCTTCCGTATTTTACTAACAGACGTATAATCAGAATTACATAGATGGCAATACTGATATAAATATTAATCGGGCCGGGGCCGTAGGAATAATTTCCATTCGGAGTCTCCCTATAATAAATCGGCAGAACTATAACTCCTATAAAAGAAATTACCAAGGGAAGATACGCCCATTTAACACTTTTATATCTGTCTCCGATTTCTTCTTCAATAACGGTTTCCATATATCTGTAAACCACAAAAAAAATCGCCAACATCAGAGCCATAAAGCCCTGATGTACCAGTTTATTCACCAAAGGGGGAATTGTATCGAGATTATTTACCGTGATTACGGAAAAGACATCAAAAATCAACTGCAGAACAGAAACAATCAGCAGCGCAGAGTACCACTTATGAGATTTACTCTTTTTGTTTTTCGCTGATACGAAATAAAAAACACCGATAAAGAAAACTATGATGCAACATATCAGCTGTGTTTTAAACATCATACTGATTATCCTCTTAACACGTTTTCAATAACACCCATCATGTTTTTGGAATTTACAGGTTTTAAAATATAACCTGCCGGACGAAGACTTAACAGACTCTGTACAATATCTGCATCCGCAGCACTTGTCAGGAATACAATGGGAATATCTTTATACTGCTCGTCTTCCTTAAACTTCAAATATAATTCTCTGCCATTTATTTCAGGCATATCATAATCTAAAAGAATTAAATTCGGTTTGCGTTTCTCCATGGCCATATAAGCCTGGGTTGCAGATGCAGCCACAGCCACGGAATACTTATCATCCAACAAAACCTTCATATTACGAAGAACTAAAGCATTATCATCAATTACCAGAATATGTGCACTGTTTGTCTTATAAAATGTTACTGTGTTAGCCATTTCTTCCCCATCCTCTTGTCTGTCTGTAAAACATAAAATACCTAACTAAAAAACATTATAACAAAAGTACAAAAAAATGCAATTCTCTATTTTATTCGATTATTATTTTTCTGATATTATGATTGCACAAACCGACGTATAATCGGAATACCGATAGACAAATTTGTTCCGCCCGGTTCGTCTACCTTCACATGAAAACGGAAGAATATGCTGTCACCAAATTCATAACCGTTATAAGGCAACGCATAGGCCATGGTATATTCATTCTCGCCAACCGCGATATTGTTCCATAAGTAGGCTCCCGAATAGGCAAAATTTACCTCACTGTTTTCAACGGTAGATATATAAGGAATGCCATAATACCGACAATAATAATTGCTGAAGTAAGAAGGGAAATTCGTTGTAACCGATTCGATTTCCTGTGTAATCGCCGGCATAATTTCTTTTGCACTTGCTCCAAATTGCGTCTCTAAAGCATAAAAATCTTTACCACTCATTACTACAAGCTGTGTTTCTTCAGAACCTTCTGCCACCTTATCACTCGCCAGTTGAACATAATATATGGATTCTGTTTCGGAATCTACAATCAATTCCAGCTTACCATTCAGTTCCGGAATATCAAATACCATATACCAAAACATTAAAATAACTCCGTTTGTATAATCCGAACCGTATACAATGTAACAATCACAGGTTTCAATTTGTGTGGCATTTAAATTAATATCAATATTCTCAAACACTGTGGGAAGCATTTCTTCCAAATAAATCATATATCCCTGATTTTTTACATTTGCGATTAATTCATTAAATTCACTGATATCTATACTTCTGGCAAGCTTAGAGATATTAACATTCCCATAACCTACATTTGCCAAAGTAGCCATACGGGTATTCATGTCCCTTGAGTAAGTTGCTTCTGTAGTAAGCACCTCAAAACTTTCCCGATCATCAAAAGCTATGGTATTCATTTGTCTATAATCCTGCAGTATAAATATAAGCTGCGGAAGAGATACCGCAAGTGCAAGTGTAACGATTAATGCTACAATGCTCCATATGGTCTTTGCTTTTTTCTTTCTTTTCATGCTTCCTCCGGATGTTTGGGGAACAACACCTGTATAACCGTACCCTCCCCTAACTTACTGTAAATATGCATTTCAGCATTATGTAAGGTAATAATCTTTTGACACAATGCCATTCCGATACCGGCCCCGCCTTCCTTTCTGGAACGCGACTTATCTACCATATAAAATGCTTCGGTAATACGATGGATTTCTTCCTCCGGTATTCCTCTTCCGTTATCTGACACTTTTATCTCATAGCTTCCTTCCGCCAAACGGATACCATGAAGACTTACAGAACCGCCTTCTTCCACTGCTTTTATCGCATTATCCAGCAAATTATAAAACACGGATAAAATCAGGTCTTTATCCACGCTAAGCCAAGCTTTTTCCATGATGATTTTACCCTTTATCTTTTTGTTTTCAAAAACCGGGTGCATGGTAATGCGCAAATTTTCTTCCAGCTCTTTGGTAGATACTTCTTTGGTTTTTAAGGGATTTTTATCAACCTCTGCCAGTTCGAGAAGTTTATGGGATAAGCTCTCCAATCTTTTTCCTTGTGAATAGATGTAATAATATGCCTCCCTACGTTCTTTATCACTCATATCCACGGTATTTAACATATCTGCATAACCGATAATGGATGTCAACGGTGTTTTTAACTCATGGGCAAATGCCGTTGTAAAACTTTCTTTTTGTAAAGCTTCCAACTCCTTCTGATGCATATGCTCCACTATAACATCTGTCATTTGATTAAAATTCTCCGCCAAAGTACCGATTTCATCGTCACTATGTACTTCACAGCGCTTCTCATAATCACCCTGCGTAATGTCGTTTACCACATAGTTTAGCTTACGGATCGGCTTGGTAATATAGCGGGATAGTGCAAAAATACACGCTCCGCCAATAACAAGAAGGATCCCCAAAGAAATGCAATAAAGGGTTACTAAAGTTTTTCTGGACTGATAAACCTCTGTTATGTTACGGCTCATTCCCAGATAAATACCTTTTTCATTTGCATAAGATCTGCATACCGTAATAATAAAATACTCTTCATCTATCTTTGCAATAGTAGCCGCATAATTATCATTACTATCCGCTGAGTAAGTAACGGATGACGTAAGAACACTATCTTCCGGTTGGTAAAAATAGACAGGTACTTCATTACTTACCTCATCATATCTGACACCCTCTGCATCTACTATAAGTTTCACCAAAGTTGCCGGCAATTCATTTCCTACGCCCTTCATTCGGTATGCCAGCTCCTCACTGATAGCCGCATTACAATAATATTGTGTATCATCATCCCATACCAGACAATAATTACCATTCGTCTCAATACCAAAAGCAATGGTTCGCATCGTACTTGTAACCGCATACTCGTCCCCAAAATTCTGCAATGGTTTATATACACTTTCAAACATTAATTGAAACATACCGCTTTCAGCATTGGCTCGTTCCATTTCCCTGTCTATGGCTTTTGTAAAATACAATGACAACATCCACACACCAAATACCGTAAAAATCACGGTCAATAGTATAGTCATCACAAAAAATAATTTATCGGCAAATTTCATATTTATATCTCCGTATGCAATCCGCTTCTGCTATCCATAAAATTCCTCTTATTAAGGATATCTGTTTATACATTTAATCGATATCCCACCTTATAAACTGCAACAATTTTATCTTCCCACTTTAATTTCTTCTTAAGTCTCTGTACATGTAAATCCACGGTACGACTTTGTTCCCCATATTCCCCTCCCCAGACACTTTCATAAATGGTGTCTCTGTATAGGGCAATGTTCTGATTCCGCGCAAACAATAATAAAAGATCAAATTCTTTCATGGTTAAAGCAATTTCTTCTTCTCCGCGCTTAACCGAACGCGATGTTTCATTGATAACAATATCATGAATCTCCATAATCTGCTTTGTTTTATTATAACGTCGTAAAACAGCCTCTACTCTGGCAAGAAGTTCCACAATTTCAAAAGGTTTCGGCAGATAATCATCCGCTCCCAAACGAAGTCCTTTTACCTTATGTTCCGTACTTCCGAGAGCAGTTAAAAAGATGACCGGCATATTTAATTTCTTGGCATAATCCAAAAGTTCATATCCGTCAATGCCCGGAAGCATAATATCAAGCAACACCAAATCAAAGACATCATTCATCATATAATCTGCTGCCTTCATGCCATCCGGTGCCCAGACACACTGATAGCCTGCTTTATTTAAATTTACTTTTACAAGGTTTGCAATGGGTTCTTCGTCTTCCGCGATGAGTATTTTTAACATAATCGTTCCTCTTTTTTCTTTACAACATACCTGTCACAATTAGTAGTAACCGGATACATGTTAAGTATAGCACTATTTGTTGAAAAAGAAGTCTTTTTCACGATAATTCTGTAATAAAAATGTATCAGGATTGCATCAAAAACCCCTGCATAAAATTTACGCAGGGATTTATTATAAATATATGTCTTTGTAGTATTTTACATTGTATTTTTATTCAGACTTCTTTCAGGCAGATTTAGTAATTATACTTCTTCACCTGTTCGCTTAATTTCTCTGAATGCTCTGAATTCTTTTTGGACGCTTCACTTAAATTTCCAAAACTTTCCGCTATCACTCCTGTAGAACGTGCAAGGTCATTTGCCTCTTCCGCTGTTGTAAAAATTGTAACGGCAATATTCTGCACATCTGCATTGATGTTTGCAATGTTTTGAGAAATATATGCACTCTGATTTCCGATTTCAGTCATTTGGATACCGATAGTATCTGTAGTTGTTCCGTACTCTTCACCCAATGCCGCAAAGGAATCGTAATCCGCTGCCACTTCTTCAGATACAAAACGAATCATTTCTTCCAATACCGCAGTTAATTCACCTACAGCGGACTGTACCTGGCTGTTGATACCATTAATTTCCGCAACTGCACGGTCAATCTGATCACTTAAATTTTCAACCTCTGTTGCAACCACCGCAAACCCTCGACCTGCATCACCTGCTCTTGCCGCTTCAATCTGTGCATTCAAACTTAACATTCTGGTCTGACTTGCAATAAGGCCTATTTCTTCCGCTATTTGTTTTACACGCATAATCTGCTGCGCATCTTCACCGGCCTGCTCCATTCTTCCCTGCAACTCGCTAATGGAATTCATTGCATTCTGACGGTTAGCAACCGCTTGCGCAGAAGTTACTTGTGCATTGGCATTTGCCCGTTGCACCATTTGGCATATTGCATCCACATTTTGGGCAAACGTTGCCACTTGTTCGGAGCTTTCTGCCAGGCTCTCCGAAAGTATCTTGCTGGACATAGCACTCTTTTCCATATTAGCGCTGATGTCCTCAATTTCATTGTTCATATTCGACATAATTCCGGTATTCTCATCTACCGTGGTTTTTAACTCATCACCGGTTATAAGAATTTCTTCCGTAGATTCTGCAACCTCTTTTACAAGGCCACGAATCTGACGTATAAAAGCATTCATATTACCTGCAATAACTTCCAGCTCGTCGCCGCTGTATATGTCGATTTCCTTGGTCAAATCACCGGAACCGCCTGACAACTCTTTTACCTTACTATTTAACTTCTTCATGCCACGTTTAAACTTGCTCATTAACAGGCCCAAAAGAAGAAGACTTACCGCATAGGTCCCCACAAATACGATAATAACCAGATTACGAAGTGCCATCATCTGCTCATCAATCCAATTTGCACTAATGTCAACACCAACCGCACCGACTATCGTTTCCCCATCAAAAACAGGGCTGTATGCTGATACATGACTTCCCCACTCATCGGTAAAAGGCTCATCATCTGCCGCCGTAATTTCTTCCTTAAACGCAATAATTAATCCTTCTGTCGCCTCACATTCATCACCGATTGCCGCGGGTTCCTCTGTATCAGAATCTACAACAAAAACAAATTGCTCTTCGCCAATCTGACGCAAGGTATATATGTATTCGATATCTGCATTGTCTCTAAACAAAGCTAATTCATCAATAATTGTATTGTATGCCTCACTACCCTCATCACCGGCTTCGATACCTTTCAAAATATCTCCACTTACATTCATTGCCGCACACTGGGCTACATTTTTTACATTTGTCTGAATCTGACCAAACAATGCAGATTCAGAACGTTTATATGCCGCAATTCCAAGCACTGCATTCCCCACAAGCAACAAAATCGCAAGCCATATGAATAACTGATTAAAAATACTAATCTTTCGTACCTTCATACATCCCTCTCCTTTACACCGTTTTTACTGATAATAAATTATATGATTCCTCTTTCCCCTGTGGAATCTATAAATGTAATTATACTATAAATGGCTTCTGTATAAAAGATTTATTATAGAATTTAGAGCATAAAATAAGCTACAGAATTGTAAAAATCTGTAGCTTAATATTTATTGATGCAATTCATGGATTCTAAATATTTCACACTGCCTTATCTTTCTTTGACTCAAATCCAATTACCAAATTCATATCCAAACCATCCGCTAAGCGTTTCAAAGTTGACACGGAAGGATTCGCCAGGCCGCGCTCGATTCGACTAATATCTGCTTGATAAATACCAGTCTTCTCCGCAAGTTCCTTCTGAGTAATGCCTGCTGCATCTCGTGCCATAGACAAGCGATACGCCAGCATACGATTAATGTCCATTCCTGCTTTCTCAGATATTTCGATTAAAACACCATCTTCGTAAAGTGTCTCCGCATCCACGTCCAAATCATCATTCCAAGACACACCATAGCCCCCCATATCTACCTTAACAGCCTCAAACAACTTCTTATCTTCTTTCAATGTCTGAAACTGAGGAAAACGAGACAACATATAATCCATCTTATAATTCTTCACTTCGCCATTCATAAATTCGACATCCAGCGAAAAATCGTCCTTCCCCATAACCGTAATAACCTTATTTGTCATAACCATCTCTCCTCTATTCTATCGGGCGCAAGGTAGTAAACTCCTGCTTCTCCCACATCTCAATCAATTGTTCTTTATAATACAAAATAAAATTCGTTACAAAACCTCTCATCTTTTTATCTAAATCGCCTTCAAACATCTCACCGTTCTCTAATGAAAATAATCCTACCGTTCTACCATATTCTGCATGAATATGAGGCGGATTATGTTCCTTTTGTCTCAAGTACATTCTGAGGATTACTCCCCGAAATCTTGAAATTACAGGCACCCCTTCACCCCCTTTCTTTGATTTTATGATATAGGATATATCCTATATTGTCAAGTATAATTTATCCTTTATACAGAGTTGAGATACTCTTCGCGAATCTCACTCTGATTAGCAGTCGGCAAATGACCGTTCATGCAAGCATGACGGTCGCTTGACTCGTTGCTATAACAAAAAACACCCGGAACCTATTATTCCGGGTGTTCTCATAATATTGCAATATTTTAAACAGTCAATTATTTACTATACAATACCCTGTGCAGTCATAGCATCAACAACCTTCAAGAAGCCTGCGATGTTTGCACCTGCAACATAGTTGCCTTCCATACCATACTGCTTAGCAGCTGCATCAAGGTTACGGAAGATATTAACCATGATTCCCTGAAGCTTCTCATCAACTTCTTCGAATGTCCAGCTGAGTCTTTCAGAGTTCTGGCTCATTTCAAGAGCGGATGTAGCAACACCACCTGCGTTTGCAGCCTTACCGGGTGCAAAAATTACGCCGTTAGCCTGGAAGTATTCTGTAGCTTCGATAGAAGTAGGCATGTTAGCACCTTCTGCAACAACCTTAACGCCGTTTGCAACAAGGTTCTTAGCATCTTCAAGAAGCAATTCGTTCTGAGTTGCACAAGGAAGAGCAATGTCAACCTTAACAATCCACTGGTTTGTGCCTTCAGCCTTCTTATCATGATATTCTGCAGAAGGTCTTGCAGCAGCGTATTCTGTTAATCTTGCTCTCTTAACTTCTTTTACTTCTTTTAAGAGTTCAATATCAATTCCTTCGGGATCGTAAATCCAACCGGTAGAGTCAGATACGGTAACAACCTTAGCTCCCATTTCGATAGCCTTTTCAGCCGCATAGATAGCTACGTTACCGGAACCGGAAACTGCAACAGTCTGACCTGCCATTTCCATGCCGTTAGCCTTTAACATTTCCTTAGTGAAGTATAACAATCCGTAGCCTGTAGCTTCCTTTCTTGCAAGGGAACCACCGTAAGAAAGTCCCTTACCTGTGAGAACACCTTCGTATACGTTACGGATTCTCTTGTACTGTCCGTACATGTAACCGATTTCTCTTGCACCTGTACCGATATCACCTGCAGGAACGTCGGTGTCAGCGCCGATGTGCTTGCAAAGCTCTGTCATAAAGCTCTGGCAGAATGCCATGATTTCTCTGTCTGACTTGCCCTTAGGGTCGAAGTCGGAACCACCTTTACCACCACCGATGGGAAGGCCTGTTAAAGAGTTCTTAAATACCTGTTCGAAACCTAAGAATTTAATAATACCAAGGTTTACAGAGGGGTGTAAACGGATACCTCCCTTGTAAGGTCCGATTGCACTGTTAAACTGAACTCTGAATGCATTGTTTACCTGAACCTGACCCTTATCATCAACCCAAGGTACTCTGAAAAGAATCTGTCTTTCAGGGGTAACCATTCTTTCAAGAAGAGCATCTCTTCTATATGCTTCTTCATTTGCTTCCACTACAACACGAAGAGATTCAAGAACCTCTTTTACTGCCTGATGGAACTCAGGCTGTGCGGGGTTTTTCTCAACGACCATAGCAATGACTTCATCAACGTATGACATACTAGTGTCCTCCTTATATAAAAATAAATAAACGCCTTTAATCCACGGCTATTATATAACAACCCCTTGTGTAATTGCAATATTTTTTTGCTTTTTTTGAGTAAAGTGCTAAAATTTTCTTAATCTGTAATTTTATTGGTTTTTTATATAAAACTGTCTATGTACGCAAGCCGGAAGAGGAGAGCTCCGGCCCGCCAGAAACGCACAACACTATATTAAAATGTTTGAATGGTGACAATGAAAACCATCCAAACAGGAGAATGGCAATTTATAACAATGACATACTTGCAAAATAATTATGGCAAAACATCCATCGGATTTACTGCAACACCGTCCTTGGTCATCTTCAAATAAAGATTACTTCCCTCACTTGTATAATATACACTGGGTTCCGCCACGGTTCCAAGAACTGTTCCTGTTTCTACCACATCTCCGGGTACAACTGCAATATTATCCATCTGACCAAAAGTAAGCTCATAGCCTTCACCAATATCCAAGACAATTACATTACCCAATTCCGTACTGCTGTAAACTTCTTTTACAACACCATTTGCACAAGAAGAAACCATGGTGCCTACCTGTGCATCAATAATGAGTGCAGGATTATATCGATATTGACCTAATGTTTCAAAATAAACTGTTTTATCCATGCTGTAATTCATAATTAAATTACCGTATAACGGCCACTCCATACGCATCTGATTTGGAAAATTGTAATTTGCCATTACTACATTCTCAGCTCCGGCTTCAATCCCGTCTTCTCCTTCCGCCAAAGCAACTTCTTCGTCCGCAATATGATTCTGCGCAAGTGATGTATTCTCTTCTCCGGCCTCCATGGCAGTTACTTTTTCATCCGTTTCAACAGTTAGTTCAGTCTCCACACCGGGAGAGTTAACTTCCCAAAAATCCGGATCTGCATCCAAATCATCCGCTACAATCAAATCCTCCGCATTCACGCCTAAATGCTGCGCTATTTCTTCTGTTTTATCCGCAACACTTTGACTGTCTAATTCACTTAAATCCACACGGTATTCATCGTTTTCCTTACTCTGTTCTCTTACATAAACACCTGCCATGGTTAAAGCTGTTAAAACAAACGCAGATGCGGATATCATTACTATTCTTTCCTTGTTTCTTTTATTCTTTTTTCTTCTCATACAAACCTCGTTTCCGTGTCGTAAAAAACACTTAAGATAAAAGTATTTTTTCCGTTTTGGATACGATTATACACATCATTATTTTTTTTACGCCACAACGTCATTGCGGTTTTCTTTTCGAATTTCAATTCCCGGATAAAAATATTCTAATATTTCCGCAAAATCATGGCCTTTTTTCGCCAATGCATCTGCACCGTAAATACTCAAGCCAAAACCATGTCCGCTGCCGCGAACATGAAATATATATAAATCTTCTTGTTTATTAAAATCAAAACATGCAGACGGCAAACCATAAATTTGGCGAAAACTTTCGCCATTCATCTCTTCACCATGAACTTTAACAGAAATTGCATAACCGAATCTGTCCTGCCTTAATATAGAGAAATCCTCTCCCAATACATCCTTTTTTATTTCAATCGTTGTAAAATATTCATCCGCATACATATCTTCCGCTGTTTCCACGGAAACGACATATGGAAGGTACTCGTATAATATCTCGCTGTCTCTGGTAACTCCTTCACTTAATTTGTGAAACGGAACCTCTACAATCTCCCCTTCAAAAAAAAGAACGATACCTTCCGTCGATGTGATCATCTCCCGGTATCGTTGTATATTCTCCTCATACTCCTTTCCCCACAGAATATGAAGCTCCTCCTCTGTATAAAAACTTTCCCGTGCCATACTTCTGCCGTCTATAATGGCACGAACTGCGTTACTTCTCAAAACTATTGCCATAGCCTTTAATGTCTCATCATGACATGTAACACCGCAACTTTTAGCCAAGGCACCCACCAAATAGGTTTCTAACTGTATCGTTTCTATTTCACCACCTACTTCCAACATTATAGATTGCGGAATTTTGCCAAAGATTTCGGTCTCTGCCGGTTGTATGCCGTTTAATACCAGATGAAGTATATATGGTAAAATAAAAATGAAAAAGGAAACTGCACTGATTAGAATCATACGTTCTCTCAATACCGCTTCCTTTTCCAACTTTTTCAATTTTCATCCTTCTTTCCGTGTCCATATGCTTCCATAACTATTTCATAGTTACGATTCTCCGATAGATATTCAGCTAAGCAAAACATCTATCACTATTTCAATATATGCACACAGCCGATGTTACATACCCGAATAAATCCTACTTGTAACATCCATATAATCTAAAGCCGTTTACTCCTACTTCGAATGAACCCCAAGCCTCTAAAAAACGTCCGTCACAATGTCAACTTCTCCCATTGTTGCTCCTGCTACAGAATTCACAGAAATGTCACTTTCTTTGTTATTGGTTACAACAGAAACCTCAACAGTTGAAAGTGACACCGCTCCATCGGTTTCTTACAGGATTGACTCCCACCCGAAGCGGATTATCGACTTAACAAAGTCGCATCCATGTCTAATAGTATGTATCCCCTTGAACACATCCGCTACCTTGTCGCGTTTAGATTTTTGTATGTTTAAGATATCATATTTCTTTATAAAAATAAATAGGTTTTTTCCAATAATAAACAAATTGACATGAAATAAAAAAGAGAGCACAAATGTGCTCTCTCTTAAGTTTTTTAGATACGATTATAGTTGATTAAGCATCCCTTCAGAATGATTTCGCGCTCTTCGTTGGTTAATTCGCCAACCTTAAGTTCGAATTCTGTAGTCTTGCCGTCAGCAATGGTGTAAGCCTTGATAATCTCGGTCTTATCCTCGATTGCCTTACGGATTCCGGGTACATAGATATAATCCAAATTCTTAAAAGGAAGTTCTCCTTCGGGAATTAAGAAGGGAAGCATACCCCAGTTAATCAGGTTTGAACGATATCTCTTGGTTGCATATTCGTTTGCGATGTTTGCCCATCCGCCAAGTACCTTCTGGCAACTTGCAGCCTGCTCACGGGCAGAACCGTCACCGGGTTTTACTGCGAAGATTGTACTACCGATACCGATGTTCTTCTTTTCTACGCCGGGGAAGTTTGCTTCAATGGTATCGTAAACTGCTTTTAATTCAGCTACTTCTTCTACGGGACACTTGCCGTCTTCTCTTGCCTTCTCAGCCTTCTGCACTTCCTTAGCTCTGCCTACGTAAGCAGGATCTTTTCTGGAAAGTGTGAATTCTGCCAAGCCCAAGGGGTTAGAACGGAAGGATGAAGTTTCGCCGGAAGGAATCAATTCATCGGTTGTAGTTACGGGGTCGTGAATTTCAGATACTACCTTAAGAAGTAAGTCATCTGTTAATTCGCACATTGCAGGCCAGTCCTTAATATTGGGACCAAACTTAATGTCAACTGAAGGATCAGCCACACCCTTTGAATCAAATACACGATTCTCGTAGATGCTCTTATCAAAGTAATATTTGTACTTGCTTAAATCACCGTCAAATTCTGCCGCAGAAGTAAGGATACCCTTGTTAGCCGCTGTTGCAGCGATAGAACGTGCATCCATAAGAGCAACAGAAGAAATCTGGCCGTTCTGAAGCTTGGAACCTTCACGATTGGGGAAGTTACGGGTTGAATGTCTGATACTAAGTGCATTGTTTGCGGGTGTATCGCCTGCACCAAAGCAAGGTCCGCAGAATGCAGTCTTCATAATAGCACCGGACTGCATAATGGTTGCTGCGCAACCGTTTTTAACCAATTCCATATATACGGGCATAGATGCGGGGTATACGCTTAAGGTAAATTCGTCGGAACCGATAAATTTGCCTTTTAAAATGTCCGCAGCTGCACAGATGTTCTCAAATCCGCCGCCGGCACAACCTGCGATAATACCCTGATCTACGTAAAGCTTTCCGTTACGAACCTTATCTTTTAAGGTATAATCCACAGCACCATCAAGGCTTACTGCCGCACGTTTTTCAACATCATCTAAAATGTCCATAAGGTTAGCATTTAATTCATCGATGGTGTAGGTGTTGCTGGGATGGAAAGGCATAGCAATCATGGGCTTGATTGCAGACAAATCAACAGTGATTACGCCGTCATAGTATGCCACTGGTCCGGGATTGAGTTCTTTGTATTCTTCCTTACGTCCGTGAATCTCATAAAATTCTTCCACCTGAGCATCTGTCTGCCAGATAGATGAAAGACAGGTTGTTTCGGTTGTCATTACGTCAATACCGATACGGAAGTCAGGTGTTAAGGATGCCACACCGGGGCCTACGAATTCCATTACTTTATTTTTAACATAACCATTTGCAAATACCGCACCGATAATTGCAAGGGCAACGTCCTGAGGACCAACACCCTTTGCTGGTGTGCCTGTCATATAAACTGCTACAACACCGGGCATATTAATATCATAAGTCTGATTAAGAAGCTGTTTTACAAGTTCGGGACCACCTTCACCCATAGCCATGGTACCTAAAGCACCGTAACGAGTGTGGGAGTCAGAACCAAGAATCATCTTGCCGCCGCCTGCCATCATTTCACGGGCAAACTGATGGATAACTGCCTGATGAGGGGGTACATAAACACCGCCGTATTTTTTTGCACAGGAAAGACCAAACATGTGGTCATCCTCGTTAATGGTACCGCCTACCGCACAAAGTGAGTTATGGCAGTTGGTAAGTACGTAAGGAATGGGAAACTTCTCAAGTCCTGACGCTCTTGCGGTCTGAATAATACCTACAAAAGTAATATCGTGGGATGTAAGCTTATCGAATTTGATTTTTAACTTGTCCATATTACCTGAAGTATTATGGCTTTCCAAAATTCCATAAGCGATGGTTTCTTTTCTTGCTTCTGCTTCGGTTACATTCTTACCGGTTTTCTGTGCAATGATTGCTGCCGCATCGGCATTGTCATACACCAACTCAGTACCGTTAATAAGATATGCACCGCTGTTGCTTAACTGAATCATAGCATTCCTCCTGTTTTATTTTAAGTCTGTCTTTTTATCAAAGACTAAAATGCTCCGAAACAATAAAACATTTGTTTATTGTGCCGGAGCACCGTTTTTTATTATTTCTTTAATACAACCTTGTCAAGCTTCCAGATTTCATCAACATACTGCTGAATTGTTCTGTCAGATGTAAACTTACCTGAGCAAGCTACGTTTAAAATAGCACTTTCTGCCCAACGTGCCTCGTCCTGGTATGCTTCTTCTACCTTCTTCTGAGCTGCCGCATAAGACTTGAAGTCTTTTAAGATGAAGTATGTGTCAGCCTTAGAAGTACTTTCGGTATTAAGGAGTGAGTTGTAAAGGTGACGGAATCTTTCAGGATCATCCTGTGAATATGTTCCGTTGATTAACTGCATCAATACCTTACGTACATCCTGGTCGTTGTTGAAGATTTCCATAGGATTGTAGCCGCCGTTGTTTTCGAAGTTGATAACTTCGTCTGAAGAAAGACCGAAGATAAATGCATGTTCTTCGCCAACTTCTTCTACGATTTCCACGTTAGCACCGTCCATAGTACCTAATGTAAGGGCACCGTTTAACATAAACTTCATGTTACCTGTACCTGAAGCTTCCTTAGAAGCGGTAGAAATCTGTTCAGAAACATCTGCTGCCGCAAAAATCCATTCTGCGTTGGATACACGATAATTTTCAATAAATACGTCCTTAATCTTGCCGTTAATTGATGCATCGTTGTTGATAACATCTGCAACTGCGTTGATTAACTTAATTGTAAGCTTAGCGTTACGGTATCCTGCTGCCGCCTTAGCACCAAAGATGAAAGTTCTGGGATAGAATTCCATATCGGGATGTTCTTTTAATTCGTTGTAAAGGTACATTACATGAAGGATGTTGAGTAACTGTCTCTTGTACTCATGTAATCTCTTAACCTGTACGTCGAAGATAGAACGAGGGTCTACTTCGATACCGTTGTGCTCTAAAATATATTTTGCAAGACGGACCTTGTTCTGATACTTGATGTTCATGAACTCAGCCTGAGCCTTTTTATCCTTGGCATATACCTTAAGGCCTTCCATCTTGGGAAGATCTGTAATCCATTCATTACCGCTGTGATCGGTTACCCAGTCTGCAAGAAGGGGATTTCCGTGAAGAAGGAATCTTCTCTGTGTGATACCGTTAGTCTTGTTGTTGAACTTCTCAGGCATCATCTCATAGAAGTCTCTTAATTCCTGATTCTTTAAAATTTCAGTATGAAGTCTTGCAACACCATTTACAGAGTAGCCTGCAACGATTGCAAGGTGAGCCATTTTAACCTGTCCGTCGTAAACGATGGCCATTTTACGGATTTTATCCTGGTTTCCGGGATATTTTGACTCGATTTCACAGATAAATCTGCGGTTGATTTCTTCTACAATCTGGTAGATTCTGGGAAGAAGGCGGCTGAACAATTCGATAGGCCATTTCTCCAAAGCTTCTGACATGATTGTATGGTTGGTATAAGCACAGGTATTGGTTGTTACATACCATGCTTCATCCCATGTAAGATAATATTCGTCCATAAGGATACGCATTAATTCCGCAATTGCTACGGTAGGATGTGTATCATTTAACTGGAAAGTTACTTTTTCGTGTAACTTCTTGATATCATCATGAGATCTCATATATTTCTCTACTGCTTCCTGAACAGATGCAGAGATGAAGAAATACTGCTGTTTTAATCTTAATTCCTTACCTGCATAGTGGTT
>JAZNTK010000068.1:0-25731 GCA_045591685.1 Lachnospiraceae bacterium
TCACATCTACTGCTATTTCAAAACAAACAAAGAAGGAACCTATATCCATCTGGACTGGAATAAGTTCCTTCCTAAAGTACTCTTTATTTTAGCGATACTACTGACTGCCGCTTTTGCATATCAGGGCAATCAGGCATTCATTTACTTTCAGTTTTGACCCTAAACTATGCAAACAGTGCAAAATACAGGAAAACTATAACACCCAGCACGATTCTGTACCAACCAAACACCTTGAAATCGTGCTTTTTAATGAATTTAAGCAGTAGTTTAATAACTACCATAGATACGGCATAGGCTACAACCATTGCAACAATTAATACAACAAACTCTGATACGCTAAAAGCAAATCCATATTTCACAATCTTTAAAAGGCTGGCACCAAACATAACCGGTATCGCAAGGAAGAACGTAAAATCTGCTGCTGCTGCTCTCGACACACCAAGAAGCAATGCCCCTACAATGGTAGCTCCCGAACGTGAGGTCCCTGGGAAAATTGCTGCAATCAACTGAAATACACCAATAAGCAATGCCAGCTTATATGTAATCTCTGCCACATTTTCTGCTTTTACTGTTTTCTTCTTATTTAATGTTTCAATGATAATAAATGCAATACCAAACACAATCAACGCAATGGATACGCAAACTTCATTGTAAAAGAGAGCTTCGAAGAAATCATCAAAGAAAACACCTATAATCGCAGCCGGAACACATGCCACAAGAATCTTGCCCCAAAGGTTCAAAATATCTTTCTTAAAAGTCGGCTTTGATTTAAAACCGTGAAAATCCACAAACCAAATCTGGCTCCAATAAATCACCACAACTGCTATAATCGCACCCAACTGGATCACCACGCGGAACATATTCATAAATTCATCACTAACATCCATTTTAATGAATCGCTCAAGCAGAATCAAATGCCCCGTACTACTAATCGGTAACCACTCGGTAATACCTTCTACAATACCGTAAAATATTGCTTTTAATATTTCAAGAAAGTCCATAATTGTCTCCTTTTATAAAATATACTTCTGTAATTAGCAACGAATATCTCTATAAAAAATACTCATCCCATATGGATTTCATTTCACTTATCTGTTCGGATACTCCGCTTCCACAAACTTACGAAGTGCCTTAATGGAACGTTCCACTTTCTCGGTTTCAATGCAGTACGCCATACGGAAGTATCCTTCACAACCGAAGGAATCACTGGGCACAAGAATCAAATCATACTTCTTTGCCTTCTCGCAGAACACCTTCGCATCTGCTTCCAAAGCCTTCGGGAAGATATAAAAGGTTCCGCCCGGTTTTACACATTCAAATCCGAGGCTTATCAATTCATCATATAAAATATTCATATTCTTCTCGTATACCGACAAATCTGAAGTCATATCCACAGTCTTAGCAACCGCCAACTGGATAATGGAGGGAGGGCAATTGTGTCCGATACCTCTGGAAATCTGCCCGCACATACCCACAATATACTCTGCATCGGTGCACTTAGGATTTACTGCTACATAACCGATACGCTCACCGGGAAGTGAAAGTGACTTTGAATATGAATAACAACTTAATGTATTATCATAAAATTTAGAAACATAGGGTGCATCTGCTCCTGCAAATACAATCTCCCTGTAGGGTTCATCGGAAATAAGGAAGATATCGTGACCATATTCCTTCTGCTTCGCCTCAAGAACAGCAGCAAGCTTTGTCAATGTTTCAGATGAATATGCCACACCGGTAGGATTGTTGGGTGTATTCACAAGAACAGCCATTACCTTATCAGTAAGCATCTCTTCAAACGCTTCAAAATTAATCTGGAAATTCTCTAAATTAGCAGGAACTATTTTTAGCACCGCACCGGTCTGATTGATATAAGGATTGTATTCCGGGAAGAAAGGTGCAAATGTAAGAATCTCATCCCCGGGCTCTGTCACACAACGCACTGCATGAGCTACCGCACCGGCTGCTCCCGTTGTCATAAATATATGCTCTGCAGTATAATTCATTCCAAATCTTTTATTTAAAGATTCTGCAATGGTAGCGCGCACTTCGGGAATACCCGGTGTAGGGCTGTAGCCGTGAAGTGTTACGGGATTCTCATTCTGAAGCATTTCAATCATCGCATCTGTAAACTCCTTGGGTGCAGGCACGGAAGGATTTCCTAAACTGTAATCAAAAACGTTTTCATAACCGATTTCTTTTCCTCTTGCAGTTGCAAAGGTAAAAGCCTCACGAATTACAGATTTTGCATTTAACATTGCTTTATAATCTTGTCTAATCATTTTCATTCTCCTTATCTTTTCTGTTTTTATATTCAATCCACGTTGTCATCAATAATGTCAAACTCACAACTAATATAATATTATATTTTCTTCATAAAAACAACAAAAGAAATCCAAAACGGATTTCTCTTGCTATCTTACATATTTAATTATCTCTTTTCAAAAAATCTATTTATTAATATGAAGGATTTTACCGTGTGTTTCAATTACTTCTTTATACCAGTATGCCGAATCCTTTGGGATACGCTTCTGAGTTTCAAAATCGACATGTACAAGTCCGAAACGTCCGTGAAAGCCCTGATCCCATTCGAAGTTATCAAGAAAGGTCCAAAGGAAATATCCTCTAATATCCACGCCCTCATCCGCAGCCTGTTGAAGTGCTGATAAATAGCGGTCCAAAAAGTCCTGACGGTTAGGATCATGTACCTTGCCATCCAATGAAACCGCATCGTGGCAAGCCATACCGTTTTCGGTAATATAAATGGGTAATCCGTATCTCTCGTAGCAAAAGCGAACGCCCCAATAGAGACACTCTGCATGTACCGGCCAATTCACTGCAGTTTCAGGATAACCTGTTTTCATAGGCACTCCTTCAGGTTCCCCGTTGGCTCCTGCTTTGATATAGTATCCGTTATAAATATTCAATCCCACAAAATCAATGGGCTGGCTGATTAATTTAATATCATCCTCTGTGATTTCCGGCACATATTCTTTGAACAACTCCATTCCCTGTTCGGGGAATTTACCGAGCATAACCGGGTCTCCAAACCATGCCACATTCCATGCCCAGTTGTCCGCCGTATCGGACATTGAGAAAAATACTTTCTTTGCAGCCTCAATATCTGCTTCACAATCCGTAGCCGGAATCGCAATGGTACAAGTCGGTGCATAACCAACCTTGATGGGCTGTTTCGCATATTTGCGAAGATTGATAACCGCTTGTCCGTGTGCTTTTAACGCATTAACCGATGCAAGGAACGTCTCCTTCTTGGATAACTTCTTGCCGGGTGCATGAACGCCTGTCACATAACCTAATCCTACGAAACACTGGGGCTCGTTAATGGTAAAAATATATTCTACCAAATCGGAGAAATTCTCCGCAACAACCTTAGCATATTCACCAAAGGCTTCCACGATATCGGGATTAATCCAACCACCCTTATCTTCCAGCGCCTGGGGCAGTTCCCAGTGATATAATGTCAAATAAGGTTTGATATCATTCTTAATCATTTCCTGAATCATATCGCGATACAAAGCAACAGCCTTCTCATTCACTTTCCCAACGCCCTCCGGTATCAGTCTTGACCAACTGATAGAGAAACGATAGGATTTGATTCCCAGCTCTTTCATCAGCGCAAAATCTTCTTTGTAGCGATGCATATGATCGCAGGTCACAAAAGCATTCTGCCCCTTCGTTCCCGGTCCTTCCGTAGAAAATGCATCCCAGATACACTTACCGCGGCCGTCATTTACATCGGTTCCCTCTGTCTGATAAGCGCTGCTTGCAACGCCCCATGCGAAATCATCACGAAACATAGTATACTCCCTCTGATTATCACTTACTGTACTAAAACTACTTCTTTGCTCTCTTAATCACTTCCAAACACATTCTGCCATTATGATAAGGACACTTCCAAGGCTCTACAATCGGCTTTCTCGTAAAAGGAACGCCTTCCTCGTCTACCTCTGAAAGCCATTCGGAACCGGGTCTTTTATCAACAATATATTCTTTGACATACGCCCAAATCTTCTCTACAGCCTGCATGTATTCCTTCTTCTCCGGGTTCTTGGTATAAGCATTCAAGAATCCGACGATAGCCTCTGCCTGTACCCACCAGATACGCTTGGTGTCGTTCACTCCATTCTCGCACTCGTTGTAAAGTGCATTTCCGTCAAAGGCAAGATTATAAACATTCTCTTCCAAAGTACTGATGATAGGCGCAAGTTTTTGCTCATATGCCTTATCTGCCAACACTTCCAAACCTCTGTCAAGAAGCCAGGCAGTCTCGATGTCGTGTCCGTAGGAGTGCAAATCAATTAAGGTGTTATAATCCATATCAAAGAACACCTCCTGACGACGCAACTTAGGATTGTACATTTTATTAACAAAAGTATCCAGCATCCAGCGCAGTCTGTCACCTATTTCAGCCTTATGGTCCACACGATACAATTCCGTATAAGCTTCAAAAACGTGAAGCAATGTATTCATGGTACGGCCGGCTTCTACGCCGTTTTCAGATAATTTGTCATTGCCCGCAAGTTCAAAATATCTGTTAAAGGCTTCCAGATAACCGCCTTCATTACTGCATTTATTCTCAATTACATCTACTAAATTATACGCAAGTTTCAATGCTTCCTCATCTTTGGTTGCATCATAATAAGAAGAAAGTGCATAAATCGCAAATGCCTGATTATAAGTATGCTTCGTTGTATCCAAAGGCTTGCCGTCATAAGTTACTGCCCAATAGATACCGCCGTTTTCTTCGTCAAACATATATTTCTTCAAGAAATCATATGCCTGCTTTGCCGCATCCAAATATGTTTCATCTTTATACATTAAATATGCATTCGCAAAAAACCAAAGAATACGGCTGTTTAAAATGCAGCCCTTAGGTGCTTTTTTATCAAGGTTCAAATCAATGTCCAGCATACCGTAAAAACCGCCGAACTCTTTATCCTGCATACCAATCCAAAAAGGGATGATATGTTCTTTTAATTCCTGCTCAACTTCATTTACCCACATAACTGTGTCTCCGTTTCAACAATTTTATAACAATTGCCACATTTGGCTTATTTTATCATATAAATATTTCCGTTTGCTATAACAGAAGTACAATACTTGCATTCGTTATGCAAGATAAAATTTATAAACCGTGATGGTATCATAAGCCTTGTCCGGTCCGTATAAAGGTCTCGGGAAGTTTACTTCGTTTGCAGAATTCGGGAAATACTGCGTCTCTAAGCAAAGGCCCTTACGGGGTCCGTATAAAACACCGCCCTTGCAAATATCCTTACCCACAAAGTTACCTGCATAAAACTGCACGCCGGGCAAGTCGGTATAAGTATCCATTACAATACCGGAATTCTTATCTTCCACCTTAGCAATCAACTGTAACTCACCGTTCCAATCATCTACAACCCAGTTATGATCGTAACCGCCTACAAGTCCAATCTGCTCAAAATCAGAGTAAATATCCTGTCCGACCTTCTTGGCAGTTGTGAAATCCATCGGTGTTCCCGCTACAGGCGCAATTTCCCCTGTAGGAATCGCACCTTTCACAACCGGAGTATAATTTGCAGCCTTCAACCAAAGAAGTTCGTCATAAATTTCTACCGAATCATGACCATCCAAATTAAAGTAGGTATGATTTGTCATATTAATAATGGTCTCTTTGTCTGTATCGGCATGATAATGAATCTTTAATTCGTCATCATCGGTTAAAGTGTAAGTAACCGCTACTTTCATTTCTCCGGGATGTTCCATCTCCATATCCTTTTTGACAAGGCTGAATGTTACACTGTTTTCATCATAAGTTGCATCCCAGACTCTCTTCTGGAAGCCCTCTGTATGACTTGTATGTAAGTTATTTGCATTATCGTTCACATCCATCTGATAGGTAACGCCATTAATTTCAAACTTAGCATTTGCGGTACGGTTTGCAATAGGTCCTACTGTTGCTCCAAAGCAATTACCGTCTGTCAGATATCCTTCTACACTATCAAAACCAAGAACCACGTCACGCTCTTTTCCGTCAGCTCCTTTAACAAACAAATTAACCAAAATCGCACCGAAATTGGTTACGCCGGCTTTCATACCGTTTTTGTTCTCGATCACATAAAGCTGTGTTTCCCCACCGGCAGCTGTTTTGCCAAAATCTTTAACTGTAACTCCCATGTTGTCCTCCGTTAATAAATCATTTTTCATATTAAAAATCTCTTCCGAAAAACTTCCACACATTTTACTCTACACATTTTACAACTCAATACGTCCTTCTAAAGCACGCAAAAGTGTAACTTCATCAATATATTCCAAGTCACCGCCTACCGGTACACCGCTGGCAATTCTTGTTACTTTAATCCCTGTGGGTTTGATTAACTTACTGATATACATCGCCGTTGTTTCACCCTCCAGGCTGGAATTGGTAGCAATGATAACCTCATCCACGTCCCCTTCCAAACGGGTAATCAGCTCTTTTAACCGAATGTCGGCAGGACCGATACCTATCATAGGCGAAATGGCACCATGTAATACATGATAAACACCATTATACTTGCCCGTTTTTTCATAAGCTGCCAAATCTCTGGTATTCTCTACTACCATTATGGTGCTCTTATCACGTGAAGGATTACTGCACACGGGACAAACCTCTTTATCCGTCAAAGTCCAGCAATCCCTGCAGTAACGCACGTTACTTTTAGCCTCCATCATGGTGTCCGCCAAACGTTTTACTCTTTCAGGCGGAAGATTAATAATATGAAATGCCATGCGCTGTGCAGACTTCGCGCCAATTCCCGGAAGTTTCTCCAGTTCCTCTATTAATTTGCCGATATATCCGCTATACAGCTCCATTTGTTCTCTTCCTTATCAACCTTTTTTCCGGCTAAAAAATACACACGCCGTTTATTTATTAGAAAGGATAACCGCCTAAATTCATGCCGCCGGTCATCTTGCTCATCATCTGATTATTCGCATCCTCTACCATGCGAAGGGCTTCATTTGTTGCTGCCATAATCAAATCCTGCAACATTTCAATATCATCGGGGTCAACAACTTCAGGATCTAAAACCACCTTAGTTACTTCTCTGGAACCGGTTACTGTTACACTAACCGCACCGCCGCCTGCTTTGGCTTCAAATTCCTTGGTTTCCATTTCCTTCTGCTGTTCTTCCATTTGGCGCTGCATTCTCTGCGCCTGCTTCATTAAATTATTCATATTTCCGGGCATTCCGCCTCCGGGAAATCCTCCACGTTTTGCCATAATTAGCCTCCTGATTTTTCTTTTTATTTTATAAGGTAGTCACCCTTAATGATTTTAAATTATTCTTCTATTTCCACGGGCATCTTAAAAGCCTTAAACAAATCCACATAACTGTCTTCGAAATACTGCCCTTCGCTTAACTGGCGCAATTCGATTCGAATTTCTTTCTGGATAAAATCTTCAAGTTCATTCTTTAATGCAGTCATGTTCGTTTCTCTTTTTAACGTTTCATGTGCGATAAAATCCTCTGCCACAACCAAAAGAGTATTTCCTTCTCCAAGACTCAACCGCACACTGTTTAACGCAGATTTTAAAGGTTGTCCCATAGCGTCCATAAGCGACGGCCAATTGGCAACAATCTTCTTTATCTCTTCCGGCACAGCCTTAGGCATTGTCGGACGGGGGGCTTGTACTACCGGCTGCGTAACTGCGCCTCCTACTGTAGCCTGTGACACCACAACTCCACGTTCCATCTGTTCTTCCAAAGCTCGAATTCTATCCAGCAGTGCATCATTTTTTGCTTCCATCTGTGGCTTACACAACTTAATAATTGCCACTTCAATCAAGATTCGCTTCTGGCTTGCATACTTTATCTGACCGGATAATTCCGAGAACACTCTGATATATCTTAATATAGTTGTAAGTTCCAATTTAGAAGCTTCTTCTTTTAATACTTCCAGCGCTTCATTGGAAATCTCCAAAGCATCCGCCTGCACATCCGCCGTCTTTACCAACATAAGGTTTCTTAAATATAAGGTAAAATCATTCACGAACTGTCCAAGTTCACGGCCTTGAATAACAATATCCTCCAAAAGCTTCACGGCACCGATGATATCTTTGTCAATAATACAATCCAGAAGTGTCGCAAATACACTATTGTCTACCGCTCCCAACACATTTAATGCCTTATCATAGGTTAAAGTTTCCCCATAATGGAACGCAATGCATTGGTCCAAAAGACTTAATGCATCTCGCATGGAACCGTCTGCAGCTTTTGCAATATAACGGATTGCGGCATCTTCAATATCTACCTGCTCTTTGTCCGTAAGTTCCTTGATTCTTCCTGCAATGGTATCTATACTGATTCTCTTAAAATCGTACCGCTGGCATCGTGATAAAATTGTAATGGGAATCTTATGTGACTCCGTGGTCGCAAGGATGAAAATAACGTATGAAGGCGGTTCTTCCAAGGTTTTCAACAAAGCGTTAAAAGCTCCCGTTGAAAGCATATGCACCTCGTCGATGATATAAACCTTATACTTTCCTTCCGTAGGAGAATAAGATACTTCCTCCACAATTTCTCGAATATTATCCACGCCGTTATTGGAAGCAGCATCAATTTCAATCACATTCATGCTGTTTGCTGCAGATATTCTTTGGCACATGGAACATTCGCCACAAGGACTTCCATCTACAGGATTTTCACAATTTACAGCCTTTGCCATGATTTTAGCAATGGTTGTCTTACCTGTTCCTCGGGTTCCGCAGAAAAGATATGCATGTCCGATACGTCCGCTCTTTATTTGATTTTTTAATGTCGTAACAATCGCTTCCTGACCTTTTACATCCTCAAAGGTATCCGGGCGAAACTTACGATACAACGCCATATATGACATTTGTTTTCCTGCTTTCTGTATTAACTCCGATTAATCTCCAAAACTGATTCCCAACATTTTCGCTTCTTTTACAATGCTTGCATCAGGAGATACATACTTTAACTTGCCGGCAACTTCTTCGAGGGGAACCTTAACGATTTCACGGTTTTTGTAGCCAACCATGAACCCATATTCGCCGTCAAGAATTAACTTAGCCGCTTCCGAACCAAGACGTGATGCGAATACTCGGTCGTAAGGACAGGGGCTGCCGCCTCGCTGAGTATGACCGGGAACGGTCACTCGTACTTCTTCACCAGTCTTTTCTTTAATCTGATCTGCTACTTCGTATGCAACACTGGGGAATTTGCGATTCTCAAGTTTCTTTTTATATTCCTTTTTGGATAATTTAGCGTCTTCTTTAGAGATGGCACCTTCTGCAACTGCAAGAATAGTAAATCGACTACCGTTCTTTTTACGCTTCTCAATCGCATCCACAACCTTATCAATATCATAAGGAATTTCAGGAATCAAAATAATATCCGCGCCGGATGCCATACCTGCATTCAAAGTAAGCCAGCCTACTTTATGGCCCATAACTTCCACAATAAATACACGTCCATGAGATGCTGCAGTAGTATGAATACAGTCAATACAATCCGTTGCAATATTCACAGCACTTTGGAAACCAAAAGTCATATCGGTTCCATACAAATCGTTATCAATGGTTTTCGGCAATGTTACTACATTTAAGCCTTCCTCACGAAGCAAATTTGCAGTTTTGTGAGTTCCGTTACCTCCAAGAATTACCAAGCAGTCAAGATTTAACTTATAGTAATTCTGCTTCATTGCTTTCACTTTGTCCAAACCGTTTTCGTCCGGATCGGTAATCGTTTTAAAAGGTGTTCTGGAACTTCCGAGAATTGTTCCGCCCTTCGTTAAAATACCCGAAAAATCCGCACTGCTTAACATGCGGTAATTACTGTAAATTAAACCCTTATAACCTTCCAGGAAACCATAAATCTCAACTTCTTCTTCGCTGTTCATCATTGTTTTAACCACGCCGCGCATTGCTGCGTTTAATGCCTGGCAATCGCCACCGCTTGTCAACATACCGATTCTCTTCATTTTTTATCCCTCCAACTATGTGCAAATTCTTTCTTATATGATATCCGAATGCACCTCTTTTATCATAATACATTTTGGTCTTTTGTTCAATCTTTGTTTACTTATTATAATATGAAGTTTTTTGTGTTTTCTTTTAGCGCTAGTTACTTCTTTCTGCTTCTTCCAAAATTTTTTTTAAAAATTTGTATAAAATCTATTGACATTCTCTTAAAATATGATATATTGATATCAGTAATCGTTACTATTATTGTTTGTAAAGACTAAAAACAATAACTTTAAGAGAAGGAGCCCGGCCAGCTATGAATCTAAAGTACAGTAAACAAAGAGAAGCAATCAAAACTTTTTTAATGTCGAGAAAGGACCATCCCACGGCAGACCAGATTTATTCAGCGGTACGCGAAGAACAGCCGAATATCAGCCTGGGAACTGTTTACCGTAATCTTGCACTTCTGGAAGATGTTGGCGAAATTCAGAGGTTGCATGTGAATGGTAATACGGACCGTTTCGACGCAGATGTATCAAATCATTATCATTTTGTATGCGACTGTTGCGGTTGTGTACAGGACATCCCGATGGATATGCAGGTTTCTTTAAGCGCAGAAGCGCAAAAATATTTTAACGGAGTAATCGATTACTACACCGCCTGTTTCCACGGCAAATGTTCAAATTGCAAGGAATTGCAACACTAAATTATAAGCAATTCAGAGCCAAGCGATTTGCAAATCAGCTCTGAACCATCACAAATTTTTTAAAAAGCAAAGGAGATTAAGATTATGAAGTATGTATGTCAGGTATGTGGTTATGTTCATGAAGGAGATTCAGCACCCGAGAAGTGCCCTCAGTGTGGCGTTCCCGCTTCTAAGTTTACAGCACAGGGTGAGGATAAAGTTTGGGCAGCTGAACATGTTGTAGGTGTAGCTCAGGGTTGTAGCGAAGACATCATCGAAGACCTCCGCGCAAACTATATGGGTGAATGTACTGAAGTTGGTATGTACCTTGCAATGGCAAGAGTTGCTCACAGAGAAGGCTATCCCGAAATCGGCCTTTACTGGGAAAAAGCTGCTTGGGAAGAAGCAGAACATGCTGCTAAATTTGCTGAATTATTAGGTGAAGTTGTAACAGATTCTACCAAGAAGAACCTTGAAATGAGAGTTGAGGCAGAAAACGGTGCTACAGCAGGTAAGTTTGACCTTGCAAAACGTGCAAAAGCTGCTGATTTAGATGCTATCCACGATACCGTGCATGAAATGGCTCGCGACGAGGCTAGACACGGTAAGGCATTTGAAGGACTTTTGAAGAGATACTTCAGCTAATCCGAAAGGAGGATTCTTATGGAAAAATATATTTGCCCCTGCTCTTATGAGTATGATCCTGCTGCAGGCGACCCTGAAAATGGTGTTCCCGCAGGCACACCTTGGGAGGAAGTTCCCGAAGATTGGGTATGTCCTTGGTGTGGATTAGGAAAAGAAGCATTTGAGAAACAATAATCATGCTAATAATCCCCCCGAAGAAATGCCTGACAGCATTCTTTTTGGGGGGATTTACAATTTGTTTACATTACTTTCATTTGCGAGACAATTTATTATTTTATAATACTATTAGTGTTATATTTTTATTGGTAAAAGGAGGATTTACTTATGGGATTTTTAACAGGTAAAACTGTCATTATTACCGGTGGCGGACGAGCAGTTCTTGAAAACGGAAAAGCAGGTTCTATCGGTTACGGCATTGCAACTGCCTATGCCAAGGAAGGTGCGAACATCGTCATTACCGGTCGTAACGTTAAAAAACTGGAAGACGCAAAAGAAGAATTGGAACGCCTTTACGGCATAAAAGTTCTTCCCGTACAGGCTGACATTTCAGCAGGTTCAAACAATGCAGCCATCGCAGCATCCGTAGCCGAGAAGGCAATTGCCGAATTCGGTAGCATTGATGTATTAATCAATAATGCACAGGCTTCCGCTACCGGTGTTACATTGGCAAACCACACAACCGAACAGTTTGACCTTGCAATTTATTCAGGACTTTATGCCGCATTTTATTATATGCAGGCTTGCTATCCTCACCTTGTCGAGTCAAAAGGCAGCGTTATTAACTTCGCATCCGGTGCAGGCTTATTCGGCAACTTTGGTCAGTGTGCATATGCTGCTGCCAAAGAAGGTATTCGTGGTTTAACCCGAGTTGCAGCAACTGAGTGGAGCAAAGACGGAATTAATGTAAATGTTATCTGTCCTCTTGCATGGACTGCCCAGCTTGAAAATTTCCAGAAAGCATATCCCGATGCTTTTGAAAAGAATGTACACACACCGCCCATGGGCTTCTTTGGCGATCCCGAAGAACATATCGGCAGAGTATGTGTGCAGTTAGCTCATCCCGATTTTAAGTATATGACAGGCGAAACAATCACCTTAGAAGGTGGTTTGGGAATGAGACCGTAAAATAAATTATGATAAAATCTAAAAGGATGTGTCTTACTTTGACACATCCTTTTTATTCCTCTACATAATTTTATTTCTTATAAAAATTCTTTAATCTGTTCGTACACGCCGTCTGCATCCAACTTGTACTCTTTCATAAGTACTGATGCTGATGCTGATGTACCAAATTCATCCTGAACACCGATTTTTAAAACAGGAACCGGGTAATTTCTGCAGATAGCATCACATACTGCACTTCCCAAACCGCCGATTACGGAATGTTCTTCCACAGTAACAACCTTTCCTGTCTTCTTTGCACTTGCAATTACAAGTTCATCATCCAAAGGCTTAATGGTATGAATGTTAATTACTTCTGCACTTACGCCTTCAGCCTCTAGCTTCTTAGCAGCTTCCATTGCGCTTTCTACCACGATACCTGTTGCAATAATGGTAACATCGGTACCTTCTTTTAACACAATACCCTTACCTAATTCAAACTTATAATCCGGTCTGTCGTTGATTACAGGCACTGCATTTCTGCCAAGTCTTAAGAAAACAGGTCCCTGGTGTTCAATCGCTGCACGAACTGCTGCCTTTGCTTCAATTACGTCGGAAGGTACACAAACCACCATACCGGGAATATTTCTCATAAGTGCAATATCTTCCAAACACTGATGTGTTGCACCGTCTTCACCAACGGTAATACCACCGTGAGAAGCTGCAATTTTAACATTTAATGCAGGATAACCTACGGAGTTACGAATCTGTTCGTAAGCACGTCCTGTTGCAAACATTGCAAATGAACTTGCGAATACTACCTTGCCTGTTGAAGCAAGTCCCGCAGCCATACTAACCATGTTTCCTTCCGCGATACCGCAGTCAAAGACACGTTCCGGGAACTTCTTACCAAAAATCGCAGTTTTGGTAGACTCCGCAAGGTCAGCATCCATAACGACTAAATTCTGAAATTCATCACCGAGTTCAGCAAGTGCTTCACCATAACCTTGTCTTGTAGCAATTCTCTTTACTTCTGACATAATTCTTCACCTGCTTTCTCTAATTCTGCCATTGCAATTTCTTTCTGCTCATCGTTAGGCGCAACACCGTGCCAGCCTGCCTGATTCTCCATAAAAGAAACGCCCTTACCTTTAATACTCTTACAAACAATTACGGTAGGCATACCCTTAACTGTTTTCGCGTCTGCAAATGCAGCACGAAGACTGTCAAAATCATGGGCATCCGCATTGATTACATGCCAGTTAAAAGCTTCAAACTTTTTATCAATGGGGTAAGGTGAACATACATCTTCAATCTTACCGACAATCTGTAAACCATTGTTGTCAACGATAGCAACCAGGTTATCAAGTTTCTTATGTCCTGCATACATTGCAGCTTCCCAAACCTGACCTTCTTCGATTTCACCGTCACCAAGCAAGGTATATACGCGATAATCCTTCTTGTCGATTCTTGCAGCAAGTGCCATACCTACTGCCGCAGAGATACCCTGTCCCAAAGAACCGGTAGACATATCTACACCGGGAGTAGACTTCATATCGGGATGTCCCTGTAAGTAAGAATGCAGCTTACGAAGTGTTACCAAATCTTCATAAGGAAAGAATCCCTTCAACGCAAGCGCTGCATATAAACCGGGCGCAGTATGACCTTTCGATAAAACAAAACGGTCTCTGTCCGGATTCTTAGGATTTGCAGGATCAATGTTCTGCATCTCCTCAAAATACAAATATGTGAAAATATCCGCTGCCGACAAAGATCCGCCGGGATGTCCGGCTTTTGCGGCATGGGTAGAAATTATAATACCTTTTCGAACTTCATTGGCGATTTTTTTCAATTCCAAATTATTCATTTTTGCCTCCGTAAATGTGTTTTGTGCTTTTTAACCGCTAATAGTTTAGCACTTTTTCTATCAAGAAACAACATTTTTACATTATTATTTCTTTTTTTTCATATATTTAAAACAAAAAAGGAAGAATACTGATATGTCTGCATCAAAAACTTTATCGCATATCAAAGAAATTTTATATTCTCTTAAAAAAATACTTTGTTCAAATCCCAAATCACTTTTACTAATGATTTCCGGCTCTGTTTTACTCATTTTTGCACTCTTTTTCTTTTTTCATACACCCAATCGTGAATTTGAGGAGCTTTGTGATACCTTGTTTATAAAAGAATTAAGCCAAGACGGTTTGAGTCTCCATTATACGCTTTCCTCTCCTGAACATTATGGTATCACAGATACGGCAAATATACTTCCTTCTTATGATAAAACCCATAGCCTCGCAGATTATCATGCTTTAGTACATACCATTGATTCCCTAAAAGAAATCCGCAGAGATGCCCTAAACGAATCCAATCAACGCACTTATGATATTTTGCTTGATTACCTGGAAACCGAAAAAGAGGCGTATACCTACCTATACTATGACGAGCCCCTTTCTCCTACTTCCGGCATGCAAAACCAGCTTCCCATACTTCTGGCAGAATACACTTTTGAAGATGTAGCAGATGTTGAAAATTATCTGAATTTACTTAAAAGTGTTCCTGCGTATTTTGAAGGTCTGGCTCAATTCGAACACGAAAAATCCGCAGAAGGTCTTTTCATGTCCGCGAGCGCCTGCAGACAAACAATTTCCCAATGCAATAACATTATAAAAGAATCCGACATAAGTTCCGGCACTCACTTTTTACAGACTTCTTTTTCCGAACGCTTACAGGAATTGGTAAATACAGGAGTACTCAGCCAAAGTGAAATGGATGCATACGTAAAAGCAAACAATGAAATTCTCCTGCACTCAGTGATTCCCGCATACAAAAGCCTTGCTCACCAACTAACCACGCTCATCGGCAATGGCACAAACGAAAACGGACTTTGTTATTATCCGGAAGGCCGGGAATATTATGAAATATTAATGGAACGCTTAACCGGTTCTTCCAAAACTCCCGAAGAATTAATGGCTGAAATTAAGACCTCTTTTATGGCAGATTACAGTACATTTACCGAGGTTGCATATATTACACAAACACAAAACAGCACTTCCGTTTTTTCACTCTCAGAACCCGATAAAATGCTGGCAGATTTGGAAAGTTGCATTTTGGCAGATTTCCCCTCCTATCCGAAAGTAGCTATAAAAGATATGCCCGTTTATGAAATAAAAGAAGTCAGTGAATCCATGGAGAACTACTTAAGTCCGGCATTTTACCTGACTCCTCCGTTAGATGACGTCAGCGAAAATGTTATTTATATTAATTATGGCACTGCTCCTGAAAATTTGGAATTGTATACCACTCTGGCTCACGAAGGATACCCCGGACATTTATATCAGTCCGTATATTCCACTTTGGCTTTGGAAGAGCAGGATGCCCATCCGATCCGCCATCTTCTGCATTTCGGAGGATATGTGGAAGGGTATGCCACCTATGCCGAATTTTACAGTTATGAATATGCCAACAACTTCGGAGATGAGGATTATTGTCGCTTGGTTCTTTTGAACCGAAAACTTCATCTGGCCCTGTATTCCATGCTGGATATCTCCATTCACTATTACGGTGCCACCTATGAAGATGCCCACGAAACCTTAAAAGCCTTCGGTATAGAAGATAAAAAAATAACAAGGGAAATCTACGACTACATCGTAAATTCCCCCGGAAATTATCTCAAATATTATGTTGGTTATTTGGAAATCATGGAATGCCGCGAACTTGCAATGCTTAAATGGAAAGACAATTACTCCGACTACAACTTCCATGAATTTCTTTTAGACTTTGGTCCTGCGGACTTTGAAACCATAAAAGATGCCATTCGCGAATACGAAGCTCCCAAAGTGCCGGAAGAAGTATCTATGACGGCGTGGGCTACATTTCCTTCACAATTTTTACAATACGGCTGGTTCCCAAACGTTCAGCTCCAAGCGCCAGAAACTCCTCAGCATCAGCAATGGACTTAATACCGCCTGCTGCTTTAATTTTAACGGGAGCACTAATGTGCTTTGCAAAAATACGGATATCATCGGGCGTTGCACCGGCAGTCGAAAATCCGGTGGACGTCTTGATGTAGTCCGCACCGGACGCCATCACGATTTCACACATTTTAATCTTTTCTTCTTCGGTCAAAAGACAGGTTTCAATAATTACTTTTAAAATTTTATCACCGCAGACTTTTTTAATCGCTTTGATTTCTTCTAAAATCGCATCATACTGCTTGTCCTTTAAAGCACCGACACAGATTACCATATCGATTTCTTCAGCACCCTCTTCAATTGCAAGACGAGCCTCCTCACACTTAATTGCAGTTGGTACATATCCGTTCGGAAAACCGATAACGGTACAAATTTTTACCTTGCCTGCAACATACTCTGCTGCCTTTTTTACATAGACGGAAGGAATACACACGGATGCTGTTTGGTACTTAATGCCATCGTCACAAATTGCTTTGATTTCTTCCCAGGTTGCTGTCTGGGATAATAATGTATGATCTACTTTGGATAATATTTCCTGAACGTTCATAACTGTGCCTCCTATTTTACCTTTAAATCCATTTTATCAGAAAGATAAGCAATAATGAAGCCTGATGCCCCAAATAAAATTCCTGCCAAGAACTGCAGAATGTTATTGTAGTGTAGCGGAATTATTACAATGGTAGATGCCAACACAATCCCTACTACCGCATGGAATGCATAAGAATAATATTTCTCAAAAAGATAATTTACAAGCCTTGCCAACAGCAATGCAGTTGCTGCCATACCGAGAATCCACGGTAAAATGACCCCCATATCAAAATTCACGATACCGGAATTCAAACTCTCATACAACCCCAGTGACATCAGAATTGAGGAAGAAGTCATACCCGGCACTACCATACTGATGCCCCAAAGTGCACCGCTGAATACATACCAACCAAATCCGGGCGTCACCTGAATAAACTCACCATACTGAACATATGTAAGAAGCGAAGTTAATGCTGCAAATGCAATAAACATGGATACAAAAGAACCTTTACTTCGTCCTTGTTTGCCGGCTTCCTTGTATATTGACGGTATCGTTCCGATAATCAATCCGATAAAAAGCCAGGTTGCCATCATCTCTGATTTGATAAATAAAAACTCAATGACTTTGGCAAAAATCCAAAAACCGAAAACCCAGCCGATGCCTACCAAAAGAAACATCCGCCAGTTTTTCTTCAATGCACGGACAGGGTGCGAAAACAATTCCATAATGGCACGGTATACACCAAATACCACGCAAAGCACACCTCCGCTGACTCCGGGCAAAATTGCACCGCCACCGATTGCTGCACCACAAATAAAGTTCTTAAGCATAGTGATAGGAGACCAAGGCTTTCCTTCCTGCTCTTCATCTCCCTGCAAGTTCTCAGCTTCTGCGGTTTTAGCTTCCTCTTTTTTTATATCTTCTATATTTTGTTTTTCTTGTTCGCTTTTTTCTTTCAATATATTCACCTTTACTTGAATTATTTTTATGAAAATAACATAGCGGAAATATTTGGATATTTCAACGTATTTTTTATGAAAAGTATATTTACACTAGCTATTTTATAGAAAAAACCGGACTTTTAGAAGTCCGGTTTTGAAACTCTTAACTGTATACTATTGGACAGTTCCTAATACTTACTCACCCTTCTTGCGCTCAGTGTAATTGATAATACAAGCGATTACACCATAAAATACACCTGTTACCGGCCAGATAATCCAGGTATATCCCCACTCACCGGTAATAAAACTGATTGCTAAGTAAATCGCAGTAACGGTACACCAGTAGATACCGCCTACCAATTCATGCTTCTCATAATTCTTTTTGTGATTAGGATCATAGTCTCCGGTCTGAAGAAGCTGTGCATAGGCATCCGCTTCATTTCCCCATCTTGTAAACAAAAATACCGCAATTGCTACTAATGCCAGTAAAATGTCTACTGCAATAATGGTAGCAAGCGCTTCTCCCGTAAGAGTAGCTGTCACTACAAGCACTGCTGCCCCAAGAATACACAAACCAACACCAATCGCTCTTGTAAGCGTAAGCATAGGACGCTGTTTCTTCATTCTGCTTTCAACAATTCCGGCCACACCGTAATCTAAGACGAAATTCTCCTTCTCTACCCATTCATAGTCAGCCATCATACTGCCGTTAAAAATAAACAACACTACCGCTACAATGATCATGCACAGAAGCACGCCCAAACCGATTGCTGCAGCTACGTTTTCTTTTATAAAACCAAATTCTTCCAATCCACCCATAAGAATAAGTACGATGGGCGATAGCACGCAGATACTTGCACCGATTGCCACCTTAAGGGCTGACTTACGCTTTGCATCCATAAATTCGTTAGCAAACTCTGCAGAAATATGCTTCACATTCAAAGGTTCATATACATCCTGCTTTAATTCCGGTTCTTCCATTTCTTCTTTTAATAAGTAATCCGTGGACACGCCGAACACCTGACATAATTTTAATATTTTATCCAAATCGGGAACCGACTGTGCACCCTCCCACTTCGAGATGGACTGTCTGGACACATTCATCTTCTCTGCCAGCTCTTCCTGAGACCATCCGCACTTCTTTCTTAAATAAATAATTTTGTCTGCTAAAATCATTTTTTCATCCTCCTTGGGGTTGTAAAATATGAAGCCTTGCTTCGTGTTTTGTTACCCCAATCTTATCTTTTCCGGCGGTTGCATACTATCAAGTCCGCTTGTAAATTTGTCAACAGTCGGTTGCAAACGCTTGATTTTACGGTGTTTTTTTCGCAACCGGGTAAAATTTCTTATATTTTATCACCCGCACATCCACAGCGCAAGCACCACGCTTGCCACAATTCCGGAAAGTGTAGCAAGCAACGCCCCTGCCAGGGTATAACGTGTCTTCGTAATTTTTACTGTCATAAAATAAACACTCATGGTATAAAAAACAGTTTCCGTAGACGACATGGCAAGGGATACAAGCGTACCTACATAGGAATCCGTACCATAAGTCTTAAACAAATCCAAAGCCAGTCCGGTAGCTGCGGAAGAAGAAAACATTTTAATCAAAAGGAAAGGAACCACCTCTGCCGGAAGGGCAAGAAACTTAACCAACGGTGTGATAATAAGAGATAAAAAATCAAAAAATCCGGACGCACGAAGCACACCTACCGCCACCATCAAACCAATAAGTGTAGGCATAATTTTAATAACGGTTTGAAATCCGTCTTCTGCACCTTTTACAAAGAGTCCGTAAACATCTTTCCTGCGTCCGAGTCCGATTGCCACAATCAACAAGATTACAATCGGAAGAATCATATTGGATATTGTAACGAGAGTACTCATTTGACTACCCTCCTCTGCTCTTTGCTAAAACGATTTACAATGCATATAAACGCAATTGCCACAACCGTAGAAAATAAAGTGGCTAAAATTGCCGGTGCAATAATTCCTGCCGGATTCTCCGAGCCGTAACTGCTCCGATATGCAATCAGATTCACAGGAATCAATTGTAACGAAGAGATATTAAGAATTAAAAAGTTGCACATATCCCTGGTAGCAATTCCAGGTGCAAGTCCTTGCCGTTGCCTTAATCCATCCAGCTCTTTCATTGCATTTAATCCTGCCGGTGTTGCAGCCCAACCAAGCCCCAACACATTGGCAATCACATTTAACGAAATATACTCCTCCGCTTTTCCTCCTCTCGGCACACCCGGAAATAAAAAATGTAAAATCGGGCTTAACATGCGCGATAACCGGTCAACAATACCCGCTTCTTTGGCAATCTCCATCAGTCCAACCCACATGGACATTACACCTACCATAGTGATGCATAAGGTCACGGCATCCTGCGCAGACTGAATAGCCGCATCCGTAACCGCGCTAAGATTCCCCGCGAAAGCAGCATATATAATCCCAATTATAATCATACCGCCCCATAAATAACTCATCATAAAAAGTCCTTTTGATGCATAGTGCATCCATGCTTTTTATCATTTTATTTTCTAAAGCGGTTGTCATATACCACTATCTTCTTTTCTCTTCCAAAAGACTCTTTGCATAACGCCTTTGACTGGCTTCCGTCTCCTCCTGTATATACTGTCTGTATTCTTTTTTATACTGAACATTCTGCCGCACCCGGCGTAACTCATCATTCAACATTTTGATACAATTATTTCTTCTTTCTCCCGGATTAATCAGGTAATAAAGAAAAGCTTTTACCTCATCACTTCTCTCTTTTTCCGCAGTCTCGGCAGTAGCACATACAAAAATCTGCATAAATCCTTTATCAAGTACAATCCCGGGTTCCTCCACACATTGTTCCTCGAACCGATAAACACCTCTGCCCGCACCAAAGATATCTTCTGTATACAAAAACAAGTGAATCATCATATTTTTACTTTTCCCGTCAAATGTACTCACTTCCAGGCAGATCCCCTTTTTCCCGCCGCTCCTTTCCACAATACCGCTTCCCTCACAAATAATATCTTTTATTTTACATCCGATTAACGGCTCTAAAAGTCGCTTTGCAAGCTTATAATTTCCCATCACTTTTGACAACATAAATGCATCAAAAACCGTTAGTTGCTCAAACATTCTGTCCATACTATAATTCCTCCGTTAAGCGTTTTATAATGATGCACAGACTTGTGTCCCTACAAATAAATGAGAGACTGCCCTGATATGTATAAAGATATGTTTTAGACAGTTGCGCGAAAGACAGGTAATCTAACTGTTATTTTATCAGTGGCTTACACAAATGCATATGTGCAAATTGACGAAATTGATAAAACAGAATAAAGGGCAGCCTCTCCGGTAATTATTAAATTCAGTCGTTGAAATATTCGGTCGATTCGACCACGAATACAATCTCTGTAAGTAGAAGTCGCAAATAGATATCTGCGTTTTATGAAATTCATTATAGCAAGCTTTTTCGACACCGGCAACCTGAAAGCATCGCATTTTTCGACATTGAAAAAGGCCTGCCACCTTAGGTGACAAGCCCTTTATTTTATGAATTGGTATATTCCTCGATAATATCCCAAACGGAAGCATTTTCAAAGCCCAACTTCCATTCCGCAACACCTGCAATATTGTTTGCATCCATAACATTTAATTTTACCTGAATGGATTCTTCTTCTTCCATCCATATTTGGTAAAGCACGTTATCTTTCTGGATTTCGCCGTAATACTGGCAGGTTTCATTATCCCAGTACATTTCTACACCATTGGTATCAATCCAGTTCTGCGCCATGTCCATGCCGATTGTTTCGCAACTTACGTCACCGCCCTCTGTTTTCCAGAGTCTGGTATAAAAAGCAATGGCATTAATAATCTTTTCGGCAGGAACTTCCTCCATGGTATTCTGAATTCCGTTTTCCACAAAATTAATGGACGCTACGGAACCTGCCACCTCTGAACTGCTCCAGTGTTCGTCATAACCCATAACAATCACATAATCCGCAACCAATCCCTGTTCTGCACGACCATAATATAAGGTAGATGCAGTCGGCGCATAGTTATCTACAGATAAAACAATATTATTGGCATGGGTCTGAATCGATAACTCTCTTAAAAACTGAACAAAATCATCTCCGTATTCAGCTCCTACAGTCTCAAAGTCAACATTGATTCCGTCCAAATCATACTGCAATGCATAAGAAATCAAAGTATCCACCAACGCCGCTCTCTTTTCGCTTGAGGAAAGGATTGCACCAAGCTCCACCTTATAATCCACATCCGTAACCACAGCCCATACTTCAATACCCTTATTATGAGCTTTAATCACATATTCCGAACTTGCAATACATTCCACGGTTCCTTCCTCATCCAAAATACGGAACCATGTAGGAGCAATTACATTTACTCCCTTGGTTTCTGCCATGTAGGCATCATACGTACTGTTGGCACCCTGTGAGAATACCTGATGGAAGGCCATATTAATTTTGCCTTCACGACTGATACTCTGATAATTCAGCACTATCGCATCATTTACCGGGGTCTGTGCCACCATATCGCCTTCCACAAGACGCTTATTCTCCACATAGCCGATAAAGCCGTCTTCCGTAATAACCTTGGTCCATGTCTCCATTACTTCCAGAACATAAACGGTTTCGCCTTCCGCAAGGTCTTTTAAAATAGGACTCTTTACGCCGCCCTGATAACGCAATTTGGTTTCTTTATCAATGGTAGCAGACTGTCTGCTTGCCCACTCCGTATAAATCAGCATTCGATTGGGTTCTGCAAAATATTCATAAGAAAAATTCGCAAATATCTTCACAAAATCTGCCGACAAATACAAGTCTTCGTCAATCATGATTGCCGCCGGACAGGTAAGTGCATTCTCTTGTCCCGCTACGGTATAAGAAGCATATTCTTCTCCGATATAAGTCTTATATATCTCTTTCTCCGTGGTATAAAGAACAATACCTTCTTCATAATTAACATAGAAGCGGTCCGTAAAATATTTCTCCACGGTTGCCATATCAAAATAACAGTTGCCATCCACAAGTTTTGCCTTGTCATCCACATGGGCATCCTGCATCATCATGGCAACATCATCTGCTTCCACCAATTCAAAATACTGATACAAATCCACTCTTTCGGATGTATAATATACACTTTCAATTAAGGTTTCTCCATAAAAAATACCTACAATCGCTATAATAAGGACAATCGCAATCACAACGGGAATTGCTTTTGCCAACATGGCTTGTCTTTGTTTTTTTCTCTTTCTCTTTCGCTTATCCGCGCTCTTAGATTCCATGGCGTTTTCCTCCGTTTCGGTTTTGACCGCCCTTATTATAACAGAATATTTCCGTATCGTCATTAGAATTTTTATGCAATTTCTCCGCTTTCGGCCAAACACAGTGGCTTGAGGAACTTACTTTGTTTAAAAAAGCCGAATACGGAAATGATTTCAGACAGAAGACAATTGCTGAAAATTTTTATCCAAAAGGAACCGTGATGCAATTGTATCAAAATAAAATTTCCAACATAAAATATTTTAATTATGACGATACTATAAAAACAAAAAAGATGCCCTGGAGCGTACCAAAAAATAATCATCCAAATGTTTGAATTATTATGCTCTGAAAATTATTTGGAATAACGGATGTGCGACTGCACACCAGCTTAAAAGACGTTTCAAATGCGAATGCATCGAAAGAAGAATTTTATGCTATTATAAAGGTTAATCCACTGCCTCCTAACCGGTACATTTTTCCGTGGGGCACCTTTTGGCATTAGTATAATATCTGTCAACACCCAATACAAGAAAATCTCATCGACAAATTTCGCACTTGAACATTTGGTGAACAAAGCGACATAACTATTGACTAAAATCAACGAAAAGTTTAATATACTGTAAAAACTTTACGTTTTTATGTCGAAATATAATATGAGAGTAGTGCTTTTGCGAATGCATACTTTGAATAGTTATAAATGAAAATCAATTATATTTATATCCTTCAAAACAGATTGGAGTATTGAATGAAAATAGAACGAGTAAATGATCATCAGATACGATGTACACTTACAAAAAAAGAATTAGAGAAAAGGGATTTAAAGCTCAGCGAAATGTCCTACGGTAACGAGAAAGTAAAACGTCTCTTTCAGGATATGATGCAGATGGCCGCATACGAATGCGACTTCGAAGCGGAAGATACCCCCTTAATGATTGAAGTAATTCCTTTTACGGAATGTGCTGTAATTATCATTACTAAAGTAGAAGACCCGGATGAACTGGATACCAGATTTTCCCGTTTTGCCCCTTCCGTACATGGTGGTGATAATACCCTGTCCAACATTATCGGAGATGTTTTCCAGTCCCTGACGGAAAAAAATGAGGACATTGCGGAATTATTCAAAAAAATGCAACAACATAACGATAAAGAAGCTCCTGCCTTACTTGAAAATGCAGATAATAATGACGCTTCCCAATCCACAGAGCTTCAAAGCATTTTCTTTGAATTTGACACCTTAAACGAAACCATTCGTGCATGCCGAAACTTCGGCAGTTTTTACAACGGCGCAAGCACTCTTTATAAAAACACTTTAAAAAACAGTTTTATTTTGTATTTATATAATGTAGAATCTTCCGATGAAGATTTTGCAAAAATTTGCAGTATTCTTGGGGAATACGGTGAAACGGTTGCCGATAACGGCTATTTCCGCTTCTACGCAGATGAACACTGCGAAACACTGATTCCGGAAAATGCTGTGAAATCACTTGCCAATATTTAACCGTAATCAAAAAATCGCTTAAACCCGTCATATGGCTTAAGCGATTTTTTTAATAATATAGAATTTTATTTTATAACTGATTTAATGCTTCGAGCAATGCATCCACGTCCATGCCGTGAACCATAGCTGCTTCCTCAAGAGTTTCTCCCTGTGCGGAAGGGCATCCGATGCAATGCATACCTGCGCTCATAAGTACAGGTGCAACGCCGGGATTTGTTCTAAGCATCTCACCGATTGTCATGTCTTTCGTAAATTCAGCCATTTTTACAGTCCTCTCTTTCCTTTACTTTCTGTTTTTTTATTCTAAAACAGATTGTCTGAATGTGCAAGACAAACTTCTTAAATTCAAAAAAATTAACTATATTTTTCGTTTTTTTGCGATGCCGAAATTAAACCGCTTAAAATATGAAAAATTCCTTATTCTTCCTTTATTTTTATGTACTTTATCACGCCTTTTATCTTGACTATAAAAGTTTTGAGGAGTAAAATATATGATAGTCTTTAATAAACAATATTTTTAAATATATATAGGAGGATAAAACATTGAGAGAAGAATGGACAGGTTTTAAAGGCGAGTTATGGCAAAACGAAATCAATGTCAGGGACTTCATTCAGGCCAACTATGAGCCCTATGACGGAGATGAGTCATTCCTTGCTGACGCAACACAGAATACAAAGGACTTATGGGATCAGGTATTAGAGCTCTCTAAGCAGGAAAGAGAAGCAGGCGGTGTTCTTGATATGGACACTAAGGTTGTTTCTACAATCATTTCCCATGGCCCCGGATATTTAAATAAGGACAAAGAAACTATCGTAGGTTTCCAGACAGACAAGCCCTTCAAGCGTGGTTTACACGTATTCGGCGGTGTTCGTATGGCTGAAAAAGCTTGTGCTGATAACGGTTATACATTAGATCCTGAAGTACAGGACTTCTACACAACATACAGAAAGACACATAACGCAGGTGTATTTGATGCTTACACACCGGAAATGCGTGCATGCCGTTCTAACCACATTATCACAGGTCTTCCTGATGCTTACGGACGCGGACGTATCATCGGTGACTACAGAAGAATCGCTCTTTACGGTATTGACCGTTTGAT
>JAZNTK010000069.1:0-4156 GCA_045591685.1 Lachnospiraceae bacterium
TTTGATTCGGATGAAGAGAATGATTATTTGCCGCATAACTATGATTCGAATTGTGTGGTCTATACGGGAACACATGATAACGATACCGTAATGGGATGGTATACGAGTGCAAAAAATACAGATAAGAAACACATCCGCGAATATCTGGGAATCAAAAGTGCCACGAATATCAACTGGGATTTGATTCGTCTGGCGCAACAGAGCGTTGCGGATACGGCAATTATTCCGATACAGGATTGTCTGGGACTTGGAAATGAAGCGAGAATGAATCTGCCGTCCACGCTCGGGACAAACTGGAAATGGCGCATGCAGAGTGGCGCATGTACCCCGGAGCTTGCTGCGAAATTATATCATATGGCCAAGCTGTACGGCAGAATTTAATGTGTGGAAGATAAGTTATTCAGAACATTTGGCTGAGCGCGGAATTACTGAAGGAAGGGTCTGAAGTGACGTCTTTGTCAAACCATTCCGGCGCAACGAATTCGTTGGCCTGTTCTTCCGTTTCGAATTCCACCTCGGCAAGGACAAGGGGCGCAAGCGGTCCTTTAAATATATCCAGTTCAATGGTAAGTGTATCATTGTACGGAATCAGATAACGGTCTTTGGTGATAATCAGGCCGTCGGCTTTTTCACGTAAATGAAGATAGGCTTCTTCGGTCAGTGCAAGATTGTATTCTTCGCGCACCAGGAAGCCTTTTCCTTTGTAAGTGAGATAATAGTTGTCATCTTCGCGACGCACACGGACAACAGGTGCGGTATTCAGATATCCCTGTTCGAGTTTCCGGCAGGGATAGGAAGCCAGATTCCCGGGGATGGATTTTACGGTAAATTTACGTTCGATTTCCATGGTTGTGTATACCTTTCTTTTTGGTATTCGGATTTCCGTGACGGGAAGTCATCAGAGCGTAATCGTTTTGACATCGCAAACCTATGGCTAAAGTATAGCGGAAACGATGTTCTTTTACAAGGGAAAACATAAGAACCGCTGCAGTGAAAAGGTTGAAGAATCAACAAAAATATAGTAAAATCAAAGGTGATAATACCCGAAAAGAAAGACTAACTATTAAAAGTCAAGTCTAAAAATGTTATTTTATGAATGAATTGCAGAAATGCATTTCAGATATACTTGAACATTGAAAACTGCATGACAATAAGAGCATCGTTATAGGTGCTCTAAAAGGAGATATTTGATTTACAGAGAATTAGACAGGTTTGACGTATGACTGTCCTGATTTTTCGAGTTGATAAATCAACCTTACAAGCTTCTTTGTTGCATGAGATAAAGCGACATTGTAATGCTTGCCTTCAGCACGTTTCTTAGCAAGGTAAGAACCAAAGGATTCGTCCCAGTGGCAGACATATTTGGTTGCATTGTAAAGAGCATATCGAAGGTATCGTGAGCCACGCTTTTCCATGTGAGCATAGCAATTATCTAGTTGCCCTGATTGGTAAGTGGAGGGGGACATGCCAGCATAGGCAAGTATTTTATCTGGAGAATCAAAGCGACTGAAATCACCGATTTCAGCGATAATCATTGCTCCCATACGGTAGTTGATACCGGGGATTGTAAGAATAGGTGAATTGATTTCGTCCATAATGATTTTGATTTCATTTTCAATTTCTTCAATCTCGGCGTTTAGTTCTCGGATGAGTTTGATGGTGTGCTTTAATTCCAAAGACTTTGCAGGCATATGTGAACCGATGGAACTTTTAGCAGCTTCTCGAAATGTGACAGCAGTATCTTTGCCATATCTGCCTTTGGAACTTTCGGAAAGCAGATTTGTAAGTCTGGTAAGGTGTGCTGATGCGATGGCAGAAGCATTTGGAAATTCAGTAAGTAAAGCATAAACGGATGCCATATGAAGCGTTGGAACAAGCTTTTCCAGTTCGGGAAATAGAATAGTTACAAGCCTTGAAATAGATTGTTTCAACTGCGCACGTTCTTTTACCTTATCAAAACGGTAACGAGTTAATGACTTTAATTCTTCGTTGTGGTAAGATGTGTCTGAGTAGGACTTTAAGTTCACATCAGACATAATCATAGAAGCAATTGTATGGGCATCAACTTTATCCGTTTTCGTCTTTCTAAGGCTTAGACTTTTTCTGTAAAGATTGGTATGTAACGGATTGATAACGAAGGTCGGCAAACCATTATCAAGAAGAAATCCCAGAAGATTGTAACTATAGTGTCCTGTGGCTTCTAGCCCTACTTTTACTTTGGTTAAATCATCTGATACGGATTCGATTCTTTGGAATAAAGTTTCAAAACCTTCACGATTGTTAGCAATGGTAAAAGACTTAAATAGTACTTCACCGTCTGAGTTAGTGATAAAGCAGTCGTGCTTATCTTTGGCAACATCAATGCCTACGTAAATCATAGCAATTCTCCTTTGAATAAATATTTGATACTGTTTTAGAACCACTGGTACTCCTTGCGATTGTAACCTCGTTCTAAATAAACCGTCATGCGGTATCTAACTGATTAACAAATATACAAAGAGACTGTGGTTGTAGCCTTTCTAGAACCATCAAGTGGTAGGAGAAAAATAACAATCCACAGTATCTCCAATAGTATAGCATACAGTCCTTGGAGAGGGACTATAAACACTACTACTTTATAATACGAGGAGAAGAATGATGGAGGGCAAAAAGAAATTTGATGAAGCACAAGTGCAGGAATCCAAGGAAAAAGCCGGCAAAAAATACATATGGCTGATTCTTGTCGTATTGTTTGTTCTCTTGATTGTTTTGCCGGTGCTTTTGCTTGTAATCGGTATTCTTCTCTTTGCGGTAATATATAGTATCAGAGGGGAAGAACCTGCGATTATTGAAGAGAGAGATTTGAAGCCGGTCATTTATCTGTATCCGGAAGAGACCATGGATGTGAGTGTGGTGCTCGAGTATGATGGTGAGTTGACCTGTACGTATCCGGAATACAATGACGGATGGCATGTGACGGCGCAACCGGACGGTACTTTGACGGATTCGGAGTCGGGGAAAGAATATTCTTACCTTTTCTGGGAAGGCATCAGTGATACGGAATATGATATGTCCAAGGGATATGTAGTGGCAGGAGAGGATACGGCCGCATTCCTTCAGGATGTGCTTGCAAGGATGGGAATGACACCGCGGGAGTATAATGAATTCATTGTGTTCTGGCTGCCGAGGATGCAGGATAATCCTTATAATCTAATCACCTTCCAGCAGGAGATATATACCGAATCGGCAGACCTTTATATTAACCCGCAGCCGGACAGCGTGTTGCGCGTTTTTATGGCGTATCAGGTATTGGAGGAGCCGATAACGGTGGAAGCGCCGGAGATTGTACCTTTTGAGAGAGAGGGCTTCTGCGTGGTTGAATGGGGCGGAACGGAAGTGAAATAAACGAGGAGGGTTCTTATGGAGTGGTTCGCGTATCTGCAGGAATTTAATGTGATTTCCGTAATAGTGCGTTTGCTGATAGCCATGTTATGCGGTGCATATATCGGACGTGAAAGAGAGAAGCTTGGAAGAGCGGCGGGACTTCGTACACATATTCTGGTATGTGTGGGGGCCTGTATGACTTCCCTGATAGGTATTTTTGTCTGGACGCAGGATCCCGACAGTGATCCGTTGCGTGTTTCCGCGCAGGTTATTTCAGGCATTGGTTTCCTTGGTGTCGGTACCATTATGGTAAAAGGACGGGATCATATTACGGGACTTACGACGGCTGCAACACTTTGGACGACGGCAACGCTCGGTATTGCAGTGGGATTCGGTTTCTACGAAGCGGCGATTGTCTGTACACTGCTTGTGGCAATTACAACAGGAATTCTTTGCAGACTGGAAGATGCCAAGAAGAAAAAGAACCGGAAATTCCATTTTTATGCTGAGATAGAAGACGTATCGGATGTGAATGAAGTGGTAGATAAAATGGTGAATGAATTTCATGTGATGGAGCCAATCATTGTTCCGCCGAGAAGTGCATCCGGACATCATGTCGGAATCGAAGGGTATGTTTTTATTGAAGGACCGTGCCCGCCGGAGAAACTCATTCCGGAATTACGTGCACAGGCGGCGATTTCTTTCGCAGTAGAGAATCAGAAAGCATCTATGTAAAAAGGAGAATTATGAAGAGATTAAGTTCATTGTGCGTGTTGTTGCTGTTGTGGGTAGC
>JAZNTK010000070.1:0-5899 GCA_045591685.1 Lachnospiraceae bacterium
CTGCCGACGTGCTGATTTTTACAACGCCAACATACTGTATGCACGCGTCTGCGCCTATGAAGTCTTTTATGGATTTGACTTTTACCTATTGGATGGTGCACAGACCCAGGAAGTGTATGTTTTCTAAAAGGGCGGTGGTGGTTTCTACCGCTGCCGGAACCGGTATGAAGTCTGCGATGAAAGATATTACAAACACGCTTTTTTACTGGGGCGTGCCGAATATTAAGTCTTATGGTGTTGCAGTGCAGGCGATGAGTTGGTACGGTGTAAATGAAAAGAAAAAAGTAAAAATCGAGAAGGATACAGAGAAACTCGCCCGGAAACTTTCCGCGAGGAAAAAGCCATCGGTGGGCATAAAAACCCGTTTTATGTTTAAAGTAATGGGCGCAATGCAGTCGGCAGGTATGGGTTCGTCACCTGTGGAAAAAGAGTATTGGGAGCAGAACGGCTGGCTTGGGAAGAAACGTCCTTGGAAGGATTAAAGGTGAATTTGTTAAAAAAGAACCGTTATGCTATAATATATGCGGACACGATAGAGTAAAGGTTGAATACAAGGCATAAAGAGCCTTATCAACCGTATTAGCACTTAAGAGGAAAATACGATGCAGATTAAATGCGATTATTGCGGAAGCATGATTGAGGAACAGAACAGTACCTGCCCGAATTGTGGTGCCACTTTGGATGGAGTGAACCGTTTTGCGGGTGAGCAGCCCAGGACTATTGAAGAGTTGAAGGCGTGGTATACTGCGCACAATTTGCCCCCTGAGGAAGTGACGCGCTTCTTTATCGGCAAAAATATTACGGAGCCTAAGGCGTTTGGTATCTATCAGGACAGTACGGGCAATTTTGTAGTTTATAAAAATAAAAGCGACGGGCAGCGCGCAGTCCGTTATCAGGGCGCAGATGAGGCCTATGCGGTGAATGAACTTTATCAAAAGCTGAAGGGTGAAATTGCGGACAGAAAGAGTGAAACCGGAACGCAACGGTATAATGAGGCCACAGCTGTGACAACTGAAAAAAAGAAGTCCCGTAAGCGTGGTTTATTTGTTGGCGTTATAATATTTGCGATGATTTTCCCTATGTTAAATGTGGGTGTAGTAATGCTCATATCCAAAATGGCATACGGGATTGATGACCTTGGTCCGTCAAGAGGCTACTATGAGTACGAAGACGATACCTATTATTATCAGGATTCCATATGGTATCAATATGATGCTACTGATGATGACTGGAGTCTGATGGACAGTGATGATGTACCCGAAGCAATTTCTTCAGATGCGCAGGGAGAGTATCAGATTTACAGTCATGATGGCGCCAGATTTGAAGACAGCATCTGGTATACGGAGCCAACTTATACGGATTACGATGACGATTATGATGACGATTGGGACGACGATTATGATTGGGATACCGGCGATTCCTGGGATTATAATGATACCGATTGGGATACGGATTGGTAGGAGGATTTTTTATGAGCAAATCCATAACCGATAAAACCAAAAAACTTCTCACTATTATCATTTCTGCGGTGATTGCCGTTGCGGTGATGTGCGCGGTGGAAAGCATCCTTCAGCCGGGCTATGTATGGAAGTCGGCAGTAAAAATCACTATGTTTTTCGGAAGCGTGTTGTTGTTTTATCTTATATATAAGGATGAAAAGGTTAAAAAGCATTTTAAAATTAAGAATAAAAAGGCCTTTGCCGTATGTGTCGTGATTGCGATTCTCACCATTGGCGTTATTTTAGGCGGTTATGCCCTGATTCAGGATTACGTAGATCCGAATCAGATTAAGGACAGTCTTTTAAATAAAGAAAAAGTATCCGTGGATAACTTTTTATATGTGGCTTTGTACATATCTGCGGTGAATTCTTTTCTGGAGGAGATTTTCTTCCGCGGGCTATTGTTTTTGCAGGTGAAAAAATTGGGCTACCGTAAGCTTGCCTACAACTTAAGTGCAATCTGTTTCGCGGTATACCACATCGGAATTGTCACCAGCTGGTTTAATATCTGGGTATTCTTTTTGATTATCTTCTTATTGTATGTGGCCGGTGTGATTCTGAATTTTGCGGCGGAGAAGTGCGACAGTTTTTTAGGTTCCTGGGTCATTCACATTGCGGCAAATATCGGAATTAATGCCATTGGATGCTTTGTGCTGGGCGTATTTTAGCTGTGGCATCTGACAGTAGTGTGATTTTTATTATAAAAGAAAAAATCCCAAGGTTTTAAGCCTTGGGATTTTGATTGTATTTATCAAAAAGTACATATCTAAAATTTTAGCAATTCTTCAAATACTTCTCAAAGAAATCCAGGTGCAATTTCGATAATCTCTCGTGCATTTCCAACGGAGGCATTTTGCCCGCAAGAAAGTTAAAAGGAATGTAGAATTTGGCATCTGTAAAGCCTAAGTGCTTCATATCTTCGAAAACTTCACACTGTACAGGCGCTTCGGTAGCTATCAGGGAACGGGTTTCCACGTTGTAGTTCTCTTTACAACAAATCTGCAGGAAGGGCTTCTTCATAATTAGTCCGTCATATTCGCCAAACGCGGCACCGTCAATATTGATACCACAAACAAACTCATCTTCATGGTGGCAGAGATAGTATGCTGTGATGCCACCCAAAGAATGGCCTGTTGCGCCGATGCCCTTGAAAAAATCAATGCGGTCGGCGTATTTTTCTTTTAAGGCATAAACGGCTTGCATGGTATCCTGCGCCCACTGCGGGATGCGCTTAAGAATGTAGGTGCAGTGCTTTTTCTGGAACGCATCAAATTTCTCGAATAATTCTTCAGGCGTGCCCTTCGCTTTCATTAATTTTTTCTGGTCAAGGACGGCTTTCAGAACGCCTTTATCGTACATAATTTTATTAATGTGCTTATCATACAAGTCGAAACTGCCGTCGTCGTATTCGTTTGCCACCGCTTCATATGCATGCCCTACGGAAGCTACGATATAGCCATTGGACGCCAACTGACAGCAGAGGAAGGTGTTGCACTCTACATAGGCATTGTAGCCGTGGTTAAAAATGATAAGGGGAAACTTCTTATTTTCTATATAGGGAACATTCTTGTAGTAATCTGCTTTTAAGATAGAAGGATCTTTTACCTTCATGTGGTAAGCCTTTGCAAGGGCTTTTAACTTTCTTTCGGAGAAAACGTCCGCTTTCTCTAATCCGGTTACGCTTGCTTTGTCGGCGGGATAATAAAGGCGTACGGCGATTTTACGTGGGCCTTCTCCCGGGCCGAGAATCTCGGTTCGGTTATTATCAATTATGCTGAAACATTCGGTTCCTACGGCATATTCGCCAGTGATGTATTCGGGTAATTGTATTTTCTTCATGATAAAAGCCTCCTATTTATTCATCTATGCCCATAAGATATTTCACGGTTATGGCAAGCACACGAAATCTCCTTCGAGGTTGAAACATTTCGTCTACGGGCGTTTTGTTATAACAGTTCTGCACAATACAGGTGGTTTGGATACCTGTATAGACGGAAGAAATGTAAGCAAGAATTTCCATGGGTTCCATCCGGGGAGTGAAAGTGCCTGCTTCAAATTTTTTGCCAAAATATTCTGAGGTGCGGTGCATCAGATATTCCTTGTTGCCGACGCCCTTGGCACCTGCAAGGATTTTATCCACGCGCTCGGGTGCGTTCATCGCCAGCACCGACATTTCAAAATCCACTTTCTGAATGCCCATCAGTTCGTTTTCCATATTGTCCGCCAGCATTTCAAAAACCTGGTCAACAACTTCACCGGCACTGTATTCATCCGCTTTGGCGAGAATGGTGTCTAATTCGTCTTTTATAGTGACTCTTTGGCGCATATCCGCCAGCATATCACCGAAGATTTCATCAATATCCTTATAAAAGCGGTAAATTCCGCCCTGACTTAACCCCGTGCGGTTGATAATGTCCTGCATCGTTACGGTGCTGACGGTCTTTTCTAAGCAGAGTTCGTAGGCTGCGTCGATGATTTTCTTCTTTTTATTAAGTATGTATTCCTGCGTTACTTTCGGCATGTTGTTTCCTTTCTGAATTGTATTGCGTTTATATATTGTTTGGCATATAAGAGATATAGGTTCAGTCAATATAAAAAACTAACAACGCAATATAAATGAATGTAGTTTCATTTTAAGACCTGCGCATGCATTTGTCAATATAAAAATGAAAGAAGTTTCATTTTTATAGAAATAAGTATGTGTCTAATATTGAGGTTGCGACTGAGAAGGGATATAATAAGGCTAGTTTTTATATATGATATAGTGCAGAATGAATATACAGCATAATTGACAGAGGAAAACAATGGCAACGAACGAAAATATCTGGGACAAACTCTTACATATTAAAACAACCGGTAGGGACGATTCAAATGCCGATCAATACCGTTATCCGTATGAACCTACGCCCTATAGTGTTTTGGAGCGTTTGGCAAGCAGCGGTTTTATCGGTAAAAAGGATGTAGTTTTGGACTATGGCTGCGGCAAAGGGCGCGTTGATTTTTATCTTGCTTATCAGACTAAGGCAAATACCATCGGGGTTGAATATGATGAACGCATTTATCAGGGGGCGATAGCCAACCGGAAAACTGCTGTTTCAAGAGCCAGGACAGAGTTTGTACAGCTGCGGGCAGAAGAGTATCAGGTGCCGGCGGATGTTAACCGATGCTATTTTTTTAATCCTTTTTCGGTGGAGTTGCTTCACAAAGTGATGGCAAGAATTATAGAATCCTATTATGAGAACCCGCGGGAAGTGCTGTTGTTCTTTTATTATCCGTGGGAGGAATATATTTCGTATCTTATGACTGTGGACGAGTTGGAATTTTACGATGAAATTGATTGCAGTGATTTGTTTGAAGGAAACGGTGCGCGGGAGAGGATTATGATTTTTGTGCTACCTTATTATATGGGGCAGGGATGAAGAGTGAGAATTTGAATTTTATGTTGTGAAAAAGATGTCTATTAACTTAGATATCTTTTTTTTACAAAAACTATTGAAATTAATTTTTAATTCGCTTAGGCTTCTTATAGGACGTCCAAATAATATGATTTTACTGCTTTACAGGAGGAAGTTTGGATGAAGAAAGTTTTAGATACTTATTCAAGTAAAAACGATATTAATATAAAACAGATTGTAGCCTATAAAGATAACGTACTTGAAATTGAAGAGTATAAAGATGGTTTTAAAAAGGATGATACAATGAATGTAATGAGTGTAACAAAATCTGTAACATCATTACTGATAGGTATTGCCATTGACCAAGGTTTGATAAAAAGTGTAGACGACTTTGTTATGGACTATTACAAGGAAACTTACACTCCTAAAAGAGGAGAGCAAACTATATTTAAAGTTACAATTAAACATTTGCTTACAATGACAGCGCCCTATAAGGGAAAGAGCGAACCTTGGACAAAGGTTTGTACATCGGAAGATTGGACATTGGCAACATTGGATGTTTTAGGTGGTCGCAAAGGTATCACTAATGAATTCAGATATCATACTCTCGGTGTTCAAATTCTTATGGGGATTATCAGAATTACAAGTGGTATGAATGTGCTTGATTTTGCTAACGAATATCTTTTTAAACCATTAGGAATTGTACCAAGAAGCAATGCGGGTTGCGAAAGCAAAGAAGATCAGTTTGAGTATTTAATGAACAAAAACGACCACGGAAAGGTTTGGTTTTTAGACCCGACGGGTATGCCGACTGCGGGGTGGGGATTATCTCTTTCTGCTTATGAAATGGCACAGATAGGTTTAATGGTGCTTAATAACGGAGTTTATAATAATACCCGTATTATAAGTGAGAATTGGATTGAAATGATGACAAAATCCTATATATCTACCGATGAGAAATTTGGAAATCAGAATTATGGTTTTTTGTGGTGGCTTCCTCACAGA
>JAZNTK010000071.1:0-43394 GCA_045591685.1 Lachnospiraceae bacterium
ACCTGTTCTTCAATGAACTTGTCTGCCAAAGCAGGAGTTGTGATACGTTCCATTGTATCAGGTCTCTTGTTTGAATCCATGGTTTTTCCTCCTAAAATCATATAAGATTGTTTTTTGACAAAGTTTATTATAATCAGTTCACTATCAGAAATCAATTTTTTTTTATAAAAAACCAAAATTTTCTTTTTATAACCTACTACTCCAACTCCTCATAGTCCTCAAACATAATTCTCACCCCGTCCTCATCGGACTCCACGTGATAATGTCCGGCGTACCATTTCTCGAACTCCAGATTGTCCATAATCTGCTGTAACCACTTCTCCATGGTTTTATCTACCCCACCTTGGTCAATGCCCGGAATAAAAGCCCACACAGGCTCGCATTCAATGGGAACCGTATGCGTCAACACATAATCCACCTGCCAGTCGCATGCGCCCAATTGCGCCTCTACATATCTCATTGTCACCTCATCTGCCTGCTCGCTTTCAAACCACTGCCAACCATGGCTTAATCTGTAGTATTTGTCAACGCTATAGGCTCCACCAATGACAATCGCTTTCTTGCCGTTAAAATCATAAATCTCGCCATCCTTGGCAAACACAAGATTCGGATAAGCATCTTCAATATATGCAACTGCACCATGCCATTCCTGCTCTTCATAATTGCCTGTCAGATAAGGACGCTCCTCGTGATTGCCGTGAATACAAAACAACGTAATCGGCAACTTACTCAACTCATTTTTCAGATTATTGTCTCTGTGGTCACAGTAATAATTAATTCCCGCGTCACCAAGGATAATCATAATATCATCCGCCGTGGTTTCCATTCGCTCGCAAAACTGCTGAATTCGATAAAACTCCCTGTGAGTATCTCCCGTTAAATATACTGCCATTTCCATTCCCCCTTTTCGTCAAGATAATTTCATTTATATCTTTGCATTACATTAGATAAATACTGTATTTACACATAAAACTCTTCCATCGTATCCAGGCACAAACATCCCAACCGGCCCCCAAAGCCACAACCGCAGTCAATGACGATGTGATTGTTTTTATAAAAAATGCAATCCTTTCTCTCCTCCGGCAAAAGTTCCTCTACCAACATTCCCTGCTCTCTTGCATACGCCACACGGGTAGGCACATGTCCTGTCACCAAATACTTGTCCGCAAAATATACTTTATCATAATTTGGTTTATAAAAAATCAACTCACTCAAATCATAGCTTTCCAAAGCACGCTCCGGTGTGAAATTCTGCAGACCTGCATGCACAAGCACGAACGCCTTATCATTTACTTTGATTTCCTCATACAAAGCAAACTCCGCCAAATAATCTGCAATATCTGCGCGCTCCTCCTTCGATAACTTGTGAAACTCTGATATACTTACTTCACCGCCAACATTCATCCATTCGGTAAGCCCCTGCATAAGCCCCGGACTGATTTGTGCCACACTTTCTTCCGTCACTTCCTGTAGCAACCATTTCATGCAAAGAGACGCCATGTACTCATGATTGCCAAGAATCGGATACACGTTAGGATGCATCATCATATCTTGAAGAATTCTCATCCCCTGAGAACCGCGGTCAATGACATCACCTAAGACATACAGAGTGTCCGCATCTTCGAATTCGATTAACTGTAACATTTTTTGATAACGTTCATAATCACCGTGAATATCTGACATAACATAGGTTGCCATGCACTTCCTCCTTTTGGATAAACAACTACATTAATTGGCTACTCCTTAACTTATCATTAAGGCATAAAAAAGCCGACAAAAGCAATTTTTATCGGCTCTAATTATTATATTCTGTTTTTAAAGCGTATTTCCTTTTTTATACACTTATAAAACTAAAAGCTCTTCGCCCAACTCACCAACGAACCCAAATGCTCATTGTCTCTTACAGACTTGATAATCTGCTCCGTCATCGGTGTACCATTCTTACGCATTTTTCCGAGAATTACTTCCTGCAATTCAGCCACGGTCATTTCTTCATAAGGCTTATTTAAATCAAGAACTGCTTCGTCCTTCTTGGCAATTTCTTTGGCATCCTTTTCAGCACATACTTCTACCGCCGCTGTCACTTGTGCAGTCTCTGCTTTTACTTCTTCAACACTTACCTGCGCCACAACCTCAGCCTTAGTCTCCAAAGCTTCCGCATTTGCTTCTTTTACATCAGCCGCTTCCACACATCCCTTCACAGGCTGCTCTACCGCTTCAAACTCCATCTGCGCCACTTCGCAGGTCTCGCCTAATTCACAATTCACACAAGATGCCACAGGTACCCAGATATCGCCGGAATTTGCTGCCATATCAATGTTTAAGTTGCCACCGCTTGCGTTTATTTTACGACCTGATAATGCGCCGATGTATTCGCCATCGGGTGCGGATACACATACACTGCTGCCGCTTTCATCGTTATTCACTGCCACGATTACGGTAGAACCCTGATAACTTCTTGAAAATGCGTATTGTCTGTTGGTAAGACGTAATTCCTTGTAATCACCGAAGTTTAATTCCTTGGTGTTCTGACGGATTTTACCAAGGGCAGAAATCAACTTCACGCAATCATTGTCTGCCGCCTTGGGACCATACACATCATAAGACATTTCGGGACGAAGAGAGTCGTCGCTGAATTTTTCTTTTTTACCTTCAATACCGAATTCCGAGCCATAATAGATGGAAGGAATACCGGGCAAGGTGTACATCAGAATATGTACGGGCGCAAACTGTGCCTTATTGCTAAGTTTTGTATAGATACGTTCTACGTCGTGGTTATCCACGAAATTGTAAAGCTTCAAGCCATCGGGACGATTGCCACCCATTTCATACAATCTCTTCACTGTATGGGCAATTTCAAAGAAATTATGGTCGTTGTGTCCTGAATACAATGCCTTATGTAAGTGGTAGTTAGTTACAGAATGCAATGTGCTTTCATTCGCCCAGCGAATGTAATCGCCGTGGATTACTTCACCCATCAGCCAGAACTCAGGCTTTACTTCATTTGCGGTCTGGCGCAATGCCTTCATAAAATCAAAGTCCAAAACATCTGCCGCATCCAAACGAATACCGTCCACGTCAAACTCCTGTACCCAGAAACGGATTACATCACAAATATAATCTTTTACCGCAGGATTCTTCTGGTTTAACTTTGCAAGCAGATTATAACCGCCCCAGTTATCATAGGTAAAACCGTCGTTGTATTCGTTGTTGTTCCAGAAATTTACATTACAGTACCAGTCCTTGTGCTGTGAATTTTCACGATTTTCCTTAATATCCTTAAAAGCAAAGAAATCGCGGCCGGTGTGATTGAATACACCGTCAAAAATAACTTTTACGCCCTGTGCGTGGCACTCAGCCACGAATTTCTTTAAAGTTTCGTTGGTTCCCAAACGGCTGTCCAACTTGCGATAATCTGTGGTCTCATAGCCGTGACCTACGGACTCAAACAAGGGTCCGATATAAAGTGCGTTACAACCGATATTCTTAATATGTGAAATCCAAGGAATTAACTGATTCAATCTCTCCACCGGTTCCCCGTAAGAATTCTCCTTGGGTGCCCCTGTCATACCCAAGGGATAAATGTGATAAAAAACTGCGTTATCATACCATGCCATTTTATGATAAATCTCCTCTTTTTTCTTTATTTTTAACGCTCTTATTTTACCATAAAACGGTCTATGCTACAACAAAAAACGGCACACATTTTATGTGCACCGCATTTTGTTATTTCACTAATTTTTACTACTTTCTTCGGTTCCTTACAGCTTCCGCCAACAAATACTCAATTTGTCCGTTAATGCTTCTAAAATCATCATCTGCCCATTTTGCAAGTTCATTCCATAACGAGGGAGAGAGGCGCAGAAGCACCTGTTTCTTTGCCTTCTCCTTCTCTTTTAAATTCTTTTCTTTCTCGAGGATTTCCTGTTCCATAGCATGAAGCTTCTCAAGGCGTTCCTGCAAGGCCTGTTCTCTCTGTTCAATTTCCATCTTCATGCTCCTTCCTAAGTTTATTTTAGTAGATAGAACCGCTGTTTACAATAGGCTGTGCCTCTTTATTCCCGCAAAGTACAACCAAAAGATTACTTACCATTGCAGCCTTACGTTCATCATCCAAAACAACCACACCATCTTCATCCAACTGATCAATCGCCATTTTAACCATGCTTACTGCACCTTCTACAATCTTCTGACGTGCTGCAATCACTGCCACTGCCTGCTGGCGCTGTAACATTGCCGCCGCGATTTCTTCTGAATATGCAAGATGAGTAATACGCACTTCCAAAATTTCGAGACCTGCACCGCTCACACGCTCCTGAAGTTCACTCTTCATCTGGTCTGCGATTTCCTGACTGCTGCCGCGCAAGGTTTTCTCTTCAACATCATCATCCTCATCCAAATCATCATAAGGATACAGACGTGCAATATTTCGAATCGTAGAATCACACTGAATGGATAAATAGTCGCGATAATTCTCTACCGCAAATACAGCCTGCGTAGGATTCGTTACCTTCCAGATAACAACCGCTCCGATAATAATGGGGTTACCCAAAACATCATTTACTTTCTGCTTCTCGTTATTTAATGTACAAACCTTGGTAGACACCTTCTTACTGCCTACTGTTTTAACATACACATTACCATCGGCATTCTTAGTCACAACCTTCTCTACACCGGGATTAAAAGCTGTGGCAAAAGGATTTACAAAGTAAAATCCTGCACTTTTAATAGTACCGTAGTATTTACCAAACAAAGTCAGTACAAGTGCTTCGTTAGGATTCACTACTTTCAAACCGCCGATGCAAATCATAGCAATGGTAAAAAGAACTGCACCCGCAAGAATCAGAAGCGGGTGAAACATAGCACCTACAATAAACAGACCAATACTTGCAAACGATGCTAAAATAATCAGTAACAACATCGCGATACCTGACATCGGACGTATTTGCTTCTCCGTTACATTTGCGTTCATTTTCATTTTCTCTTCCATAAAACTCTCCTCCGTTTTATCTGTTCTTTTACACAACTCTCCTTCAAAACGATATTTTATTGATATCATTTTGATATCATCAATATATTCCTTTATACTCTATTTGTCAATACAATTTTTATAAAAATTTATATGCGTCCTACCAATATACATATCATTTGTAATACTTCCGTAAAGAAAAAGCCCCAATCAAAACATGATTGGGGTTCTCTCTATAAGTAGTTTATTTATGAGTTGGAAACTGTGCGAGGATGTGTTTGTATCACTTCCTCTTCACAGTGTTTTGACTGATTCGCTCTTGCAAAGCATGCATAATCCACGCATACCAGAATTGCACTTAAAATCCAAATTACAGGCTCTAAGAAACAGATACCGATGTAGCCGCATAACGGTACTATTACAATCACGGCAACGAACTTACAAATCAATTCCACAATACTGCCAATCACAGGAATGATTTTTCTGCCTACACTCTGCAAACTGCTTCGCAGTACCACAAGAATACTTAATACATAAAAGAACGGCAGGTTGGTGCGAATATAGGTTGTTGCCCATTTTAAAACTTCCGGGTCTTCGGTACCGCTCAATAACTGCACCATAAGCTCGCTTCCCACAACGGAACAGAGCAATGCAAATGTACTCCACACAAAATCAATTAAAATAGAGCAAAGAATGCCTTTTTTCACACGTTCCATTTTACCCGCACCGAAATTCTGACCAACGAAAGTCGATGCAGCCATAGTAATACTGCTCAGAGGCAACATGAAAATATCATCAATTTTACGAGCCGCCGTATGTGCAGCAATCGTCTGCTCGCCCAGCAAATTTACACCACGTTGTAAAGCTACGGAACCCACCGAAACCACCACAATCATAAGCCCCATGGAAATACCGGTAGCAAGCAATTCCTTAATCAACGCCCAGTCTTTCACCACGTCTTTGGGACGGAAGATAAACATGGGACACTTTTTATAAATATAAATAATACAAAGAATCACCGAAGCAATCTGTGCAATCACGGTAGCCACTGCAGCACCGGCCACACCGAGGGGAGTATATTTTACAAGGATAATATCCAAAATTACATTTATTATCATTGCTACAATCAGAAAGTACAACGGTGCGCGGCTGTTCCCGATGGCGCGGAGCATTCCGGCATACATATTATAAAACATGGTTGCCACGGAAAACGCCAGAATAATCATAAGATATCTATAAGTATCATCAATGATGGTAACCGGTGTTTCAAGAAAATTCAAAAGCGGACGTAACAAAAGCAGACTTCCAATTGTAAAAACCACGGAAATAATCGCCGTCAATACAAAACTCATAGCAACCGACTTACGGATTTCATCTTCTTTATCCGCACCAAAAGCCCTTGCTATTACTACAGCAAAACCATTGGTGATACCATTGGCAAATCCGACAACCAAATTGTAAATAGGCGATACTGCACCAATGGCAGCCAGAGCATTGTCTCCTAACACATTGCCGATAACCGCCGTATCCACTACGTTATATAACTGCTGAAATATATTTCCGATCAAAATAGGAAACGCAAAAGATAACAAACAACTCATAATCGCACCGTTTGTCATATTCCCTGCATTCTTTCTTAAATTTATTTTTGCAGTTTTCATTTTGCGCTCTCCTTTCTGTTTATTATCGTCTAGGATTATAACAACGCTTCTTCTATTTTAATAATATTTTTGTTGGTTTTAGAGTAATTTTGTTGTGTATTTTTAAAATTAGTGATAATGTATATTTATAATATAAAAAAGACTTTTTTATCTGCATATTGCTGAAAGGAGAACTTTCATCATGAGAGATTCCTTAGAAAAAAAGATAACTCACCTGCAATTCATACAGCGCGAAAACAGTCTCAAACATCATAGTTATCGCGAAGAAGTACTGTCTTACGAATATATCAAACAAGGTGATATGAAGGCAGTAACCGAGGGCGTACGCATTTTTCGCTCCAATACAGTCGGTCTCCTTTCTGATGTGCCTCTGAAGAACCGGCAATATCTTTTTGTAGCTGCCACCACTCTGGCAACCCGTTATGCGATTGAAGGCGGCATGGATGCAGAAGATGCATATATTGCCAGCGACCTTTTTATACAACGTGCAGACAAGGCAGAAACCGTTGCTGAGATTTACGACATACACAAAGAAATGCTAACCTATTATGTAAAACAGGTAGCCGCCCAACACCGTCAGGCCTCATATTCCAAGCCTGTCATTCAATGTATGGATTATGTATATTATCATCTGCATGAAAACATTAACGGAGAAATCTTAGCCGAAGTCACCGGTTTGAATCGTTCCTACCTGTCTACTCTTTTTCATAAAGAAACCGGCATCACCATCTCTGATTACATCATGTCTAAAAAAATGGAAGCCGCAGAAAATATGTTAAAATACTCTGATTACTCTCTTATGGAAATTAGCGAGTTCTTAAACTTTTCTTCTTACAGCTATCTGGCGAAACTTTTTAAAGAAAAACACGGATTAACACCCAAAGCATACAGAAACCGCTTCTTTGGCCACTCTGACATAGGTCAAAAATAGATAAATAAAAAAAGAACGCCATAACGACGTTCTTTTTATTTATTTACATATCATCTTCTTCCCACATTGCACGCTCTTCCATTTTTTGAATAAGCGCGTCCATTCTTTTTAGAGTTCCTAAGTTAATATCCATAGGACGGCTCTTTACATTCACTACAATACTATCATAGCCACCCTCATTATAAAGAAGCTCTATGATAGAATCAAAGTCTATCGTCCATGCATGATATTCTTTATCCGAATACATCATTCTAAACTGATCCCAATCGGTAAATACAGGAAGACCCTTTGCACCTTCCGGGGTAACAAGCATAGGGATTGCAGCATTGGCGTCTGTACCAATGCGAATATCTGCTGCTTTCTTAGATTCCGGTGCACCTTTGGTAGGCACTAGGAACGTTACATCCTTTACCTCACGCACTACAACATTTTCCAGTTTCTCCAATACCTTTCTTCTCTCTCCGTACTCTACCTTCCATCCCAATTCCTGCGCAAGCTTCAAATGTGCTTTCATGAACTGAGGATTTGTAACCGGAATGCGGTTCGGAGGAAATCCTTCCCATGTAGGCGGTAATACCAAATCACGATTCTGGATAAAATAACCGGTCTGTCCGTTATCTACAAAAATTCCGCCGACTCCGTTGGTATAGAATGCCCTTCCCAAGAAACTCACCAGACCTTCGTTGGGAATTTCCAACGTGTGGAAACTGCGACGTCCTTCTTTATAATGTTCAACACAGGCATCCGCATATTCCTTTTGAGAAAAAATCCAAATTGAATCATGAATCTCAGTAATAAAAGGATAACCGGTTGCATTATCTACCACAGTATACAACACCTCAGCCTGACGTAACTTATCAATCAGTTTCAAATGCATACCACTTATTCTGCTCTTCATGTCATCGATTTTGTCCAAAGTATCCATATGGTCTCCGGACTGAATCAACCACTTAGCATTGTTAATCAGAACACACATATCCTGAATACTTAAGGTAGCATACTCCTCCTCTGTAATGTCTTCTTCACGCAACAAATACATATCACTGATTTCTTTGTCGTGCTGTCTCTTTTCTTCTAATGTCATGTTAAGTCTCCTTCGGTCTTAGGATGCTTCTATAGTATTCCTCATATCATCCTTTTTATAAAACGCAATCAGACATTACCGGCATTCACTAGTCTACCATCTGCTGCATCTGCTCTGTAATCCTTGCAATCAGAGCTTCAATTTCTGCGGTCTTTGCTGCAATTTCTTCACTATTGGCCGCAAGGGTAACAATTGCTTCATTCACCTGCTGGATATTCTGTAAGAATACGTCAGTCTCAGAAGAAAGGTTTTCCATAGCAGGAATAATATCTTTACTCTGATTCTGTCCGTCCTCCACGGTTGTTTTGGTTAATTCAGCAAGTTCTCTTACGCGCTCTGCAATTACAGCAAAGCCCTTACCTGCTTCACCCGCTCTTGCAGCTTCGATACCTGCATTTAACGCGAGCATATTGGTCTTACTTGAAATCTTAATAATTTCTTCGTTAATTTCATCATAACCTTTAACGGATTCCATAACCTGATCGGTAGATTCCTTCATGGTATCACCGAATTCCGCAACCGAAGACATCATTTGTGCCATATTGGTAGCATCGCTTGCTGTTGAAGAATTACCTTCCGACAATTCATTCATTGCCTCTGTAATACGTGCAAGTTCGGCTGCTACTTCCTGATAAAGAGCTTCCTTCTGCTGTCTTACCGCTTCTGCTTCAAGAGCCTTCTCTTCCACATACTTCATTGTTTCACCAAGTTCATCTTTTACATAGTGAATACAATTATCTACTACATTAATTCCGCAGGCAATAGTAGTTGCCATGGTTTTACAATTCTTGTATCCGCAGGCACCACAGTTAATATTACGCTGTTCAGGCTCAAACTTCTTCATCTTCATGAATACGTTCTCAATCACTTCTTCGGGCACTTCCTCCAAACGATTGTCCTTCACTTCATATGTACACACGAAATCATTTATATCCAATTTCTTAAACTGTTCATTCAAAAGCTTCAAACGTGCAGCATAATCGATTTCTTTACTCCATGCACTCTTCTTGTTATGACGATTTGATTTCACTCTCTGATTATGAATCTCAAGTAAAATATCATCATTCATTTCATTTTCAGGATTGGTTGCAGTACCGTAAATACATCCGCCGCCGCAATTTAATGCATCTACCATAAAAGGAAGTTCTTTTCCGCTCTTTACGCGGTCTGCATATACTTCCAAGAAATGATATACATGTTTCTCTCCTTCGATCTGACGAATGAAAACATCTCTTCCAAGGAAATGTTCCACATTCTCACGAAGTCCGCCGGGCTGAGGATAAACACTGCCCAAACCGTACTCAATTTCATCAAAGCCGTTGTATTTACTTAAATCCATACCTTCCAACTTCTTAAGCAAGTGTTCAAAGGTAACATTATATTCAATATATCCTGCATTCTGAGGTCTTGTAATTTCAGACTTCTTAGCGATACAAGGGCTAATGAATGCCAACTTGTCTGATATATTCATATATTTCTTTGCATAGATTGCTCCACACATCATAGGACTGTGAATCGGAACCAACTTGGAAACCAATTCCGGAACGTAATGTTCAATATAATCTACAACTGCAGGACAAGGCTGTGAAATGCCTCCAACCAGATTATGTTTTGTAATCCAATTCAAATATGCCCATGTTGTAATATCCGCACCAAAGCTGATACTGATAACATGGTTTGCACCTATACTCTTTAAATAACCTAAAATCTGTCTGTACTGATCGGGATAATTTGCAATAAATGCAGGTGCAAGTAATAAACTGATACGATGCCCTTTGGCTAAATCCTCAAAGAATCTTTCCGTATCATCTTCAAAATCTCTTGCCTTATGCTGACAGACATCCATACATGCGCCACAATGCACACACGCATCACCGTCTACCTGCACAAGATTCTTCTGTCCTTCTACAATTGCATGATTCGCCTGTAAAACAGGGCACACTGAAATACATCGATTACATCCTACACAATCATCATTTGTGTAAACTAACCCCTTATTTAATTCGCTCATGATACGACCTCCCCCGAAATACGTATAATATATATATTTTAGTCGAATTAACTCACTTCGTCAAGGTTGTTGATACTTTTTACCAAATCAAAAAAGCCCCTTTACCATTCATCGTAAAAGGACCTTTTCATTTTGTTATGTATGTTGTTGTAAATACTTCTCTCTTGTTGCCATCCCTCCGCGGATATGTCTCTCTGATTTGTTCACATCCAGCACTACTCTCGCCTGTTTTGCAAGAGAAGGATCAATTTCCTCCAGTCGCTCTGTTACGTCTTTATGTACGGTACTTTTACTGATGCCGAATTTCTTCGCCGTCTGCCTCACCGTAGCATTTTGTTCAATAATATAATTTGCGACTTCAATTGCGCGTTCTTCAATATATGTCTTCAATGTATCCCTGCCATGCGTTTTTTACATTCTATGAAACCCATGACGGGGATATGCTAATTGAACTGTTATTTTACAACATTTATATTTTCCTTGAGATACTCCATAACAGCCTTCTTTACCGCAAGCTGGTATACATATCCCTTACCGTACATTTCTTCCAGCTGTGATAACATCTCACTTGCCATTCCGTAATCTGCAAGCACTGCATCTACATGTTCAGATGTTACAACCAGACCGGCATCTTCATAAATTGCCTGAATAATCAGGTGTTCCTCGACTATATCTTCTGCCTGTAAACGAAGCTGTGCTTCATACTCCAAGTCATTATCAACCTGAGCATACTCTGCAAATGAACTGTATAATTCTACACCCAAATATGTGCGGTAGTACTCGTTCATTGTTTCATAATCCTGCACAGCCTGATATTTGGTAATACCCATCATAATCTCGGTATATTCATCCGGGCAATCAGAGGCTTTGGAATTTTCAAGAATATAACTTTCCACATATGCATTCAATGCAGTTTCAAAGCCCTCTTCTTCCAAGTATTCACGATATGCATCTGCCGTCAGTGCTACGTCCGATAAATTTTCTTTTACAAAATCATCTGTAAATTCAGGCTTTACATACATACCGTTTAAGGTAATGGCAAATACCGCATCCTTTCCCGCCAAATCAGGGTTATTGGGATACTCTTCCGGAAAAGTTACTTCAATATCAAACTGAGAGCCGATCTTATGACCGATTAACTGTTCTTCGAAGCCTTCAATAAAACTGCCTGAACCGATTACGAGATCAAAACCGCCCTGTGACGTTCCGCCTTCAAATGCAACACCGTCAACGGTACCCGCATAATCCAGATTAACAGTATCATTCATGGCAACCACCAATCCGGGTTCGGTAGAATATTCTTTGTATCCGTTTAATAAGGAATCAATCTGTTCATCAAGTTCTTCTTCGGTAGGTGCCAACTCACTGTATACCGCTTCCATTGCCTTGTAATCACAAAGTGTTACATAATCTTTTGCAGTAACATCTTCAATCAAACCGGCATCGGTCAGGCCTTTGCTGTAATCATCAATAGGTCTTGTCAAAAGCACGGTATTATAATAAATAATATATCCAATTAATGCTACAAGAAAAAGAACCGCAAGTCCGATTAAAATATTGCGAACACTTTTCTTTGCCTTCGCCTTACGGATTGCCTTCTCCCTCTTTATTCTCTGCATTTCACGTTTCTGATTGCTCATATCATCCTCCGTTTTATCAATTATGATAAAAACAACTTATCTTTTACTTTTCTGCGTCCTCGCTACGAATCTGTGCACGCTTGATTTTACCGCCCAGAGTCTTGGGAAGTTCATCTACAAACTCTACAATTCTTGGATACTTATAAGGCGCAGTTGCCTTCTTAACATGGTTCTGTAATTCCTTAATCAACTCATCGGAAGGTGTATAGCCCTTGGCAAGTACTACGGTTGCCTTAACAACCTGGCCTCTGATGGGATCGGGAGCCGCTGTAATCGCGCACTCTACAACCGCAGGATGCTCAACCAATGCACTCTCTACTTCGAAAGGTCCGATACGGTAGCCGGAGCACTTAATAACGTCGTCATGACGACCTACAAACCAGTGGTAGCCCATATTATCACGCCATACAACGTCTTTTAAGTTATAAGAACCGCTGCCCAGAGCTTCTCTGGTCATTTCCTCGTCTTTATAATAGCCTACAAAAAGACCAACCGGCGGATTCTTATCCAAACCGCAAATTACGATTTCGCCTTCTTCACCATTTTCACAATCTTCACCTTTATCATTTAAAAGATGTAAGTCATAAATCGGTGACGGCTTACCCAATGTTCCGGGTTTTGCTTCGAACCATTCGAAACATGCAATCAATACGGTTCCTTCGGTCTGACCAAAGCCTGATGCAATCTTTCTGCCGGTCAATTCTTCCCAACGGTCAAATACTTCAGGATTCAATGCTTCACCTGCGGTACACCACTGCTCTACGGAAGATAAATCGTAATCTTCCACCTTTTCCTGTAACATAAAACGATACATGGTAGGCGGTGCGCAGAACGTTGTCAATTTATACTTCTCAATTACACCAAGCAGATTTGCCGGAATAAACTTGTCCATATCGTAGCAGAAAATGGTTGCACCACAAATCCACTGTCCGTAAATTTTACCCCAGCCAAACTTTGCCCAGCCGGAATCGGACACGCTCATGTGAAGCTTGTTTTCCTGTACTCTCTGCCAGTATTTCGCTGTAACGATATGTCCTAGGGGATGCATATAATTATGACAAACCATCTTGGGCATACCGGTTGTACCGGAAGTAAAATAAATCTGCATAATGTCCGTATTCTTAGTCGCTTCTTCGCCTGTCGGGCGTTCAAACACATCTGAATACTCCATTAATTCTTTGTTAAAATTAATCCAGCCTTCGCGCTCATTATCGCCAACCAAAGCAATATGCTTAATACAGGGAGCCTGTTCTCTGGCAAGTTCCATCTGCTCAACCACATAATCATCATTGATGCAGACAAACATCTCAATATTTGCCGCATTGGCACGGTATGCAATATCCTTCTTGGTAAGCTGCAAGGTACCGGGAACAACAATTGCGCCCAATTTAATCAAACCGGTAGCACATACCCAGTACTCCCAACGTCTTCTTAAAATAAGCATAACCACCGAACCTTTTTTGATTCCCTTGAATGCAAAAAAGTTCCCTGCTCTGTTAGACAACTTACTCATATCTTCAAAGGTAAAAACCTTCTCTTCGTTGTGGTCATTGCACCAAACCAAAGCTCTGTTGTCAGGCTTTTCTTTCACCCAGCCATCTACAATATCAAAACCGAAATTAAAATTCTCGGGAATATTTACGGTATAATTCTTTTTAAAATCTTCATAGGAATCAAACTGAATCCTAGGTAAAAACTTTTCTAACATTTTATCTCCATTCCATGCTTTGTACGCATAAACCTTACTCCGCAATCATGGTTAAGAATGTTGCGGGCACATCCCCGCCGCATCTCTGCCCATGAGGGTAGGTAGGGTTAAAATAAATACTGTCTCCTTTTTCTAAAACGATATCCTGGTCGCCAAAGGTGACGACGACAGTACCCTCTAACACCAAATTAAATTCTTCCCCCTTGTGAGATACGAGATCTGCTTTCTTATCGGAAGGGTCCAAAGTTACCAGGAACGGCTGCATAATGGTATTGTTAAAATGATATGCCAGGTCTCTGAATTCATAACCCGGATATCTGTCAGCCTTCTGACCGTTTCCGCCGCGCACCACCTGATAGGTTTTTAACTTAGCGGACACACCGGTAACAAGTTCTGAAAAATCCACTTTATAGATCTTGGAAAGCTTAAAAATTACGTTAATGGGAATATCTTTTCCGTTCGCTTCATACTGCTTGTATAATTCCACACTGATGCCAAGCTCTTTCGCAATCTCTTCTTCCGAATAATCACAAATTTCACGAAGTTCTTTAATACGCAGGGCGATTTCTCTGATTTCGTCCATAGTTAACCTCCTTAAAAACAGGAATAGAGAATCGCAAAAAACGATTCCCATCCCGATAAAAATCTTTTATGATTCCATACCAATCTTTAATGCTTCCTGATTCAAACCAAGCATTGCTGCCTTCTTTGCAGGAATCACTTTCTGGATACCTTTATCCAAAGCTTCTTTTGTACAGAAGCCAACTTCCTTAAACATCTTACCAACCAAAATGATAATCGCACAGCCTTTTAAGCCTTTTTCATCCGCAATCTTGGTAGCATCAATGTAATAAACATTTACGTCTGTACGTTCTACTTTCTTTGAAATCATAGAACTGTCTACAAGGATTGTACCGCCGGGTACTACAGCATCCACGAACTTATCCAAAGAAGGAAGGTTCATTGCAATCAATACATCCGGCTGTGTTACCAATGGAGAACCGATGGATTCATCACTGATAACAACGCTACAGTTACAGGTACCGCCACGCATTTCGGGACCATAGGAAGGAAGCCATGAGATTTCCTTATTGTCCATAAGTCCTGAATATGCAATTGTTTTACCTGCAAAGAGGATACCCTGGCCGCCAAAGCCTGCCAATAATACGTTTAATGTCTTGCTCATTATTTGTCTCCTCCTTCTGCATCAATATCTTTGTATACGCCGAGAGGATAGTACTCAAGCATATTTTCACGAAGCCACTTCATTGACTCTTCCGGAGTAAGACCCCAGTTGGTAGGACATGTTGATACAACTTCGATGATTGAGTAACCCTTCTTATCAATCTGGTTCTGGAAACCTTTCTTGATTGCTTTCTTTGCGATATTAACATTTTTTACACTGTCAACAGTTACACGCTGTGCAAGTGCTGTACCGCTTAAGGTAGAAAGTAATTCACACACACGGATAGGGTGACCTGCTGTAGAGGTATCACGTCCGTAAGGTGATGTCTGTGTTACCTGTCCGGGAAGAGAGGTAGGGGCCATCTGACCACCTGTCATACCGTAGATTGCATTGTTGATGAAAATAACGGTAATGTTTTCGCCACGGGTTGCAGCGTGTACGGTTTCTGCCATACCGATAGCCGCCAAGTCACCATCACCCTGATATGTAAATACTACATCCTCGGGAACTGCTCTTTTAATACCTGTAGCAACTGCGGGAGCACGACCATGTGCAGCCTGCACCATGTCACAGTTAAAATAATTGTAGCTGAATACGGAACATCCTACGGAAGCAACACCTACGGTCTGTCCCACTACTCCTAATTCTTCTAAAACTTCTGCAACCAAACGATGTACAATACCGTGTGTACATCCGGGGCAGTAATGAAAAGGCACATCTGTCAATGCCTTGGTTTTTTCAAATACAACAGCCATGATTACATCTCCTTTCCTGCAAGTGCGCGAATCTGGTCAAGTACTTCTGCGGGTGTAGGAATCACACCACCTGTACGGCCAAAGAATTCAACGGGCTTTCTGCCGTTTACTACAAGACGCACGTCATCAACCATCTGACCCATGTTCATTTCCACGCAAAGGAACTTCTTCGCAGTAGGAACAACCTTCTCGATTGTTTTGTCAGGGAAGGGCCATACAGTAATAGGACGAATCATACCAACCTTGATGCCTTCTTCTCTTGCAGCTTTGATTGCACTTCTTGCCACACGTGAAGAAGCACCAAATGCTACTACTACGATTTCAGCATCTTCTGTCATAAACTCTTCCGCACGCTGTTCTTCGGCTTTGATTTTCTCGTATCTTTCATAACGTTCTTTTACGAGATCTTCAAGCACTTCGGGTTCAATGTATAATGAATTGATAATGTTCTTTTCTCTTTTATTCTGATGTCCGTTAGTTGCCCAAGGCTTCTCTGCAATTGCAACATCCTTCTTTTCGGGGAACTCAACAGGCTCCATCATCTGTCCAAGCATACCGTCTGATAAAATCATGGAAGGTACTCTGTACTTCTCACCTACTTCAAAAGCAAGGGGAACGAAGTCAACCATTTCCTGAATGGTGGAAGGTGCCAAAACGAACATCTGGAAGTCACCGTGTCCGAGTGCCTTGGTTGCCTGCCAGTAGTCTGACTGTGAAGGCTGGATACCTCCAAGACCGGGGCCGCCACGCTGTACGTTAATAATAAGTGCGGGCAAATCAGAACCTGCAATATAAGATACACCTTCCGATTTCAAGCTCACACCCGGTGAACTGGAAGAGGTCATGGTGCGGACACCTGCTGCAGCTGCACCAAGTACCATATTGATTGCTGCCACTTCTGATTCAGCCTGTAAAAATACGCCGCCCTCCTTGGGTAAACGTTTTGCCATATATGCCGCAATTTCAGTCTGCGGTGTAATAGGATATCCGAAGTAATGCTTACAGCCGCACTGAATTGCAGCTTCTGCCAAAGCTTCGTTACCTTTCATTAAAACTTTCTCTGCCATTTGAATGATCTCCTTTCGAATTCTTTTATCTTTCTACGGTAATTGCCACGTCGGGACACATAATTGCGCAGGATGCACAACCGATACACGCCGACTCGTCTGTCAATGTGGAAGGATGATAACCCTTCGCATTAATTTTATCCTTGGAAAGAACAAGAATCTTCTTCGGACAGGCGGTAACGCACAATCCACAGCCCTTACACAAAGCTTCATTTACTGTAATTTTTGCCATGTTTATTTCCTCACTTTCTGTTAGTGTTTAAATCTTGTCAAAATCAGGTATCCCGGTTTCCCAGGGTGCCTTTACATATATTTCAACAGGGTACCATTTTGCATCTGCGTACTCATCTGTTAAACCACGCACTCGATCATCTTTATATAGATATGTAGGTATGGTAGTTGCCCATAACGGCAAGTTGCAACATTCTGAAACTTCCTTCGCATACTCTAACGACTTTTCTACCGTTTCCCATGTCGTATCATATTTCAGGTGGGAATTATTTACGATTGCTCCAACCTTACATCTGGAAGCACTTTCGATTTCCTGCATAATTTCCAGAGTTTCTTCCGGTGTTGCCGTCAGATTTCGATAACGGTTTACAAGATATAACATTTCATAATCCATATTTTCAAGTTGCTTATGAAATCTACCGAGTACTACTGAACCGGCATCATCACCACCCACGTCCATGATGACATCATCTTCTGTTTCAAATACCATATTTAAGTTCACCGGAAATCCGGGTGTCTCTACATTGGTATTGGCAAACATGGGAGCTATTACGGTAATTCCCATATCTTCCAGCTTCTCTTTATATCCCGAAGACAGGAAATAGGGATTTACCAAATCCAAATCAACCAAGGTGACTTTACGTCCGCTTCTCGCACGGTCAATGGCAAGATTCAAAGAAAAATTACTTTTACCGCAACCATAATGACCGCAGACAATATAAAATTTTCTTTTCTCCTCCAAGCCCACACTTCCTCTCTCAGGTTAATAAAACCTACAGGCTTCGCTCTTTTTCGTCAAAACCTTAATTCAAATATAATAGCACAGGGCATTTCAGAAATCAAGTTATGACTGCAAGAATTTCAAGTGTTCCAACAGTTCGGGTGAAGCCGAAATTCCTTTATTTTGCAGCGAAGCAAGATAACGAGAAAACTCGTTTTCCTTTTTCTTTCTCTTATTTTCAACTCTTCCCAAGACTTCTGCAAACATGGGATTCTGCATTAACCGCCCTCTTATGTCTTTTGCAAACAGACAATATTCGCTCATAATATTTCTGCTGACCTTATTCAAACGGTTTGCCCCTTCGGACTCGTATTTAACCCAGGCACAGTAATCTGAAATAAAAATCTCAGATGTATTGTTGCGAAAACGTGTTAACTTATCCTTAATCTTCTGTTTGTTTACATCCGACAAATCATTATTTTTCCGATAAAACTGTATATAATCGAAATATTCGGAAGTCAGTGAACGTTCCGACACATCATTCCAACGGACGCCCTGCTCTGTACGACAAAATTCCCATCGGTAACGTCCGATAATATTCAATAACATTTCATACAAATCACCTTGCGGATACAAAGGCAGGGCAAATCTTGCCGGACTTACCCTCCTGCGTCCTTCAATTTCCTGCCACATACTTGCGCGGTATCCCACATGCGGAATCAGAATAATGTCCGGAAGCACTTCTGTCATCAAACGCAGAGACTTTACCTGACTGCCGGCATCATAATACGAATATTCCCTGTAAAAAAGTGAAAAGTCCACACTACGGATTTTATTCATATTTTCTGCCAGACGTTCATAAGAAAGAATGCTGTTTGCAATATTCCCTGACAGTTCCTCTCCTGTCAAAAACGGACAAAATGTAGCGTTTGAGCTATATACAATTCGATTGTTCGGGCGGAAGAAATTCTTGATTTCGAAACGCACCTTACGCATCATATCATTATTGTATTCCTGCTCCTCTTCATAGCTAATACTTCTTTTCTTTTTAAACTCCTGCAAGAAGTCTTTATAATCCCTGCCCAGTTCATCTCTGGAAGGTTCCCGTTCACCTGTATAAATTAAATGAAGCCACTGACTGATGGTATGTACTTTATAGTCACCTTCATAACTGCGCCCCTTCACCACATCATATATACGAACCTGATCTTCCTTCGAAAAATCCGTATCACTGATGATGCCGTAATCCAGAAAGAGATTAATGTAAAAAGGACCACCCTCCTGCTCTTTCTTTTTAAATACAGCCTCGTACAATTCATAAAAAAGCGTTTCAAATTCATGAATGATTTTCATGGCGTTGGGTGCACGGAACTGATTCTTGGCAAGCATACGGAAAGCCGTAAGTCCTTCCATAAATTCCTGCTTCTTCTCTCCGTCGATGCCGGCATACTCTAAAAGTTTCTTCGTCAGTCCCGAAAAAGCCGCTTGTGCCTCCTGCATCTGAGTCGCGGAATAATCTGTCATCAAAATTACATCTTCCGTTGCCGCAGATGTATGGAGAACCTCTATCGCATCTTTAATCTTCTCAACCGGCGAAATAAAATATACTCCCGGAGCTTCCGCGAATTCCTTTTCCATGGCCGTTGCAATGGATAAAATGGTTTCCAATTCCATTACGACGGGTTTGATTTCACCCTTTATATCCCTGATTGCCAATGCCATTTCGTAATAAGCTGTATATAACGTATTACGATTTGCCCCAAAATACATTTGCCCTATTTTTTTATAAAAAAGCATGCTCTTCTCGGCAACGGATGCCATAGTATGACAACGTTCTTCCATCATCTTAAGAAAACTCATTGCTGAATAAGGTGCATTCCCCATAAAAGCCTCTATCTGCTCGAGACTTAATAATGAAAGTTCCGATACTACTTCCTCCGTATAAGCATTCGGAGCATAGGTCTGATAATCATTTTCCAGTTCTTCAATATCGTCCGGTTTCTGAATTTCTATATTATATTTCTTCGCGAAATTTTTATACTTCTCGTAGCTTACTTTCAGCTTTCCGTAAGCCCTTTTACTTCTCTGATACCACTGGTTCTGCAAATAATTCTGCTGCTTATAAAAGCGGATGGCAGAAAGAACAGAAACGGAGAGATATTTTTTCTCTCCGCCAAAAACAGGCCTCATAAGACTTGCTCCCGCAAACGTATAAATACATACCTTCGTTGTAACAGTCGCAACGTAATCGAAACCATATTTCCCCGACCAGATATCACTGATACCTACCATGTCCCCGGCCCCCAAAACAATGGAACCATAAGGAGCCTGTGCCACAATTTCACCTTCTGCTACCATGGCAAGAAACTGCACGTCTTCACCTGCCTTAAAAATGACATCTCCCCGGTTAAACACATATATTTTTTTGTCCTGAAAAGCTGTAGTTTCCATATCGGACCTCTTTATAATATTCTTCTTACGGATAAAATCGTTCTGTATGTGGCATTGGATATTTTAATTCCGGTTTTGGCTGAACTTGCATGTACAATCAGTCCTCCGCCCACATAAATAGCCACATGGCCGGAATAACAAATAATATCTCCGGGTTGTGCATCCGCATAAGCGACTTCTGTTCCCGCTGTTCTCTGGGAATATGACGTTCGCGGTAAGGATACCCCAAAATATTTATATACGGCCTGTGTAAATCCGGAACAATCCGTACCGTTTGTCAGGGATGTGCCACCCATTACATACGGATTCCCCAAGAATTGAATTGCATATAAAGCAACCTGCTTACCTGCATCGCTTCCTGTCGCATTATTAATAACCGCCGGATCTAATGTATACGCCGAACCGGTATACTTATTTCCTCCGGTAGAAGTTGTACCACCGCCTGCATTTCCTGCAGTGCCTGTGCCTGCATTTCCGATATTTCCCTGATTTGCTGCATTAGCTGCCGCTTCCGCTTCCTCACGCTCAATTGCTTCCCTGCGTTCTTCTTCCAACTCGCGAATCTCGGCATTCTGACGTCTGATTTGTGCCGCATAACTGCTTGCCAAGCTCTCTGCTGATGCAATCTGCGTTGCGTACTCTGCAGAAACCACCTGCAGTTCCGCGATGATTCCCTCAAGCTCTCCTTTTTCCAGTTCGCACTCATCCTTCGCCGCCTGTAATTCCGACTCTTCTATCTCAAGCTGCTCTTTTAAGGATGCAACTTCAAGCTTTGTCTGCTGATACGCTTCCAACATCCGGCTGTCATAATCGTAAATCTGTTGTATGTACTCAATTCTGGTAAACAAGTCCGACAGACTGTGAGACTCCAACAGCATACTGAGATAAGAGTCCTCTCCCTTTTCATACATCACCTGCAGGCGCACCATCGTATCCGCATACTGTTGCTCTTCCCTTGCAATGGCAGCCTCCAAATCCAACTGAGCCTGAGCAATCCGTTGCTCAATCAAAACAATGTCATCTTCCAAAAGTTCAATACTCGCCATAATTTCCACAATGGCAACCGTAAGCATATCTATTTCACTTTCAATCTCTGCCTGTTCATTCTCCAGCGCACTGATGTTTCCTTCGATTTCTTCTAACTCCTGTTGATTCTGGTGCATCTGCTCTTCCGCCTGATTAATCTGTTCCTGCAACTCGCTGGAAGAGGTTGCATACACGGTCTGCCCGCAAAGTGCCACAAGCAATACAATCGCAGTAAATAATTTCATAATTCTCTTGTGCATTTTGCGTTCCTCCTTTGTCCATAGATATTTTTATTATATAACATTTACGGTAGTAATTACAACACTTCATAGTGAATTCCCCTCTTGGAAAATTCTTGCCTTTTAAGTGAAAGAATGATACAATATTTCTTGCATAAAAAGTTCAGACAGGAGGCTTACAAAAATGCAGTATCTTTTATTGGCCAAGCTTAGTACCGGATGGATTGTAACCATCGTTATTCTTGCAGTTTTGATTATTGCCATGATTGCACTTTATTTCGTTGGCAAGAAAATGGAAAAGAAACAGGCTGAACAGCAGGCAATGATGGAGCAGAACAAGCAGACCGTCAGCATGCTGATTATCGATAAAAAGAAGGTAAAGTTAAAAGACGCAGGGTTTCCCCAGTCCGTTTTGGATCAGGCACCCAAGATGTCCAGAAACATGAAGGTGTATGTTGTAAAAGCGAAAGTAGGACCTCAGATTACTTCCCTTCTTTGCGATGACAAAATTTTCGATTCCGTACCGGTAAAGAAAGAAGTAAAAGCAGTAGTCAGCGGTATGTACATTCTGGGTGTAAAAGGTCTTCACGGCAAGGCAATTGCTACAACTCCCCAGAAAAGAGGTTTTCTCAAGCGTACACTGGATAAGTTACAGGAAAAGGCCGGTGCAAAACCCGTAAAATAAGACAAAACAAATCCGTGAAATCATGTTGGTTTCACGGATTTTTATTTGCTTTTTATTATTTGACATTCTTTTCATCTATGAACAGTTGAGTTTAACTCATCCGTATATCAATCTTCGTCACACAGTCAGATACCAATTCACCTGCTGTATACAGACTGTACTCCACATATATCTTAATTGTATCTTCGGCTTCTTTTATCTCCACCGTTTTACAACGTGTTTCCATGGAAAATGTGCCGTAAGGTGTTTTATACGCCACTTCCTTACTTTTCCCCGGTATAAAAAGCATCTCCGAAGAGACCGCACCGCTTTTGGTAATTTTTACGCCCCGCTCAGAGGCTGAAATTATATTATGTATGCAAACCCCAGTTTCCGGCGTCTCATCATATTCGATGCAATGCATCACATTCTTTTTCTCATAAGTCCCTTCGGCACAGACTATGGTTTCATCTTTCTCCTCTCCCAAAGTCTGCTGTCCGATAATTTTAATTGTCACTTTATTTGACATGTACTTCTTCACTCCATTGTGTAATCATTTCCCAGAATCTGCTTTTGATGATAATTTCATCATCCTCTGCTTCCATTACGGCAAGTGCCAATTCCCGGTCCGTCATTTCATGTTCTATTGCCTGCCTGTTTTCATCCACAACTTTACAGCATTCCGACGTGATACTAAATTCCGGATACATTACAAACCAAATCAACAGAACAAATGCTACGGTATATGCAATCTCTCTCTGCTTGCTATGTATCCACTGTTCACACTCTTTTCCAAAATCTTTTTTTATCATGTTTATTCCTCCCGCATCAAACAATGCCTTTTCATCAAGTTGCCATTTTTTGTAGCTTTTAACCTAAGCATTGCCTTTTCACGGAAGAATATTCAATCTGATAAAATTATTTTACGGGATGATAAAAACTTGAAACAAATACCTGCTGCGCCAGTCCCGCTTCACGGATTGCTTCTGCAGCCTCTTTAGCCTTATCGGCATCCTCATATAAACCGAATACGGTAGGTCCGCTGCCACTCATCATGGCACGCATGGCTCCATGCTCTTCCATCACGTTCTTAATGGTAGTAATTTCCGTATACTTCTTTTCGGTTACGGTTTCCAATACATTATCCATAACTTTTATAACGCCTGCCAAATCACCGGCACGGATTGCTGCCACCTGAGCATCAATATCCGGATGATAGGTCAATGAATTGGCATGTAAATTCTCATACACATACTTAGTAGATACATCAAAATCCGGCTTTGCAATCAGTACAATACAATCCGGCACATTGGGTAACTGTGTTAAAACTTCACCGATACCTTCCGAAAGTGCGGTCCCTCCTACAATACAATAGGGTACATCTGCACCGATTTTTACGCCTAACTCACAAAGGCGTTCTTTCGATGCACCAAGTTCGTATAATTCGTTGATTCCGTTAAAAACTGCTGCCGCATCGGTACTTCCGCCTGCCATGCCTGCTGCCATGGGGATTCGCTTCTCAAGATGCATGCGGATGCCGCCGGGAAGTTCAAACGTATCAAACATTAACTTAGCAGATTTATAAACCAGATTCCTTTCATCGCAAGGCAAACCTTCCACATTACAGGTCATGGAAACGCCGGGTTCCTCTGTTTTTTCCAAAGTCAGGGTATCATATAAATCCACGGTCTGCATAATCATGCGCAGTTCATGATATCCGTCCTCTCTTCTTCGTAAAACATCCAATCCTAAGTTTACTTTTGCATATGCATTTAATTCTAATCGGTTCATAGCAATCTCCTCACAGTTAATGTCTGATATATTTTATATTTTGAAGTAAAAAATCATTTCGCTAAACTATTGTTTATCGAAATAATTATGCCACTCCTCGGACATATTTTCAACCAATATTGCTGTGGTATTTTAGTAAATACTTCATCGGCTTGCACATAACTTATTTATTTTTGTAATTTTTTGTTTTACATATAAACTTCTCTAATATTATGCCGATATCATTAGAAAGCAGTTAATGGACTAATTGCGTGCAAAAATATCAACCAAGGAGGGTAAAGACATGAGTGTAAATTCAGTAACCACATCAATGGAAGCTACCTATAGCGCTTATTCTACCAAGGCAGATTCTGCAAAGAAGGCAGAAACTCCCAAGAAAACAGAAGAACCCGCTGCTGTATATGAGGCTTCCGCAGACAAAGCCGCTTCCAATAAGAAAGCTGCTAATTTGAAAGTTGCAAATTACATTAAAACAGCAAACGAAGCCCGTATTACACAGCTCGAGAACATTGTTCATAAATTGATTGCCGGCCAGGGAGATGCCTATGGCAAAGCAAAAAATATGTGGCAGTTCCTTGCGAGCGGTAATTTCACTGTAGATGCCGCTACGAAAGCACAGGCACAGGCCGATATCGCCGAAGACGGATACTGGGGTGTAAATGCAACCTCTGACCGTATCGTAGATTTCGCCGTTGCATTAGCAGGAAATGACCCGGACAAATTGGAAGAAATGCGTTCCGCATTTTTACAGGGCTTTAACAAAGCCAAAGAAACCTGGGGCGGGGAGCTTCCCGAAATTTCCCAAAAAACCTATGACGCTGTTATGGAGAAATTCGATAAGCTGACAGGCAAGGCCGGAGAAGCAACTGCAACCAACTAATTTGATAACGGAAAGTAATTTCCATATTGAAACCGAATATTTAGGACTCTGTAAGCATATTCTTTTATTGAATACTTACAGAGTCTTATTTTTGTTGAAAGGAGTTTCTTTATGGACTTAATTAAAACCAATATACATATGGATCACACCGATTGTCGTGTTGAATCCCAATTTACTTTAGATGAGGACTGTAATGTCAGTGACAGCAAGGCGGACATCTCACGCATTCTTTTGTCCGACGGTATTATTAAAATTGAAGAGGTTCGTGCTTATGATGAGCAGGTTTTAGTCCGCGGAAAACTTATGTATCGACTTTTATACGAAGCTGACGACAGTTTTGGCGCACTACAGTCTTTTAGCGGCAAAATTCCGTTTGAGGAACGAATTAACGCAGATTGCATTTCCTCCGGTGATAATCCTCTCGTCACAGCAGATTTAGAACATTTACAAGTTACTACCATTAACTCCCGTAAAATAAATGTGCAGGCTTTAATTCTGCTTAACGTGTTGCAGGAATCTGTACACAGTGACGAAATCAGCATTGGCGTTACCAAGGATGAGCCTGTGGAATATCGCCTCTGCAACCAACAACTGCTGAGTATCTCCGTCATGAAAAAAGATATTTGCCGTATTCGTGACGAAGTAAAACTTCCCGCCAACTTACCCTCCATGTCGGAGATTCTTTGGAGCGATTTATCTTTAAGCGGCTTGGAATTTAAGCCCGCCGAAGAAAAGATAAATGTAAAAGGGGACTTAAATATATTTCTTATTTATTGTCCTGAGGGCGAATCCGGCTACGAATGTTTTGAGACATCCATTCCTTTCAGTCATAGTATTGAATGTAACGGATGTAAAGATTATTTGGTTCCCGATATTACATACACCATTTCCCAAAAGGACTGCGAAATCCGTCCCGATTTGGATGGTGAGGAACGTATCATCGGCTTTGATGTGGTAATGGATTTGTATGTCAAATTATATGAAGACATGAATTTAGAATATATCTGCGATGTATACGGCATACATCACGACCTCTCCGCAACTTACGATAAATATCATGTTAAAACTTTATTGGCACAATCTTCCGCACTTATGCGTATACAGGAGAAGGTACCGTTTTCCACCAAGGGCGAAGAACTGTTGCAAATCAAATATTGTACCGCGCAACTCTTCCCGGAAAAATCTACCATCATGGATAATGCGGTGGATATTGGCGGATATATTTCTTTTACCATCCTTTATATCACGGATGATGACCGCTTCCCTTATCGTACCGGAAGCTTCCAGTTGCCTTTTACATATGCAATCGATTTGCCGGGTATCAATGCACAAACCATTTATCAAATGAATGCCAACCTGGAACAGTGTCAGGTCACCTGCGCCGGCAGTGACAGTCTGGATGTAAAAGTTTCGGTTGCCTTCCACACTTTCGCATACGACAGCAATTGTATCGAAGCAGTCAGCGACATTTCTACATCTGATGATAAAAGCAACTGCAATGCAAACCGCCCCGGTATCGCCGTCTACTTTGTAAAAGAGGGTGACTGCCTTTGGAATATCGGCAAGGAATATCGTGTGCCTCTGGCAAAAATCAAGGAGCAAAATAACCTCACCACCGATAACGTGCGCAAGGGACAGAAACTGATTGTGATGAAGTGATTATAAAAGGTCATGGACCGTGGTAGTAACAATTGTTCTCAGGGACGCTCTTGCTCTGTTGTATTACGTAACGGCGCATAGTATTGCAAAATACGCAATACAAGCGCCGACGAATACAAAAGCCCTTCGAACCAATTTGTTACTACCACGGTCCATTCGGTTTATATTAAAATATAATTTGCTCCAACTCTTTTTTCTTTGTTTTTAGTTGCATTTCACAATCCTTAATACATGCTTCAATCTCTTTTTGACTTCTTGAAATATCATTTGTCATTTCGTTAATTTGCACTTGCAATGTGTCCAAACTGTTCAGTTCAAGAGTTTTATTTCTGGCTCCAATCACTCTAACCCAGTCATCAGAGTTCTTAAAATCAAGACAGGCATCTCTAATTTCTACACGCAAAGCAATAATCTGCGTTTCCCTGCGTAATTTCTTTAACAACTCCCTTAATTCCTTTGCCAAATTTATAGCAGCAATTGTATTATTTGTTGTTGAAAGGTCAAAGATATTACTCGTTTCATTACTATATACCGGATCCATTTCGGCCGTATATGTTGCCGCACCCATACGATTCAATATTAAGATTGCAGTCTCAAAGGCTTCGTTGCAAACATCCAAGGTTTTTTTCGCATTCTTACATCTTATGCTAAACACCTCGATTTCTTCCTCAAGTTCCAAGATTTTGTCTGCATCTTCGCCTTTTTCAGCCAATAAAGCATTCCTTTTTGCAGCATATTCTTTTTCATATTTTTCTTTGCAACCGGCAAACTTTGCTAACGTGCTTTTCGCATTATGAAGTTGTGATTCCACCACCTCATATGCCTCTAATGCCAAGTCATACCGTTCTGTCGCAGCATAGGCCTCCAGCTCCTCTTTATCCACCTTAGAAGAAAACAACAGTCTCATAAAGACATTATTCTTCGCGTCCTCTGATTCTTTTACTTCTTTATTTTTCTCCGCCTCTGCCTGTTCAAGTTCTTTCTTTAATTCAGCCAGACGTTGTTCCAGAATTTTAACTTCGTTTTGCGCCCTGCTCTCCTGAATCACTTGAATGGACAAATCTTTTAATTCCGGTCCTGCATTTAAAGTTTCCACTTTGCTCTCCCTTCTAATCATTCGCAGTAGTAACTTTACTAATATGATTTTAATAAAATATTACTTTGCTAACGCTTTCAATGTCTCTCCGGTAAGACGATACTGCGTCCAGTCTTCCAAAGGAACTGCCTCCAAAGACAGGTAAAAGTCAATGCTTGGTTGATTCCAATCAAGACAACACCACTCCAGACGGCCACATCCCTGCGATACCGCAATGCGGGCAAGTTCTTTTAAGAGTGCCTTTCCATAGCCCTTGCCGCGATACTCCTTTTTAACAAATAAGTCTTCCAAATAGATTCCGGCACGACCAAGAAATGTCGAGAAATTATAAAAATACAGAGCAAATCCTACCGCCTTATCACCTTCCATCGCAATAAGCACTTCCGCTTTTTTCTTCTCAAAAAGCCACTCTTTCAACAGTTCCTCGGTAGCCACTACCTGGTCGGACATATTCTCGTATTCTGCCAATTCTTTGATGAACGAAAGAATAATATGTACATCTTCTGTTGTTGCTTGTCTGATTGTAAACTGATGCATAACTCTATCCTCTCTAATCTAACCTCAAGTGCGGCAAAATCTTTATGATTTTTGTCCCCCTTTCGGCGTAAACACCGGCGGGAAGACACCTAATTTTACAAAGATGGCATGTACTCCGAATATAGCCAAAATGTAAATCACAAACGCCAAAATGCCCAACACGGGACCTGCCAAAGTAATGAGAATCATAGACCCCTGTAACATCGGGCTGATATAAGTTTTCTTTGCTTCCCCGTCCATATCGATGTATGCAGTAGTTATAAGTGTAAAATCCGCGTCACCTACCATTTCCTGCATTTCTTTCAAAGCTCCCGGTTGTTCGACTACAATCCTGCCTACCGGCAAAATCTTATCATTAAAACCATTGGTGTCCTGAATATTATCGGTATTCAATTTTACAGCCATGGCATTATTATCATCGATTTTTAAAATGCGCCACTCATAATTATCCGCCACAAAAGTTCCGTAATTATAATATTTTACAGCACTGGTTTCTATGGTAAAAGTCTGTCCGCGCTGTGAGAATTCTACAAGGTCTTGCATGGAGTTTGCTCTGGGAGTGTCAGCGGTAGCTCTGCCTCCAACCTCACCATCTGCAACATTATGACCACCCTCTACGAATGTGCCTATCACATCAAATGCCATGTCGAGAACGCCCAGTTTCTCTGACAAAGTAAAAAGCCCCCAAAAGATTGCAGTAACAATAATCATACATATAAATAAATCTAAGCGTACGCCTCTTCTTCTCACTTTTCACTTCTCCTACTTTACGCAACCGATAAGTTCCTTGATATCCGAAACCTTATTCTTAAGCATATATCCTTCAATTCCTTCCACAACTTCGATGGTTGTATAAGGATTCATAAAATTCATGGCACCTACAGACACTGCCGTAGCACCTGCCATAATGAATTCAAGTGCATCTTCTGCAGTTGCGATACCACCCATACCGATGATGGGAATTTTTACCGCATTGGCACACTGATAAACCATGCGAACCGCAACGGGCTTAATGGCAGGACCTGACAAGCCGCCTGTTTTATTCGCAAGCACGAACTGGCGTCTGTTTACATCAATTTTCATACCGGTAATGGTATTGATTAATGAAATTGCATCCGCGCCTGCTGCCTCTGCTGCCTTAGCCATTTCGGTAATGTCGGTAACGTTAGGGCTTAACTTCATAATTACAGGCTTCTTCGCTACATTTTTAATCTTGGACGTAATATCAAACAACGCGTCTGCCTTCTGACCGAACGCAATAGCACCCTCTTTTACGTTGGGGCAAGAAACGTTAATTTCCATCATTGCCACATTTGTATCATTCAGACGTTCCACGGTCTCTAAATAATCCTCTACCGTTTTACCGCAAACATTTACAATAACAGGAGTATCAAACTTCTTTAAGAACTCCAAATCTCTTTCGATAAAAACATCCACGCCGGGATTCTGCAAACCGATGGCGTTCAACATACCGCCGTAAGTTTCTGCCACGCGGGGAGTAGGATTGCCGGGCCAAGGCACATTGGCAACGCCCTTTGTCACAATGGCACCTAATTTATTCAAATCTACAAACTGGCTGTATTCCATGCCGGAACCGAGAGTACCGGATGCCGTCATGACGGGATTTTTAAAAGTAACACCTGCAATAGTAACCTGAGTATTCATTAAATATCCACCTCCCTAGCATCAAATACGGGGCCTTCCGTACAAATTCTGGTATTGTTTACGTGAGAATGATGATCTTTCTTGGTAGTTTTGCACACGCATCCAAGGCAGGCACCAACACCGCAAGCCATTCTCTCTTCCAGTGAAATATACGCAATAATATTGTTTTCTTCCGCATATTTTTTAATTGCGCGAAGCATGGGCATAGGACCGCATGCCATAATGATATCCGGCTTAATAATGGTTGTCTGCAATGCAGTCAAAACATTACCCTTGCAACCTACGCTGCCGTCTTCCGTTGCAATATACACACTTCCGTGTTCCATAAAATCATCGGCAAGGAAGTTATTTCTGTCTCTGTATCCAAGGAAAATATGCTTGTCCGCATTCAAGGATTTCGCAAGCCCTAACATAGGAGGAATACCGATACCGCCGCCCATAAGAACCACGGTTTTTCCTTCTGCTTCTTCCACAGGAAATCCGTTACCCAGATTTGCAAGAATTTCCATTTTATCTTCTGCCTTATATGTGGCAAATTCTTTGGTTCCCGCGCCTGCCACGCGGTAAACAAGACGCATTCTTTTATTCTCTCTGTCCACATCACAAATACTGATGGGGCGCACCAATAAGTGTGACTTATCCTTCGGGTAAATTCCGATAAACTGTCCTGCATTTGCATGGACCGCTGCCTCTGTTTCAATCAGGCAGTCATAAATTCCTTCCGCAATTTCGGTTTGACTGTAAACCTTAGCGGTTTCTTTTTTACGATAAAACATATCTTACCTCCTAAATACCTTTCCTTGTGCGTACATATGCAATCTTTCTCTATGCAAAGGGTGAATAGCGTACTCCGATATAACCCCTGCATCCAGCATTTGCAAAAGATAAATCGCAAATACTTTAAAATTTCCCAGATGTTTTTCTACCTGAAATTTCGTTTGATCTCGAAAAACCAATTCAATGTAATAATAGCTGGTCTTTAATCCGCTATGAAAATTACACTCAATAGCTACAATATCCGAACATGTGTAAGCTGTTTTTTTCAGTATTTTTCTTAACACCAGTTGTTGTCTGTAAACAATCACGGCTTTGGATGTTAAAAAGAAATACAGAAACAGGCAAAACCATAAAAAACCCATAATTAATCCCATGCCGATAACACCCAATAAAGTGTTTTTCTCCGGTATTCGTAACAGTAACATAAGCAACATTTCAATCGGTGTTATTACAAAAATATGAATCAGAATAAACGCAAGCAGGTAACCTCTTATCCAACCGCCCTGTACCTTAAATTCATGATTCATAACCGGAGGCGCAACTACATTTGAATTGTACATATATATTCCTCCTAATCCTTGTACACTACCTTACCATTACAAATCGTATACTTCACTTTGCCCGTCAATTCTTCCCCTAAGAAAGGCGAATTCTGGGACTTCGACTGAAAACCTGTCACTCTCCACTTCTCATCCGGGTTAAAAATCACGATATCTGCAGGTCCCCCTACTCTTAAATCGCCTCTGTCAATGTTATACATTGCCGCAGGCTTAGCGGTCAGCTTGTCCAAGACTTCCATCATAGACATACCGGCCTCTTTTACCAGCTTCTCGATGCATAAGGGCAATGCCGCTTCCAGTCCCAACATACCGCTGGGTGCCTCGGTTAAAGGCTTGTCCTTCTCTTCCTTGGCGTGAGGTGCATGGTCCGTAGCAATGATATCAATGGTGCCGTCTTTTAAGCCTTCGATAATGACCAAACGGTCTTCCTCGGTACGAATGGGCGGATTTACCTTTGCAAGGCTTCCCTTGGCAATCACCGCCTCTTCCGTTAAAGCGATATGATGGGGGGTTGCTTCCGCGTGTACACGATTACCGGGTACAGCCTTAGCCTTGCGCACCAGCGCAACACCTTCCTTGGAACTGATATGCTGTACATTCACAATTGCATTGGTCTCCAAGGCAATCTGCAAATCCCTCTCAATCAGGCTGATTTCCGCATCTCTTGGTGAACCACCGATGCCGAAATGTTCTGATGCCATACCACGATTTACACCATTATTGGTAATCAGAGACGCATCTTCTTCATGAAGGCTGATGGGCATATTCATCGCCGCAGTTTTCGCCATAGCTTCCCTAAGAATTGCTTCGTCCATCAAAGGAATTCCGTCATCTGTAAAACCAATGGCACCTGCTGCCGCAAGGGCATCCATGTCGGTTAATTTCTCACCTTTTAATCCGAAACTTACCGCACCGCAGCTCTCAACGTGAATGCCGGTTTCTTTGCCCTTATTTAAAACATAGGCAAGGGTTTCTTCGTTATCGATGGTGGGCTTGGTATTGCACATCATAATCACCGTGGTATATCCGCCTGCTGCTGCCGCCTTAGCCCCGGTATAAATATCTTCCTTATACTCAAAGCCCGGGTCCCTGAAGTGGGTATGCACGTCCACTAAACCGGGGGCCACAACAAGCCCCGTTGCATCAATTATTTCTGCATCTGCCGGAATTTCTTCACTGCCAATGGCTGTGATAATCTCATCTTTTATTACAATATCAGCCTTGCCCTCAAATCCGCTTTTCGGATTGATGACATAGCCGTTTTTAATTACAATCATTGGTACCTCCAAGTACTTTTATAACATAATATCATGTATCATCTGCCCATCATCTTATTCAAACATAACGGGCATATCGATATATTCCGTACAAATTACGACATAAGGATAGGATTTGGTATCCGTAATCTTTTCCTCCGGTCCGGGACCGATTAAGGTAGTTCCCATACAGACACTTTTATCGGTCTGATACAATGTATCTACCGTAATACTGTAACCACCGGTTTCCTGTTCACCGTAACCCACGCACAAATACATATATTCCCCGTCGGAATAGGCCTGATAAAATGCATCCGCCTTTTTTTCTTCCAAAACTGCCAACAGTTCTTCGGGAATGTTCTCCGTGGCAACTACCGTAAAATCCAAATCTCTTATCTTTTCCGTAGTCTCATCTTTCTTTGCACAAGCAAATAAAAACATGCACAGGAAGCTCACAGCAAGGCATAAAATAATTCTTTTCATCATACTTTTACCCTTATACTCTTTACTTCCATTTTATGAGCAGAAAAAATTAATAGAACAGATAGCAGTAATTGTCAATATCTTCTAATTCGGTTTTTACCTTGCTTCCATTGAATTTGAGTAAATCATATCCTTCTTCACCCTGCTGAAGGAAATAAATTTCCTTATCTGAAACTGCACAGACTGTATCACCTGCACAGCAACCAATATCCACAATCGTTTCGCCGTCATAAAGTGCCAACATTCTGTCGCCGTTTTCGCCGGCTACCTGATAAGCAAATACAACTGCCCGACCGTCTGCTGTCATAACAGTGCTGTTCGGAAGAATATTTCTTGCTACCAATGTGCTGTTATAATACAAGTCAACCGTTCCGTTACCTGCATCCTTGCCGATATACATCTGATTATGCGCCATATATTCCAAAGACACTACGTTATTATCTACCGCTTCCACTTTGCCCTTATCAAGCATCTGATAATCCATGGAATACAAGGTTCCTACCGTATCTGTGTTGTTGGCATAACCGATAAAATATGCTTTTTTAGCAGAAGTATCGAAAAAGATTTCATCTCTGATTATCACAGAAACATCACCCTTCATTTCAATTACTTTACCTTCTGCAATTAACTTATAAACACACTCTTCCTCTGTAGCTCCCACAGCCGCAAAACACATTGCAACATCGCCGTCGGCGCCGTGCAAGCCCCACACTTCCGCACTTACCAGTGAAGAAATATCATCGCCTTCTTTGTAATAATATAATCCGTGCGCTTCCGTCATATAATAAATTTCGCATTTTTTATCTGCAGTATAAACATAGCATTCTGTATAGTTTCGCGCTACAAGTACCTCTTCCGCACTTTTTACGGTAAGAATATACAATCCGTCTGCTTTGTTATAAACAACAGACTTAAACGCGCCTTCTGCATCTACAATATCCGTAACGCCTGTTGCCAATGTGGCAAGACTTCCGGGATCGTTTAACGTAATAGATGTTAATTTTCCATCGTTACTTAAAATCAATGCCGCATCTTTTTTATCGCTCAAGCGGAAGGTTTCTGCATCGTTGCACAAATTCTGAATACTTGCATCTTTTACAAGATACAAATAAAAACCTCCGTTTTGTGCAAAATATACTTCCCCTTTTCCGGCAACTTCATAATCCGTTATGCCGGCTCCAATCAGGGTCGCATCACTGCTTCCCTTCTTAGCACAATACAAATCAAAGGTATCTCCGTTTATATTCATGGCAAAATAGATATATTTTCCGTCAGTAGTAATTGCCGCCGGATTCTCGTCATTGCTTTCGCCTTTTTCGTTAAAATTCCACGAATTCGATTGCACGGAATACACCGCATCCTTAAAAATCGGATTCTCCGACATAACACAACCATTGTCCTGATACAAAAGTACTCCTCTGGTCAGGGACTGATAATGATTGTTATAAAGAATCAATCCCACAATACAACCGATAATCAATACGGATAAAATTATTATGGTAATAACAAATGCCTTTTTATTCTTCTTATACCCTTTTTTATTTTCATCCTGCTTTGCTACTTCTTTTTCAATAGGAAGTACTTCTTTTCCCTTTTCCATTTCTTTATCTTCCGTATTTTGCATCGTTACGTCCATTTTAACTTCTTCCTTTGCCACTTCTTTTCCTGCTTCGCATGCCGGCTCGTTTTCCTGCGTTAACAGTTCCACAAGCTCTGTAAAATGCATTCCGTGAGACGCCTTAATCAACACTGCATCTCCCTGTTTTAAAAGTCCTGCCGCTTCATTTTTACAATCTTCCAGAGTCGCAAAATGATACAGTTCCATATCATCTTTTTTATCCGTACAATCTGCCGCACCCTGATACATATTTTCACTTAAGGCACCAACACAGATTAGCGTATCGATATCATGAGCCGCGGCATATTCACCCACCTGACGATGAAGTTCTTTTTCATTTTCGCCGAGTTCGAACATGTCGCCAAGAATTGCCACCTTGCGGGTAATTGCCTCTCCCAACAAATCAATTGCAGCTTTCATCGATACAGGATTTGCATTGTAGCAATCATCAATGATGGTATATTCTGAGGTCCGAATCAAATGGCTGCGTCCGCTGACCGCCTCCACGGAACGAATTCCCTTTTCAATTTCATCTGCACTTAAATCCATGGATTTGCCTACCGCAGTTGCTGCCAACGCATTATAAACCATATGTTTACCGGGCAAAGGAATCTCAGCTTTTATCTGCATATCTCCTGCATGAATAATACATTCACTTCCGAGAAGTCCCTTGTTTATCACATCTGTGGCATAAATATCTGCCGTATCCTGCATGCCGTAAAAGACAGGCTTTTGACCGTTTACTTCAGCAATACCCGCCAACTTATCATCATCTGCAAAAAGACAGGTTACGCCGCCTTCTTTCAGATTGGCAAACACTTCCGTTTTGGCTTTTAATACGCCGTCCCGGTCGCCCAACTGCTCTAAATGACACTGACCAATATTGGTAATAACGCACACATCCGGCTGAGCAATTTCAGATAATCTTGTCATCTCGCCGAAATCACTGATACCCATTTCAAGCACAGCAACTTCATGCTCATCACGAAGTTTTAATACGGTAAGAGGAAGACCTACTTCATTATTGAAATTCCCCTCCGTCTTTAAAACTTTATACTTCTGTGAAAGTACGGAAGCGATAAATTCCTTGGTACTGGTTTTACCTACACTTCCGGTAATTCCAACCACCTTGATATCAAGACTTTCCCGATAGAATTTTGCAATCTGCTTTAAGGCAACAAAAGTATCTTTTACCACGATAAAAGTACCTTCCACGCCTTCGGGAATGCGTTCGCATACTGCAATAATTGCACCCAGTTCGAAAGCTTTGGCTATGTAATCATGACCATCCACACGCTCGCCTTTGGTGGCAAAAAACATGTAATTGTCTTTTACCAGACGCGAATCAATCACACCGCCTGCAACCTCTGTTGTTGCATCAGCACCGTTTAGAATTAACTCTCCATCGCAAGCCTTGGCAATGTTTTCTAAGGTCATATTTTTCATGCTTTCTTCCTTTCCGATGATCTTCCCTTTATCAGACAATCTCCTCTTAACAATACTTTTTCAACGAAATCTCAATGATATGTTCACACAAAGACGCATAATCCATGCCCTCTGCAGCTGCTTCCTGGGGCAACAAAGAAGTGGGTGTCATTCCGGGCAATGTATTCGCCTCCAAGCAATATACGTTCTCTTCTTCGTCTGCCATAAAATCAATACGTGCATAGGTCTGCAAGTGAAGCACTTTATATGCAAGTTCAGCCGCCTGCTGAATTTTATCTCTTAAAGAATCCGAAATATTGGCAGGACAGGTTTCAATGGTACTGCCCGCCTGGTATTTATTTTTATAATCATAAAAGCCTTCTACCGGAGCAATCTCCACTACCGGTAAAGCTCTTCCTTCCAAAAGTCCACAGGTAAATTCACGGCCCTTAATGAACTGCTCCAAAAGCACCTTGTCTTCATACTGAAACGCCTCATTGGCAGTCTTAAGAAGTTCTTCCTTATCCTGCACCATGTATACGCCGACACTGGAACCGCCGCGGGATACTTTTAACACAAGCGGATATCCGATAGTCTCTGCCATGGAACGAACATCCTCGCCCTTATAAACCGTCACCGACTTCGGCGTAGGCACATTATACATCAGAAAATATTCTTTGGTGATGGCCTTATCCATACAGATGGCACTACTTAAATAATCGGTTCCGGTATATTTGATACCCATCAAATCAAACGCAGCCTGAATTCTTCCATCCTCGCCGTTGGCTCCGTGAAGTGCCATAAAAACAATATCCGAACGCTTGCAGATTTCGCAGACATTCTTACCGAAGAAATCAGTATCTCCGTTCTTTAAGGCCTTCAATTCATCCATGGTGGGGTTCTTTTCGCTAACCGCTTTCATACCCTCTGCCCAGTCTCTTGTATCGTCAAAAATCACATCCAAATCATCGTACTCCACACCCAGATACACATCTAATAAAATAACCTGGTGTCCTCTTGATTTCAGTGCACGATAAACTCCTGTACCGGAAACCAATGATACGTCTCTTTCCGTACTGTTTCCGCCGGCTACAACCGTGATTTTCATAGCATCCTCCGTTCTGCGCTCACGCGCATATCCATTATTATAAAATATTCGCATAGTATACATTTTGGTTCCTATGCCAGACCATACTATAGTCATTATAACATATCATCTCATTATATCCTTTTATCACTGCAAATTCAAGCACTCTGTCTCGCCGGATAAAAAGAATTGAATGTATTATTTATTGCTTTTACCCCTCAAAAAGAGTATCATATCAGTAATGAGTATTTGTGGGAAAATCCGTTAATACTCACACTATATTTCCTATTGGGGAGGAATTTATGGACAGACAAAATCTGACACTTATGACTGACCTCTATGAGCTCACCATGATGCAGGGTTATTTTAAGAGTAAAAACGATAAAACCGTGGTTTTTGATATGTTTTACCGCACTAACCCTTCCGGCGGCGGTTACGCTATTGCAGCCGGTTTGGCGCAGGTCATTGAATACATCAAAGAATTAAAATTCGAGAAAGAAGATATCGACTATCTTGCAGGTCTTGGCATTTTTGAGCAGGACTTCCTTGATTACTTAAGCACCTTCCGTTTTAGCGGCGACATCTATGCAATTCCCGAAGGAACCGTCGTATTCCCGAGAGAACCGCTTCTTAAGGTGATTGCTCCCATCATGGAAGCTCAGCTTGTGGAAACTGCAATTTTAAATATTATCAATCACCAAAGTTTGATTGCCACCAAGGCTTCCCGCGTAGCTTATGCAGCTCAGGGCGACGGCATTATGGAATTCGGTTTGAGACGTGCACAAGGCCCCGATGCCGGTACCTACGGTGCAAGAGCTGCCATGATCGGCGGTTGTATCGGCACTTCCAATGTTCTCTGCGGACAGTTGTTTGACGTTCCCGTAAAAGGAACACACGCCCACAGCTGGATTATGAGTTTTGATGACGAATATACTGCTTTTAAGACATATGCAAACCTTTATCCCAACGCATGCATTCTTTTGGTGGATACCTATGATACCTTAAAATCAGGTGTTCCTAACGCAATCCGCGTCTTTACTGAAATGCGTGAAGCAGGTATTGAACTTGGCTACTACGGCATCCGTTTAGACAGCGGCGACCTTGCCTATATGTCTAAGAAAGCCCGTAAAATGTTGGACGAGGCAGGATTCCCCGATGCAGTTATTTCTGCATCCAGCGACTTGGACGAATACTTAATCGAAAGCTTAAAATTACAGGGTGCCAAGATTACTTCCTGGGGCGTAGGCACCAACTTAATTACCTCTGCGGACAACCCTGCTTTTGGCGGTGTTTACAAACTTGCGGCCATCCGCGACGAAAACGGCAAGTACATCCCCAAGATTAAGTTGTCCGAAAACTCTGCCAAAGTAACAAACCCCGGCAACAAGACCGTATACCGTATTTACGAGAAGGAGTCCGGCAAGATTAAAGCAGACTTAATCTGCCTTGCGGATGAGAAATTTACCGAAGATGATTTTATTCTTTTATTCGACCCGAACGAGCCTTGGAAGAAGACCAAAATGAAGCCCGGTACTTTTACGATTAAGGAATTGCTGGTACCCATTTTTATCAAGGGCGAATGCGTATATACTTCTCCCTCCGTTATGGAAATCAGGGATTACTGCTTAAAAGACCAGAACACCATGTGGGACGAAACCAGGCGTTTTGCAAATCCCCACGAAGTGTATGTGGACTTATCAAGCAAGTTGTATGATATTAAGATTTCGTTGTTGGATGAGATGAGTAAGGATTGATAAAAGCAAAACCTGAGAAGCAACAACTTCTCAGGTTTTATTTTTTATATTCTACTCTCTCGCAGGTACAATTACAGGCATGTACCACTCTTACTCTTCGCTTCTTAAATACGCAATAAAATTGTTTCCGTTCTCCTCAAAGAACTTCTTGGAATCATTCATGCCAACCTTATAGACACGTCCGTTCTCCGGATTCATCCACACGGTATTCAAATCATTAAAACCAACAATCAGTACCGCTTCTCCATCATCTCCGATAAACAACACCGGAATATCCTGATTTACATAGTAGAGCACGGAATCCAAGGTACAACCCTGTAGTTCCAGAATCTCTGCGCCGGGCATTGCCTCTTCCATGATTTCTACCGCAGTATATCCCTTATCCAGCATGCTCTGGGCATCCCTTGAATATCCTTCAAATGCCAGTATGGTTTCCAGACAAACCGCCAGAGATGAAGTTTCTTCGTCCATTTTCGTACCTGTTATCTTCATAATCTGGTTACGGCTGACAAGATTTCCTTTTATCCATACATAATCGCCAACTGCATTCATTACGCTTCCCGCAACCGGATAGGCCTCACGAATTGCTTCTCCCGGATTTGTATACACACCGGTTATCACACCGCCTGCATATACATAATACACATTCTCCTGAGGTGCAATATCCAAGTTAATTCTTCGCTCTCCTTCGTACAACACTTCCTGCGGAGCCATGAATTTGATTGCCGCATCATCCATCTCCGAACGCATTACAATCTGCACAATTTTTTTATAACTTTCCGTAGCAACAATTTCGATGCTGTTTTTACCTTCTTCCTCTACTTCATTGTTCAGAATCGTGCCTGAAGCGACATCCTTAAAACCTGTGCCGTCAGAATCTCTTTTTACCTGAAACAAGGTAATCATATTATCCTGAATTTCACACCCGATTACATATCTGCCTTCTTCTCCGTAAGTCTTTAAAATTTCACCTTTCTGATTACGGATATAAACCGTATGCATGGGAAAAGTTGTACTACCCATGCTATCTGTATAAACATCCTCCGCATTCGCAATACCGTATATCAAATCATTGCCCATGAAACCTAACGGCATAACTCGTTCATTTTCTTCTGCACGAATCAACGAGCGGCTTCCACCGTCCAGACTCATAAACAACATTTCCTGCGAATTATATACATTATTTCCGCTCTGCCATACTAACATGGTATTATTATCCGATACCTTAAAAGTATGCTCACTTACGCCGGATACCAGTTCTTCATGTTCACCGGTTTCTACATCTATACAGAAAATGGTACCTTCCAAATATACATAGAAATCACCTTTTTTATTTAAATAGGCAAGTTTTTCTACATTAACTTTTAACATCTCATAAGTCTTATCATAAGGAATAAAAATCAATTCCTCCACGGTATTCAACAATCCGTCATATGCATAAACCTGTACACCGACTTCGCCTTCATGATTACCACGGTTCATATAACCATATACCATAAATACAACATTGCCGGTTTCATCAATGCTTAAAACCTTAATATCATGCTCTTGATTTCGGGTACGCCAGTCGAAATTATCTTCATCATAAAAGCTGAAAACGCGGGCAAATTTATTGTCTGTAATATTACATACATATAAATTACCTTCTTTTACAAAAGCAAATACATTACCGTCATCACTTTCAATCAAAGATATATCTTCATCCGTGATACCCAGTACAATTTTATTTCCGTAAAAAGCATGGTCCTCTTCAAAGAACATCTGATCCATCGTTCTTTCGTATTCCAAAAGATACATACGCTCCGTACCGTAACGCACGCGGAAACGTTCTGTCACATTATAATAATGCGTATCTCGCCCTTCTACCAGACTCACCATGTATTCTAAACGAATCACCGCTGTAGAAGATGCAAGTTCCTCAATAATTGCCACCGGCTCTGTCTCACGCACAACCTCTAAATCTCCCCAGGTAATCTGGTCAAAAGAGCTATGAATATTTACCTTGCGATAATTGGTATTGTCACCCGTGGAATCACTTTCCAGATAAGTAATAATTTCTTCATTTTCAGGTGCCTGGGCAAATGTTTTATTCGAAAAATCAAAAACAAAATCCAGCTTCTCACTTGCATGATAATCATACGCCTGAATAATACGGGTATAATAACGTAATACCTCTCCGCTATCCAATGTGACCAAAATAACCAACGTATACTCTTGATTACTTTCAATCAAATCCTTCACTGAAAAAGTAGTAGTAATATAGTCTTTCTTCTCCACATAATTGGTAAGTTCCGTACTTTCAATCAAACGTTCCCCATCGATACTTCGCACTTCATAGGCAAGTCCTGCAATTTCTCTGCCATACTTGTCCACATATATAGATATGGCACGACCTTCCTCCAAGGGAGTAATACTTTCCCGCATATAAGATGTATCCATCGGATTGATATACCCCTGCATACGATTAACCATACGGGCATTGTTCTGAATGGATACCGTAGGATAAGAAGCTTGTGCCATCTCCATGGTCATTCCGGTATTATCCCTGTTCAAAAGAACACTAAATATAAATAAAGCAAGGAAAAAAGTAAGTGTCACTACAAATACTTTAATTGTCTTTTTCACTTTTGCATTCATCTACTTTTCTCCTTTCCTTTTATTATTTATAAAAAAATACTTAAAACTCTTTGCTGTCTAATTCTCATCCAGCAACTTCTGTAATGTTGTGTGAATTCCCAAGAATTCCGTAAACTCCTTCTCCTGCGCAGATAACTTTGTCTGCTTTGCTGCCGAAACTATCTTATCACTTTTAACTGCACGGATCAAAATATTTTTAGGTGTATGAGTCATATCAATAAATTCCAGCAATTGCGTCTCATATCCTTGCTTTTCAAGAATCAAAGCACGCAAAGAATCGGTTACCAGTGCTGCCATTCTGTCTTTGACGATACCATATTTTAACATCGGTCGCAATGCTTCATTATCGATTTGACGATTCACTTCATGATGACAGCAGGGAACCGATAAAATCACCTTGGCATTCCACTTAAGTGCCTTATATAAAGCATAGTCCGTTGCAGTATCACAGGCATGGAGCGTCACTACCATATCTACTTCATCCTGTCCCGTATAATCCTTGATATCGCCTGTCAAAAACTGTAAATTTCTATATCCGTATTTATCTTTTAATGCATTGCAATGTGCAATCACATCTTCTTTCAAATCCAATCCGATAATCTGCACTTCTTTCCCTTTTAACTCATGCAGATAATGATAAATTGCAAAGGTCAGATAAGATTTGCCGCATCCAAAATCAAGAATACGGATGACCTTTCTATCCTCCAATGCCGGCAAAACATCCTCCACAAATTCCAAGAAACGATTGATTTGGCGAAATTTATCATATGCGGAATGAATGATTTTACCCTGAGGCGTCTGCACTCCTAAATCAATCAAAAAACCTACCGGAATATTCTCTTCCAGAATATACTTTTTCTTGCGGTTGTGGGCAAGCTCCTGAAGACGTTCTTCTGCCTGTATTTTTTGTTCACTTGGTGTTTTCTTTTCTTTTATGGTAAGTGTGCCCTTTTTATTGGTAAGACAAATCAACGTACCCTGCTCATGATGCACTTCCATCTGACCGAAATCATTCTGAAGCCACTTCACACAATTCTCACACAATGCTTCCGGCGCCATATTCTCGTGAAATACCTGCTTCCCCTTAAAAGAACTCACCTGATATACCACATCCTGCTTTAATAAAACAGGGCGTACTTTTATCTTAATAATTCCCTCTTTATTTCTGGCATTGCTGATAATCATTTCTTTTAAATTAACGTTAATATATTGGGTAAGTTTCTCACTTAACTTTTCCCACTGTGTATTATTTTCCATAAAATACCTTATATTATTATAAAACTTTTAATCTTCACCTTATCAACCGGTGTACTTTCACGCTGCATCATCTTTTATATTCTGAAGCTGTGTCTACGCTTGAAGCAGTCCTACAAAAAGGGTGTAGCGCGAAACTACACCCCTCACTTTTATTTCAATGCTTCCAGTCGGCAAATCGCTTTCTTCAAAGCAATGGTTGCTCTGGCAACATCCAAGCTGTCTCCCTTCTGGGCAAGACGCTCTTCTGCACGTTCTTTCGCACGCTCTGCACGCTCCTCATCGATTTCGGAAGGCCACTCTACAATTTCTGCAAGAATGGTCACTTCATCAGGAAGAATCTGTGCAAATCCGGAAAGAAGTGCCGCATTTTTCAGTTGTTCCGGCTCAGTAATGGTTAAAATGCCGGGATCAATGATAACTGTGGTCGGGATATGGCCCTTATAAATACCCATCTCACCTTCTGTTGTATTGAACTCAACCATAGATACCTGACCTTCATAAAAGACACGTTCCGGTGTTATGATTCTAAGTTCAAAAAGCTTGCTATCGTCCATGCTTCTCTCCGTTC
>JAZNTK010000072.1:0-3828 GCA_045591685.1 Lachnospiraceae bacterium
TCCATCTTCTGATAGTCTGTTGTTGCAAGCAATTTCTGTTCCACTGCATCCTTTTGTGCAGGAGTAAGTTCCAAAGGCGTAGTAACATAAGCCACCCCGATGCCTTTGAATTCTTTTGCACTATCCAGAAAATATTCTAAAATATTATGAATCTCTGCGTAACGCCCTTTTGTTACGACCAATGTAAGAAAACCGACAAGCTCTTTGCTGATGCGTCCTGTAAATACATTATCCACAAGTGCTATTTTTTCTTCCACGGATACACGTGGATGATTCATCAATTTGGAAAAATCTTCTTCCTGCTTTAAAATCGCAAGAAGCCCTGTAATCTCCTCAATAAACTCATCAATCTTGTTTTCTTCCACTGCTAACGAAAATAAGGCGTCGCCATATGTTTTTGAAATTAGCTTAGCCATGTGCCGTCACCTATTTCCTTTAATGTTTCATCAACCAGACGCTCCTGAATCGCATGATCCATAGATTCTCCAACTGCTTTTTCAGCTAAAACAGATGCCACGGAAATCATTTCTTTCTTAACATCATCCGTAATTTTCTGTTTTTCAAGTTCTGCTTCCACATGTGCACGATCGATAATAGACGCTGCATCTTCCTTTGCCTTTGCGACAATCTTTGCCTCATTATCCATCGCCTTCTTACGCGCTTCGCTTAAAATTGCTTCGGCTTCCTTGTTGATATCCTTTAACTTTGATTCGTATTCCAGTTTTAACGCTTCTGCTGCTTCCTGATTGTTCTTTGCATCCTCAAGTTCACCCTGAATCTTCTCACTTCTCTTACGAAGCATTTCCCTTGCAGGGTTGAACAGGAAATAAGACAGACAGAAAAACAATGCGATTACTGCAAGCAATGTCAGAATCGAGTCACTCAAAAGCTGTGGTGTCAAATCAAATAAATAAGGTTCCATTCCATCTGTTGCCAGTATAAAACGGCTTCCAACCAATGTATTCAACATTCTGCCCCCTTTCTGTTAATGTAATTTTGAAGGCATATATTTAAGGTACTAATGGTTTTACGAATAAGAGCAGGAATGCGATTAACAAACCGTATAAACCTGTTGTTTCTGCAACTGCCTGTCCCAATAACATAGTACTTGTGATGTCAGACTTTGCGCCCGGGTTACGTCCTACAGCTGAAGCTGCATGTCCTGCTGCGATACCCTGACCAACACCAGGTCCGATACCTGCGATAACTGCGAGTCCTGCACCGATTGCTGAACATCCTAAAATAAAGTTTGAATTAAATTCCATTATATTTTCCTCCTAAAATAATATTCTTAATTACTATTCTGTTGTCATAGCATCAGAAATATATGTCATCGTAAGCATACAGAATACATATGTCTGAATTGCTCCGGAGAACATATCAAAGTAAACATGTAATACGGCCGGCCAGAATAATGCAACTTTACTGAGCAATCCGTATACGAGTGCCATCATAACGGTACCGGATAATACGTTTGCAAACAAACGCAATGACAGTGATATCGGTACCGCAATATCACCAATCATGTTAATCGGCGCCCAAAATGGCCAAGGGTCACACAATCCCTTGATGACACCGGATACCTTCTGGTAACGGAATTTGTTCACATGAATCAATGTAAACGTCATAAGTCCCAGTGGCAATGTCACACCATAATCTGCTGTCGGCGGTCTGAGTCCGAATAAACCGGAAATATTACTGATTAAGATAAAAATGAAAATCGTTCCGATATAGTTACGGAAATTCTTTCCGTTCTTACCCATCGTACTGTCAACCATCTTATCCAGCATCTCTACAATTAATTCAACTACATTCTGAAATCCTGTCGGTACTTCCGTTGCCTTCAACATGGATCTTCTTGCAAAAAAGCCAAATACAAACAGAACCAACAAAATAATCAACATACACATATGCGTTGTTGTAATCCACACTTTATTCCCAAAGAAATTATAGGAAAACACGCCATGTATCATAAAGTCGATTTCATTTTCCGCTGTAAGCAGGATTCCCTGTGCCATACATTCACCTCCTTATCCATTTATTCAGCATCCGTTCCGTTCTTACGAAAAAGATACTTGCGGGTAAAGGGTTGCAAATAAGCACCCGCCTTTAATCCCATTATGCCAAGAAAAACTGCTAACGGATAGGCAAAATCCGTTAGACATACTGCTAAAAACACCACCAATATGACACCATAACGTATCATACTGTTCTTAACCGCATATGCATTTGCTGCACTATTGTCACCTGCATTCATGGTCATATTCCTGCAAATCGAATAGTGCATATGCCATGCGGCTAAAAGCGCCAGAGCCAGTCCTATCAATAATCCCAAGATATACTTAAGCGGTGAATGAACAAACCACACTCCGACTGCTAAACATACCAGCCCAAAAAGGAGAATTCCCGTCATCAACTCTTTCAGAGTCTCATCCATCTTTTCTGCGATTTTTCCCACTTGCAGAATCTCCTTTCTCTCCTCCGTATACACGCTTTGCCAAAACAAAGATATTACGGAATCCGGCTAATGCGCCAACAAAAAACAGAATAATTACGAAAAAACTTGTTCCAAGCCATTTATCAATTGCCCATCCGGCCAAAGAACACATAAAAATAGGAACCAGCATGTTGATAGTAAACTGCGAAAAAAAAGTTAATGCTTTGTATACGCTTCTGTTATATCTCACATGAGTTCCATCCTTTCCCAAAATTACCCCATTTTCAAACGTACTAATTATACATGTTTTTCCGTTTCATGTAAAGTTTTTAGCCCCATGTATACACGGTTTTAAAAAGATTTTATAATTTCACAAAACTTCTGTATTTTTATGACAAATAAGAATTGACGAAAGCCGTTTCTGTGTGTACGATAAAACAAAAAGCGACGTTTTTTTGCTTTGGAAAAAGGACTCACATATGAAGAATTGGAAGCTTTACCGACGCCGTCTTATCCCTAATGAATGTATTCCCTTAAAAAAGGATATTATTCTGCATTCCGATGAGAATTTACTGGTCACCAAATGGAATACGCTCAAACCGCGCAGCGACTTCCATCACGGATATTCGGCATATTACCTGAGCGAGGGTTATAAAATCAGCCGGTTTTACGATTCTGATGATAATCTGGTGTATTGGTACTGCGATATCATTACACACAATATTGAAAATGAGAACGACTTAATTATTACCGATTTGCTTGCCGATGTCATTATATATCCGGACGGATTTGTCCAGGTTCTGGATATGGATGAGTTATGTGATGCAAAAGAAAAAGAATTGATTACGCAAGAGGAATTCTTCCTTGCAGTGAAGCAACTGGGTAATTTGTTAGATATCATCTACGCCGGGCATTTGGAAGATTTCGCCAAGCCCCTTTTGGACGCCATAAGCCCTTCCCCATAAGATACATAGCATAATAAAAAACACCCCGGAGACTATATGATCTCCGGGGATTCTTTATTATATATTAGTTCTTTGCAAGACGGATAACATTCCAGCTCTTATGCTGCATAAGGGCAGTTAAGATACCGTTATCAATCTGTGACTTACCGGCAGATTCCGGTTTGATTCTGTATGGATTGGCTTCTGTATTTTCAGCCTTAAGATCTTCATCATGCATAATAATATGCTCTACAATCTTGTAGTCTGCAAACTGTCTTAAGTCCATGGTTACTTCCATGTCTTCTTCCATATCCTTATTAACTGCAAAGATGGTTACTTCTTCTTTTTCTTCGTTGTTAACAACTACACAGTCAAGGCATGGTACCGCACCATATTTCTTTGTGTCGTAAACAGGTGATTTTACGATTGTGTTAAGCACTGTTCCGC
>JAZNTK010000073.1:0-23155 GCA_045591685.1 Lachnospiraceae bacterium
TGATAGCGAAATGTACGTAGAAACTTCACCTATGAGCGTATTCGAATCTACCATTAAGGTATACGAATTACTTGGTGCAGAAGTTTACTTATACTTTGATCTTGAAATGTTCCCTATGACTGCAAGAGTTGATTCTAGAACTACTGCAAGACCTGGCGACATCATCAAGTTTGCTATGGATGTTGAAAAGATTCACGTATTCGACAAAGAAACAGAGCAGGTTATCACAAACTAGTGATTATGATAAAAAGGATGTGCGAAAGCGCATCCTTTTTTATATTCCATAAGAAAAGCGTACTCGCTTCGGTGAGTGTTAAAGATTTGCAAATTGACACAATTCATAGAAAAAGGTAAGATAGAGCCATGAGTAAAACGAAGGAAAAAAAGATAATTCAATACATGCTTATGGTAGTCAATGTCCTATTAGTGGCATTGACTGTTTTGGGTGTAATTAAAACCTGTTTTGTAGGCTTTGATATTGATGAAGCATACGCCGTAGCTCAGTCTTACCGTATGGTGATGGGGGATAATATGTTTTCGCAGATGTGGGAGTCACATCAGATGAGTGCTTTCGGGCTTGCAATTTTTATCCTTCCCTATCTGTTGGTAACCGGCGGAAAGACCGTAGGGATTGTATTGTATTTGCGCATTGTGGGAACGGTAATTCATCTGCTTCTTGGCTGGTGGTTTTATAAAGTAGCAAAAAAGAATTTCAATACAACCTATGCATTGCTCATTATGCTTGCTCATGTAAATTTCTTACCGAAATGGTTGGTTTTGGCTGAGTTTGAAATTATGCAGTATTGGGCTGTATGTATTATGTTTCTCGCACTGCTTACATGGCAGGAGCAGAAAAAGATTGGCTGGTTAATTCTCTCCGGAGCAGCACTTTTTATGGCAATGATGACGTATCCTACCATGATATTGTTATATCCGGTGTATGTGATTGGACTTTTTGCATTGAAAGGCAATAGTGTTAAGGAGAAATGGAAAAGTGTACTGTTTTTTACGGGAACGACGTTTATAATCGGCGTGTTGTTTTTGATTTATCTGCGTACTTATATGACGGTGGAGGAGTTCTTACGTTACGTTTCGTATATTTTTATGGATGAGTCCCATGGGGAGCCTCTGGCAGTTCGATTCAAGTATTACGGCAGAGATTGGGAGAAGTTTCTGGAAGAAATGCCCGCGTTTATTATGTGGGCGGCTATCAATACCGGCATTGTTATTATTATTGAACTTGCGGTACAGAAGATTTCCAACATTAAGAAGTTAAAAAAAGCTGCGAAAGCGGATGATAAAGAGGAAGAGACACAGAGCCTTGGAAGAATCATTTTAAAATATGTTTTGATATTTTTAATTCTTTGGTTCGGAGTATTTGTAGGAGAGCATATTTTAGGTTCCCTGTTGGAGGATAAGAACCAGTTTTATATGTATTTCCGGTTTTTATTTGCTGCAGTTGCGGGTGTGGTGTGTTTTGCCGTAAGTGCAAAAAAGAACAGCCAATATTTTTGGTTCGGTATTATGCCCGGATTTGTTGGCGTGATTGCCTCTATGCTGGTGACCAACATGTCTTTGGAAATATCGGTTGCAAGAGCATATATCGGTGTAATGGCTACTCTTTTTATAGTAGGTAATATTATAAAAGATAAGTTTGATAAAGAAGTTGCCGTAAAGGTGGTAGGCTACATTGTAATATGTGCGTTTATCGGAGGACTTATGATATCCAAGCTTCTGTTGGTGCGTGTGACCGGTTGCCTGCCTGTTACGCTTAAAATGGAGATGGATTGGGTAAAAGAGGGACCGGCGGCAGGACTATTAATAGATGATGATTTGGCGGCACAATACAACGAAAATATTCCGCTTATTGAGCAGTATGTAGACTCAGATGATAATCTATTATACTTTGGTTGTGAAAATATATATTATCTTGTGCCGGGAGCGAACTTAGCAACACCCACGGTGCAGGGAACCGCAGTTTTTAACGAGATGTTTTTAAAATATTACGAAGAGCATCCGGAGCGCATGCCTGATGTGGTGATAATAGACAAAGGATTTGAACTTAACCCGGTCTATAATTACAGCGAGCAGAATAATATTATGAAAGAGTGGATTGAAGACGAATTCAGCAATGCGCGAGTGACGGAAACCACGTATTTTATAATATTGGAAAGATAAAGCTTGAATTTGAGGTTTCAGTTTATAGATATCGGCAGCCAATAGTTTGATTTTAAAAATTTCACAATTTTTTTAAGAAAAAGTTATTGACAATCGAAAAAAACTTTTTTATTATGTAAAGCAGTTAAATAAATCAAATGCGATGAAGGAATTATGCGTCGTTTGGCAGTTTCAGAAAGTCGGCGGTTGATGCGAGCCGATACTTAAGAACGAAGGCAGTCTCACTCCGGAGCAGAATTCTCGAACAGATTTAGTAAAGAATTCCGGCAAGCACCGTTATCAGGGCTGCGAATATGATGGTATTCGTAATGAGCGACTGTATCTACAGTAATATGGGTGGTACCGCGGTAAAGTTGATTTATCGTCCCTAGAATCCTGAAGGATTCTAGGGACTTTTGTTTTGTTCAAAATAAAAATAAAAATGCGCAGCATTTCTTCATCAACAAGATTTTGTTGAATTAATTATTATATAAAGGAGAGAAAGAAAATGAAGAAAATCAGTATTGCAGACGTAACAATCAGAGAAAGCTCAGAAAAAGCTGAATTTTCCATGAGCTTTAAAGAAAAAATGGAGGTTGCAAAGCAGCTCGAAAAGAGAAATGTTGATATTATCGAGATGCCTAATGTAGCCAAGGATAAAACAGATGCACTATTGGTGAAATCTCTCGCACCGATGATTAAAGAAAGTATTTTATCCGTTGGAGCAGGAATCAGCAAAGAAGAAGTAGATAAGGCTTGGGAAGCTGTTTCAAGTGCAGCAAAACCCCGTATTCGCATTTGCGCACCGACATCAGCGGTTCAGATGGAATTCATCTGCGGAAAGAAGCCTGCCAAAGTTTTAGAAGCTGTAAAAGAAGTGGTAGCATATGCAAAGAGCAAATGTGCTGACATTGAATTCTCAGCACAGGACGCTACAAGAAGCGAGATGCCCTTCCTTTGCCAGGTGATTGAAGCAGCAATTGAAAACGGAGCAACCACAATTGATATCTGCGACACTGCAGGTATTATGTTCCCGGAAGAATTTAAGAATTTTATTGAAGAAATTAAAGCAAATGTTCCGGCTATGGAAAATGTAGTAATTTCAGCAACATGTTCCGATGAATTGAACGTGGCAAATGCCAATGTTTTTGCAGGTGCTAAGGCAGGCGTAAGCCAAATTAAAGCAAGCTTAATCGGAAATGCAACACCTTCCTTAGAGACTGTGGTACATACCATTACCATGAAAGGTGATGCAATGGGTGTTGAATGCGGCGTATCCCAGGGTGAACTTGCAAGAGCCGTTCGCCAGATGACATGGCTTGACAGTAATAAGAAGACCGGAAAGACACCTTTTGGTGAGACTACAGGAAATGATGCACACGAAGATGTAAACTTAACCGCTCAGGCTGATATTGCAGCAGTGATTAAGGCAGTTAAGAAATTAGGTTATGAGCTTTCCGATGATGATAATGCGAAGGTATTCAAGGAGTTCAAGCGTGTATCTGCGAAGAAACCCGTTGGTGCCAAGGAATTGGAAGCAATCATTGCAACCGCAGCGCTTCAGGTTCCTCCTACTTATCAGTTGGTAGATTACGTAATCAACAGCGGTAACATCATTACTCCGACCGCACAGGTTACTTTGGATAAAAAGGGCACTCTTATGAAGGGCTTAAGCTCAGGAGACGGCCCTATCGAAGCTGCATTACTTGCAATCGAAATGATTGTCGGACATCATTATGATTTGGAAGACTTCCAGATTCAGTCCGTAACCGAAGGTAGTGAAGCGGTAGGTTCTGCTTTTGTTAAAATTCGCGTAGGAAATAAGGTTTACTCCGGCAACGGTATTTCAACCGATATCATCGGCGCAAGTATCCGCGCATACGTAAACGCATTGAACAAGATTGTTCACGAAGAGCAGAACGCAAATCAGTAATTTTAAAAGGAGATAGAACATGAAATTATCATTTAGTACAAACGGCTGGGATGATTTTGACTGGACAGACTTTTATGTAACTGCCAAGGATTTGCAGTTCGACGGTATTGAAGTCCATGATGTCAAAAGAGAAGTATTTTCCGGTAAGAACCGTCCTTTTAACAGTGAAAATATTGTAGAAACCGCACATAAACTGGCGCAGATGGAATTAACCATCCCTTGTTTGGATACCACTTGTGACGTGTCCGATGAAACCAAAATTGAAGAAAATGTGGCAGAAATAGAAGAATACATTAAGATTGCCAAAATTGTAAAATGCCCATGCATCCGTATCCGCGCAGGTAAGCATTCTACCGACACCGATGTGAATGACGATGCAGTAATTGAATGTATCAAGAGAACCTATCGTGAGGCTGATAACAACGGAATTTCCATTTTGATTGAAACCGTAGGTCCTTACACAGATACAGAGCGTCTTCGTAACGTTTTGAATGTATTTGCCCGTGACAACGTGGCCGCATTGTGGGATATTCACCACACAGTACGTTACGGGAATGAAACTCCTGAAAAGACCATCCAGAACTTGGGTGCATACGTAAAACACGTGCATATCAAGGATTCTGAAGTAGTTGACGGCAATATTGAATACTCTTTAATGGGCGAAGGTACTTTACCTATTGACGAGTTAATGTTAGCTTTACAGTCCGTAAACTATGAAGGTTATGTTTCTTTTGAATGGATTCCCGCATGGTTGGAAGAATTGGGAGATGCAGGTATTGTATTCCCTCACTTCGTAAATTATATGAGCCAGTATCAGAAGGATGCGGTAGTTGTAGGTAAGTCCTTATACCGCAATAAAAGAGGTACCGGACAGTACGTATGGAAGAAGGAAGAAATCATTGATAAAACCTTCCCTCAGGTATTGGATCGTATGGTTGAAGAATTTCCTGACCAGTACGCATTCCGTTATACAACCTTGGATTATACAAGAACCTATTCGGAATTTCGCGATGATGTAGACCAGTTTGCACGTTCTTTGATTGCTTTGGGCGTAAAATCCGGTACTCACGTAGCAGTTTGGGCAACCAATATTCCTCAGTGGTATATCGCTTTCTGGGCTTGTACCAAAATTGGTGCGGTTTTGGTTACCATGAATACTGCATATAAAATCCACGAGGCAGAGTATTTGCTTCGTAACTCAGATACACATACCTTGATTTTAATAGATGGTTACAGAGATTCCAACTATGCACAGATTATTCAGGAATTGTGTCCCGAGTTGGCAACCAACGTGCCCGGTAAGGCGTTACATTGCAAGAGATTACCTTTCTTACGTCACGTAATCAACGTAACCTCTAAGCAGCCCGGTTGCTTAACCTGGAGCGATGCGTTAGCTTTAGCTGATAACGTGCCTATTGAAGAGGTATATCGTCGTGCATCTTTGGTTGATAAGCATGATGTATGTAATATGCAGTATACCTCAGGAACCACAGGATTCCCTAAGGGCGTAATGCTTACACACTATAACGTAGTTAACAACGGTAAATGTATCGGTGACAGAATGGATTTGTCTACCGCAGACCGTATGATGATTCAGGTGCCCATGTTCCACTGCTTCGGTATGGTGCTTGCAATGACAGCATCCATGACCCATGGTGTTACCTTATCACCGATTCCTTATTTCTCAACCAAGCCCGCATTGGCATGTATCAACCAGGAAAGAATCACCTGTTTCCACGGTGTTCCTACCATGTTCATTGCAATGCTTGAGCATGAGGACTTTGATAAAACAGATTTTTCTTACATGCGTACCGGTATTATGGCGGGCAGCCCTTGCCCTATCTCCGTTATGCAGGACGTAGTAAATAAAATGAACATGAAGGAAATCACCATCGTTTACGGTCAGACCGAGGCTTCACCCGGATGTACCATGAGTACCACCGATGATCCTTTGGAAGTACGCGTAGGTACTGTAGGCGGTCCTTTGCCCGGTGTTGAATGTAAAATCGTTGACCCCGAAACCGGCGAAGAAATGCCTGTTGGTGAAAACGGTGAATTCGTAGCAAGAGGCTACAACATCATGAAAGGTTACTACAAGATGCCTCAGGCAACCGCAGCAGCCATCGACAAAGACGGCTGGCTTCATACCGGTGACTTGGCTTGTATGACACCCGAAGGAAACTTCCGTATTACCGGTCGTTTGAAAGATATGATTATCCGTGGTGGTGAAAACATTTACCCGAAGGAAATCGAAGAATTCATCTATACCCACGATAAGGTAAAAGACGTTCAGGTTATTGGCGTTCCCGACGAGCAGTTGGGTGAAGAAATTATGGCTTGCGTTGTTCCCAAGGACGGCGAAACCTTAACTGAGCAGGAAATCAAAGACTACGTACGTGCCAATATGGCAAAGCACAAAGTGCCTAAGTATGTAGACATCGTTGACGGTTTCCCTATGAACGCAGCAGGTAAGATTTTGAAATATAAGATGCGTGAAGCTGCCGTTGAAAAATATGGTTTGGCGAAGGCAGATAGTATTGAGACAGCGTAAGAGAAGATTATATTTGAAGTAAAAATTTACGCATTTTAAATTAAGACACCGCTCGTTTGGGCGGTGTTTTATCGTATTTTAGAATATTTAGAATAAAATGAAACTTTTTTGCTTTCGGAAGTGTTTTCTTCATAGAAATGTTAGATTTTAACGAAAAAAGAGATTTTACAAAAAAAGAAGGAGAGATTATTTTATGTATCAGACACAATTGGAATATACATATGGCGAATATAGGAAAATGCAAAGAAGAGTTTATGAGGCGAATATCGTTCTTCAGCTTATTGCAATAGCTATTGCCACCCCTTTTATCGTACTATTATCAAAAAGGTTGGGGAGCATAGCGCCTTATACGGTCGCAATTATTGCGGGTGTCGTGATCATTAAGTATGTTATTCAAATCGTTGAGAGAAAAGGGGAAGGGTGGAAATTAGGTTCCAAAACGAATAGTGACACTTACCGATATACGTTTTTCGAAGATTATCTTGAGGTAAAAACGGAGAGACATGCGTACAAGATAAACTATCATGATATTTTAAAAATTATAGAGACAAAGACACATTTTTATTTAAAATATGAAAAATACAATGCTTTTATTTTGAAAAAAGAAAATTGCAGTGATGAATTGATTCAATATATACGAAAGTTTAAGCATTAATAGGAAACAAATAGCAGGAGAAAAATAAATATATGAAAAATAAAAAGGTGCTTAAAATTATACTGATTTTTGCAGCTGTAATTTTGATTTTATTAGGTGGATTGGCTGTGATTACCATTAGATACATAAATCATTATACTGATACCAACACATGGGCAACCATTGTGATAGATCATGGGTTACAGGCATCAGAGGATGGTTTTTACTTGGAAGAAGAGTATTTAAAAGGTGATATTATCCACATCGGAACCGCAACTTTGGAAATAGAAGATATTACCCATCAAGGAGAAACAACAATCCGTGTACAGAGCGGAGATGTTTATAACAGCAATGGCGAATCTGTGGAAACGTTTGTAATTAATTATGATAAACAAGCTGGATTAACGATAGATGATGAGTTTGTAAGATTGTATGTAAGCAATAATAAATACCGATAAAAATGATTTATGAATAAAAAGTAAGAAAGGCACCGTCCGCAGGGGCGGTGTTTTTATATTTATAGAATTCTTGATTCGGGATATATTTTTTATAGTATAATTGACCAAACACGCCCTTCATACGTGTTATAGGTGAAAGGAGGTAGGGAGTATGAAAGAGACATTGGCGCGGCCGGCCGATGATTTGGAGCAGGTAATGAATACCTACGGTAATATGCTTTTTCGATTGTGCATCGTAATGCTTGGAAACAGTGCGGATGCGGAAGATGCCCTGCAGGAAGTAATGCTGAAATACTACCGCAAAGCCCCTACATTCACGGATGAGGAACACAGGAAGGCGTGGCTTCTTACGGTGGCGGGTAATCAATGCAAGGATATACTTCGCTTCCGGACAAAACATCCTTTGACGGAAGATACGGACATTTATGAATATAAAAGCAGTGATAGCGAAAACAGCGGCATCTTAGATGCCCTTATGACCCTGCCGGAAAAATTCAGGCTGGTGTTAATTCTTCATTATGTGGAGGAATATCCCGTAAAAGATATTGCCCGCATGATTGGAAAGACGCCCTCAGCAGTGAAAATGCGGCTTCAGAAAGGGCGAAAGTTGCTTAAGGAAGTCTATCGAAAGGAGTATATGTAGGATGGAAAGAAACCTTTTAAAAGAAGAGATACAAGAAATTAAGATGCCTCTTGCAATGCAGGAGCGTATATTGGAAAACTGCAGGAATGCGGGATTAGAAGAAAAGGAGAATGTTTTTATGGCGAAAAATATATCAGCAGATACAAATAAGCAGAGTGTAAAGAAACGTACCGGAAGAAGGTGGACCCGTATTGCTACGGTTGCGGCAGCAGTTACTTTATGCTTAGGTCTTGGCGGCGTTACAGTTATGGCAGCAAGCGGTAAACTGGAGGGCTTTTTTGCAGATGTAACAAGATGGGATGGCGCCGTTGTGGGCATGACCTATGAGCAGGCAACAGAAGAGATTGAAGTGAGTGCTTCGGTAAGCGGAGATAGCCTCATTGTAGATGCAACTCTTTTAAAAGCAGGAGAGGCACCCTATGCACATGTTGAGGGTTTTGGTGTACAAAAGTATCAGATTGTGGATGCAAAAGGTGATGTTGTTGTGGAAGGTATTTCTTCCGAAGCGGTTGAGATTACAGATGGAAAGGTAAGTGTTGAGCTTCCTTTGGATGAGTTGGAGAGCGGAAACTACACACTGATTATTACGGAATTTGTAGGCACCGCCAAGGCAGATCAGGACTTGCCGATTAAAGGATATTGGGAGTGTAAGTTTGAATTGTAAATAAAAAAGCAATAATTAAAAAGACTGTAGCATTAAGCCCTCAGCTGCTTAAATGCCACAGTCTTTGTTTTATATAAATCTAACAGAATACTTATTCAGAGGGCATCTCTACGGATGCTATGGTTTCTTCCACGGTTACAATGGCAGGGCCGTCTGCAAAGGCCTCTGTATTGTTAGCAACCTCTGTAGGGTCTTCTACTTCCGTGGGTTCTTCGTCTTCCCAGAGGGATTCATGTTCGTCTTTTTTCTGATTTTCTTTCATGGCGGCAATATTTTTGGCTGCCTGATACAGCTCTTCGCTAAATTCCATGAGCTTGCGTTCATCAGAGGGAGGAACGATATCTCCGTTCATAATGCGGCGGGCAACTTCCATGATTTTACCAAGGTCTTCCATTGCATCGCCCATAGCCTCGCCCTGTTGCATGGAGGAAACCATATTAGCGGTGGAACTCCATTGTTCCATGAGTTTGGCCATGTATTCCTGATACTCGGTCTGCTTTTCGTCCAGAGCCTGAATGGTTAAATCCAGTTTGACGGCTTCTTTCTCGTTTTGCTCTTTATTACCAACGGAAAGTTCTATATTCTTTTGCAACTTTTCTCTTTGTTGCGAAAGCGCCCACTTATGTTCGTTATATTGCCTGATTTGGGTATTATAAATCTGTCTTGCTTCTTCTATTTTCATAATATTCGGCCTCCGTGCCGGTTTCGTAAATGTCGGGATGTTTTTATGAAAAGAAAATGTCACGTCAAACATCCGATAAAAATAAAGATACATCCATGTTACGTAATATATATCGGCGAAAAACAGTTGTTTGTAAACCCCTAAATGTATTATTATAAAGGAGATTAGAAAAATATGAATTTACATATTATAGAGTAATTAATTCCAAAGGAAATAGCATGATTCACGAATTACAGTATGACAATACAAATACATATTTAGTTTTTGGGACAAAAGGCCTTTTGCTGTTTGATACCGGCTGGGCAGGCACTTATATGAAGATGTGCAAAGCATTGGGAGAAAAAGGCATCAAATTGCAGGATATTGATTATTTGGTGATTTCACACTTTCATCCGGACCATATGGGGCTTGCGGGAGAGCTGGCAAAGCAGGGAGTGAGAGTGGTTGTCATGGAGAGTCAGAAAGAGTTTGTGCATGCTTCAGACCATATTTTTGAAAGAGATAAAAGATTCGCTTATACGCCGATTGATGAAGAGACTGTCAGAGTAGTCAAATTTAACGAGAGCAGGGATTTTCTGCAGGAACTTGGAATAGCCGGCGAAGTTATTCCAACACCCGGACACAGTAATGACAGTGTGTCGCTGATTTTGGATTCGGGAGATGTGTTTGTGGGAGATTTATACCCGCTATATGAATTAGAGGTTCATGAGGAGCCTGATGTGCAGGAGAGTTGGAAAAGAATTCTTGCTACGAAACCCAAGCGTATCTTTTACGGGCATGCCAAAACAGCAGTGTTGGAAGAAGTTACAGCGCAAAAGAATGCTGAACTTTACGACACGGTTAAGAAGATAATGCAACTGATAGACAAAGGAGCAAGTATTGATAAAATTGCTTCCAAACTTAAGGTGGACAGAGAGTTTGTCAGCGATGTATGCAGAATGTATCTGACTCATAAGAATGTAGGTGTGCAGGGGATTCTGGACCGCATCGAAATCAAGGGAAGATAGCACTGAAATAAGGGAAGTTTTATAAAAAATGTGCTTGTAAAGAGAAATGACGGAGATTTTATGAAGATTTTACTCATCGGCATCAATGCCAAATACATACATTCCAATCCGGCAATTTACAGCCTTCGGGCTTGTGCCGGAGAATATAAAAAGAATATTGAAATCGCAGAGTATACCATCAATCAGCAAGCAGAAGATATTCGCAGGGATATTTATTTGCGTAAGCCCGATGTGATTGCATTTTCCTGCTATATCTGGAATTGGTCCGTAATTTCCAAACTTTTACCGGATTTGGCGAAGCTTTTACCGGGTGTACCTATTTGGCTTGGGGGACCGGAGGTGAGTTATCGGGCAGAGGATGTTCTGGCTGAATTCCCGCAGGTGACAGGTATTATGGTCGGCGAGGGCGAATATACTTTTAGGAGCTTGGCGGGATATTATTGTACATCATATTTTAAAAGAGCAGAAAAGAATGATGAGCAAGGGATAGAAAATAGTTGTCAAACCGGAAACTGTAAAGCTGATCTTGCGAAGATTCAGGGTATCGTAACCCGTGATTTTAACACTGGCGCACCGCAGGTTCTTGATTTTGCAGACATTCCCTTCTGGTATGCCGACGGAGACCTTTTAAAAGAGGAATTTAAGAACCGCATTGTCTATTATGAGACGTCCCGCGGTTGTCCCTTCCGTTGTTCCTATTGTTTATCTTCCATTGACAAAAGTGTCCGCTTCCGTCCGATGGAAATGGTAAAAAAAGAACTGGATTTCTTCTTGGAGAATAGGGTCCCGCAGGTTAAATTCATTGACCGTACTTTTAATTGTAAGCACAGTCACGCCATGGAGATATGGCAGTATATATATGAACATGACAATGGTGTTACGAACTTTCATTTTGAGATTGCAGCGGACATTATTACGGCAGAGGAGCTGGAGCTTTTATCCAAATTAAGACCCGGACAGGTGCAGTTGGAAATCGGCGTGCAGACCACCAATCCGCAGACACTTGCGGAAATCCGTCGTGTCACAGACATGGACAAATTAAAAGACAATGTGGCACGGTTACGAGAGTTTAATAATATTCATTTACACTTAGACTTAATTGTGGGACTACCATTTGAGGATAAAGAATCTTTTATACGGTCATTTAACGATGTGTATGAAATGAACCCCGATGATTTACAATTAGGATTTTTGAAGGTGCTATCCGGTTCTTACATCGGTGAAAAGGTAGAGGATTACGGCATTGATTACGAGAGCAATCCTCCGTATGAGGTATTATCTACCAATTGGATTTCCTACGATGATGTGATAGGATTAAAACGCGTGGAAGAGATGCTGGAGATTTATCATAACAGCGGACAGTTTGTGAATACCATAGCCTTCCTTGAGAAGCAGTTTGAGACTCCCTTTGCCTTGTATGAGACATTGGCAGACTTTTATGAGAGACGTGGATTGTTTGTACAGGCACCTTCGCGTAGCTATCGCTATGAAGTTTTACTGGATTTTGCCTGCGAAGCGGATGCTGACAACGCAGAAATCTATAGGGAATTACTTACCTACGATTTATATTTACGCGAGAAACTAAAGAGTCGTCCGGCCTTTTTACAAGATAGAAAGTTGCAGGAAGATTTGGTTTGGAACTTTTATAAAAAAGAAGCAGAAGAGCCTGTATTATTGAAAGAGTATGCACAGTATACCCCGAAGCAGATGATGCATCTGACCCATCTGGAATACTTCCGGTACCCTGTTTGGAATATGGATGATTGGGGCGGAACTGCAAGTTCTGAATATATTGGCGCAGTTTTCTTTGACTATCAGAAGCGTAATCCGATTACGGGCGATGCGATGACAAAGGTACTATAAAAAGGAAGGTTTTTATGACACAAAAGGAAAGAATTCAGGCGATTTTAGACCGCCTGGATGGAGAATACGGAACTGAATACAGATGTTACTTAGACCATGAGAATGCCTGGCAGCTTTTGATAGCGACAATTCTTAGTGCCCAGTGCACGGATGCCAGAGTCAATATCGTAACCAAGGACTTGTTCAAGAAATATCCAAGCGTGGAGACCTTTGCCAATGCGGAGGTAAAAGAATTGGAGAAGGATATCCATTCGACCGGTTTTTATCATAATAAGGCAATGAATATCATTGGTTGCTGTAAAAGACTGATGGAAGTTCACGGCGGTGAGGTGCCCTCAAGTCTTGAGGAACTGACTGCCCTGCCGGGGGTTGGAAGAAAGACGGCCAACGTTATTCGTGGCAATATTTTTAATGAGCCAAGCGTTGTAGTGGATACCCATGTAAAAAGAATCAGCAAGAAACTGGGAATTACCAAAGAAGAAGATCCTACGAAAGTTGAATTCGATTTAATGAAAAAACTTCCGAAGGATCATTGGATTCTTTATAACATACACATTATTCAGTTGGGACGTACCATTTGTAAGGCGCCTAATCCAAAATGTCAAGAATGCTTTCTTCAGGATTTGTGTCCTCAGTACGCAAAGACTTCAAAAAGCGTAAAATAGGTTTTTGTGTAAGGCCCGGAAGAAGGCTTGCTGTGCTTATAAGATAATCAAGCTTGGCTTCTTCACCGCTGTCGCAGTAAATCTTGGCAAGCATTTTATAAGTGCTGATATTATCGCTCTGGATTTCTACGGCAAATTCCAGAAGCGTACGAGTGGTTTCAATATTGCCTTTTTCATAATGATACTCACTTAACGTTTGCAAAACGCGAAGAAGGGTTATGAAATTCTGGTCATATTCCGATAAAATATCCAGATTGGAAGCGCCGTACTTTAATTTCAGGTCAGTGTTGCTGATATGAGACAGATTGACTATTTTGTTTTCCTTCAAATGTTGCAACAATCGCGAGCAGTCTTCCAGTTCAGCAGGTACGGGAGAGGGTAATGCGGAAGATACTTTTTCGGGGATTTCGATGTAATTAAGTCCATCCAGGGATTTGGCTCTGGTATTGTTGGCCTTGTTTTCTTTTTCCCAGAAACTGTCCATTACTTTTTTGTTCTTTTTGTTATGTTTGTGAATTTCGTATGCAAGCCAGATGCAGAATACGATTACACTTGCAAAAAAAGGGAACTTCATATATAATATCCTTTCAGTATGACGATTAGCGTGGGGGAGTGGGTTTAAAATCACAAGCCCCGAAAGAAACAGATTCACATGTTTTTAAGGAGGGTTTCATTATGATGAATCTTCATAGTAAAAAAGCGAAGAAAATCATTTCTTCCGTTATTATTATATTTCTTGTAATTGCCATGGTGTTACCCATTTTGGCAAGTGCATTTTAAAAGAAAAACAAGGGGAAACCCTACATAATATAAGTATAAAGTAGTTTATACAAATTTTCAATAAAAACGGGTTACGACATAATATTTGGGTGTAGACAGGACAGAAAGGGAACTATGAAAAAATTCTTAAAGTTCACGACAATTGCATTGATGGCGGCACTAATTGTTTGCGGAAGTTCGTTTATGGTTCGTGCGGAAGAAGCATCACAAATGAAGACCGGTATTTATATCGAGGATATTGATGTTTCCGGAATGACTGCAGAAGAAGCAACAGCTGTTGTGGAAGAGTATATTGCGGAAATGCAGAATATGCCCGTTATTCTTCGTGCGGCGCAGGGGAATGAAGTTGCGGTAACTGCCGGTGATTTTGGTATAGAATGGACCAATCCGGAAATTATCGAAGAGGCACTTGCCATCGGAACTACGGGAAATCCCATTGCGAGATACAAAGAATTAAGTGATTTGGAAGCAAACGGAGTTAACTATCATCTGGAATTTGCTTTTGATGATGCTTTGGTTACACAGGTCATTCAGGAAAAATGTACCGAGTTCGACCAGCATGCCCAGAATGCAACCATGGAGCGTATTAATGGTGAATTCGTTATTTACGAAGAGGTTGTAGGTGCTGTAGTAGATGAGAAAGCATCTGCAGAAGCGATTAAGACAGCATTGTCATCTGCGGAAAATATGACAGAAGAAGGTTTTATTATCGACTTGGTTGCCAAGGTAGAAGAACCTCTTGGTAAGGCAGAAGATTTGTTAGTTGTTCAGGATTTATTAGGTAGTTTTACCACAAGTTATTCATCTTCCGGAACATCCAGAAGTGCTAATGTAGCCAACGGGGCGGCCTTGATTGACGGTTCGGTAATTTACCCCGGAGAAGAATTCTCCTTTTATGATAATGTAAAACCTTTTACTTATGATAACGGATATTATATGGCAGGTTCCTACCTTAGCGGTATGGTTGTAGACAGTATGGGTGGCGGTATCTGCCAGGTATCTACAACGCTTTACAATGCTGTACTTATGGCAGAGTTGGAAGTAACCGAGAGACATAATCATTCTATGATTGTTACTTATACACAGGTTTCCGGAGATGCAGCAATTTCCGAATCTGCCGGAAAAGATTTCCGTTTTGTAAATAATACGGATTATCCTATTTATATCGAGGGTATTACCACAGAAAACAAGAAGATTACGTTTAATATTTATGGTGTGGAAACCAGAGATGCGAACCGTACAATAGAATATCAGAACGTTATTCTTCAGGTAATTCATCCTGAGACCGAACGAATTATTGCAGATGCCGGCCAGGGTGTTGGTTATGTGAGTGTACAGTCTGCACATACAGGATACAAAGCAGAACTTTGGAAGATTGTTTACGTGGATGGCGTAGAAGTATCGAGAGAACAGGTAAATTACAGCTCTTACTCGATGTCGCCCCGAACGGCGGTCGTAGGTATCAATACGGCAAACCCTCAACGTCAGGCAGAGATTTTGGCGGCTATCGGTACCAACAATATTGAACATGTAAGAGGAATTGCAGCCCAGCTTTATGCTCAGGAGGTTGCAGAAGCGGCAGCAGCTGCAGCGGCAGCCGCACCCCAGTAAAATCAATCCGATGCAGGATGGATGACATTCGGCGATTGGATTTCGGAGGTGAAACCGATACCATGAAAATCGGTAAAGTATCAGAGAATGTGTTGAAAAGAACCATTCTCAAAGGAATTAAAAATACAAGAGAAGAAGTTTTAGTCGGCGCGGCCCTAGGGGAGGACTGCGCCGTTTTGGAATTAAAAGAAGACGAGGTTTTTGTTACAAGTACGGATCCTATTACAGGTACTGCAACGGACATCGGCCGATTGGCGGTACATGTGGCAGTCAATGATTTGGCAGCAGAGGGAGCGGAGCCCATCGGGTTATTGTGTACAGCACTTTTGCCGGAGAATTACAAAGAATCCAGATTGAAAATCATAATGGAGCAGTACAAAGAAACCTGTGCTTCCTTGGGTATCCAGCCCTTGGGCGGTCATACGGAATTAACAACTGCGGTAAACAGACCTGTATTGACAGTAACCGGTATCGGTAAGGCAAAAAAAGGCTGTTTGACACCGACAAACAATGCCAAGTCGGGTATGGATATTATTGTAACGAAGTGGGTAGGTTTGGAGGGCACCTCCATTCTTGCCAAAGAAAAGGAAGAAGAGCTTCTTACAAGATATCCCAGACCGCTGATAGAGGAAGCAAAAGGCTTTGACCAATTTTTATCCGTATTGCCGGAGGCACGGATTGCGGTGGCGAACGGAGCCGTAGCGATGCATGATATCACCGAAGGCGGAGTTTTTGGAGCTCTTTGGGAATTGTCTGTTAGTGCCGGCGTAGGTATAGAAGTGGATTTGAAAAAAATCCCCATTCGCCAGGAAACCGTAGAGGTTTGTGAATTTTATGATTTAAACCCCTATTGCCTGATTTCTTCCGGCTCCATGTTAATCGTCGCCGAGAACGGTTACGACTGTGCGAAGGCAATTGAAGAAGCCGGAATTCCTGCAGTGGTAATCGGTAAAACAACAGATAATAATGACAAGGCTGTCTTAAATGAAGGAGAGAAACGTTTCCTTGAGGCACCTAAGTCGGATGAATTGTATAAAGTATTGTAAGGAGAATATATTATGCGTGAACAGATTTTAAAAATGATCGAAAAAAACAGCAGAATCGACTTAAAAGAACTTGCCATTATGCTTGGAATGAGTGAAGTGGATTTGATGAACGAAATCGCAAGAATGGAAGAAGAGAAGATTATCTGCGGATACCATACTTTGATTGACTGGGAAAAGACTTCCGTTGAGAAGGTAAGCGCATTGATTGAAGTGCGCGTAACCCCTCAGAGAGGCCAGGGATTTGACCATATTGCAGAGAGAATTTACAACTATCCCGAAGTAAATGCGGTATATCTTTTATCGGGAGCATATGATTTGTTAATCACCTTGGAAGGCAAGTCTTTGAAGGAAGTATCAAGCTTCGTATCCGATAAGCTTTCTACTTTGGACAGTGTTTTAAGTACCGCTACACATTTTATTTTAAAGAAATACAAAGACCATGGCACAATTATGGCAAATAACGACGAAAGGTTAAAAATGACACCATGAGAAATCCGCTTTCAGACAAAATTGTCGATATTAAACCTTCGGGCATCCGTAAGTTTTTCGACATCGTAAGTGAAATGCCGGATGCAATTTCCTTAGGTGTTGGTGAGCCCGATTTTGATACGCCCTGGCACATCCGTGACGAGGGTATCTATTCCCTTGAAAAGGGTAAAACCTTTTATACCTCTAACGCAGGTTTAAAAGAATTAAGATGTGAAATCAGTAATTACATAATGCGTAAGCAGGGAATCAAATATGATCCCATCAATGAAATTCTCGTAACCGTAGGCGGTTCCGAGGCGATTGATGTTGCCCTTCGTTGTATGGTGAATCCGGGAGATGAGGTAATCATTCCCCAGCCTTGCTACGTGTCCTACGAGCCCTGTGCGGTTATGGCTGATGCAGTGCCTGTAATCATTAATTTAAAGCACGAGAATGAGTTCCGTTTGACAGCAGAAGAGTTAGAGGCTGCCATTACGGATAAGACAAAAATTTTGATTCTTGCGTTCCCGAACAACCCTACGGGAGCCATCATGGAAAAGAAGGACTTAGAGGCAATTGCAGAAGTAATTCTTAAGCATGATCTCTATGTTATTTCCGATGAAATTTATTCGGAGTTAAGTTATAACGGAGAGCATGTATCCATTGCAACTTTACCGGGTATGCGCGAGAGAACCATTATGATTAATGGTTTTTCCAAAGGATTTGCTATGACCGGTTGGCGTTTAGGATATGCCTGCGGTCCCGAGCTTATTATGAAGCAGATGACCAAACTTCATCAGTTTGCCATCATGTGTGCCCCCACAACCAGCCAGTATGCTGCTGTGGAAGCCTTAAAGCATGGTGACGGAGATGTGGCTGAAATGCGTGAGTCATATAACCAGCGCCGTAGATTTTTGATGTATCAGTTCAGAGAGATGGGATTGGAATGCTTTGAGCCGTACGGTGCATTTTATGTATTTCCCTGCATCAAGGAATTCGGTATGACCAGTGAAGATTTTGCTATGCGCTTCTTGGAAGAAGAGAAGGTTGCAGTAGTACCCGGAACGGCGTTTGGCGACTGCGGCGAAGGATTTTTACGAATTTCTTATGCGTATTCCATTGATGATTTGAAGGTTGCGTTGAATCGAATGAAGAGATTTATTGCAAGACTGCGTGAAGAACAGAATAAATAAAAAAGATAAGCGGCACTTTTGTCCGAGGGATAAAAGTGCTGTTTTTGACGGAGGAAAGATTATGCACATAGTTTTATATCAGCCCGAAATTGCGGGGAATACCGGAAATATCGGACGAACCTGTGTGGCAACCAACACGGTGCTTCATTTGATTGAGCCTTTGGGATTTCGCCTGAATGAAAAGGAAATCAAGCGTGCGGGCATGGATTATTGGGAGCATTTGGATGTCAGAAGATATATTAACTTTGAAGAATTCTTAGAGAAGAACCCGAATGCGAAGATTTATATGGCTACCACCAAGGCACATCATTGCTATACAGACGTGGAGTATGGACCCGACGATTACATTATGTTTGGTAAGGAGAGCGCCGGAATTCCGGAAGAAATCCTTGTGGATTACGAGGATACCTGCATCCGTATTCCGATGCTTGAAAAGATAAGGTCGCTGAATCTGTCGAACTCGGTGAGTATTGTTCTTTATGAAGCTCTCAGACAGAATGATTTTGCTCAGATGCAGATGGAGGGCGAGTTGCACAGGCTGAGTTGGAAATAGAATATTAGTGAAAAGCCTCTTTTATAAAAGGGGCTTTTCTTGCGTTTTATCTTGACAACCCCACCCATCAACGCTAAAATAGGCTTGGACTGCGTCTATCCTTGGGATAGTTGCGCCCATTTTTGGGCTTTTTAGATAGAAAGGAGTACATGTCATGTACAACAAAGTTGCAACGGATTTGAATTTTGTACAGCGTGAAAAAGAAGTAGAGAACTTCTGGAAAGAACAGGATATTTTCCGTAAAAGTATGGAAAACCGTAAGGAAGGCGAAACCTATACCTTTTATGACGGACCGCCTACCGCAAACGGAAAGCCTCACATCGGTCACGTTTTAACACGCGTTATCAAGGACATGATTCCCCGTTACAGAACCATGAAGGGTTATATGGTTCCCCGTAAGGCTGGTTGGGATACTCATGGACTTCCTGTTGAAATTGAAGTAGAAAAGCTCCTTGGTCTTGACGGTAAGGAACAGATTGAAGAATACGGTCTGGAACCTTTTATCGGTAAGTGCAAGGAAAGTGTTTGGAAATACAAAGGAATGTGGGAGGATTTCTCCGGCACTGTTGGTTTCTGGGCTGACATGGACGATCCCTATGTAACATACCATGATGACTTTATTGAGTCCGAATGGTGGGCATTGAAGGAAATCTGGAATAAGGGTCTTTTATATAAAGGTTTTAAAATCGTGCCCTACTGCCCCCGTTGCGGAACTTCCCTTTCATCTCACGAAGTAGCACAGGGCTATAAGGATGTCAAAGAACGTTCAGCCATTGCACGTTTCAAGGTGAAAGGCGAGGATGCGTATATTCTCGCATGGACAACCACACCCTGGACTTTACCTTCCAACGTGGCACTTTGTGTAAATCCGAACGAAGAATATTGCAAGGTAAAAGCAGCTGACGGCAACGTGTACTACATGGCCAAAGCCCTTCTTGACACCGTTCTCGGAAGATTGGCAGGAGAAGGCAAGCCTGCTTATGAAATCCTTGAAACATATGTTGGTAAAGATTTGGAATATAAGGAATATGAGCCTTTGTTTGACCATGCGGTTGAAATCTGTGCAAAGCAGAACAAGAAGGCATACTTTGTAACTTGCGACAATTACGTTACATTGACAGACGGTACCGGTGTGGTTCATATTGCACCCGCATTCGGTGAAGACGATGCCAATGTAGGTCGCAACTATGACTTACCCTTCGTACAGCTTGTAGACTCTAAGGGTGAAATGACCAAGGAAACACCTTGGGCAGGAACCTTCTGTAAGGATGCGGACAAGCACGTACTTGTTGAACTTGAAAAGAACGGTCTTCTTTATGATGCACCGAAATTTGAACATAGCTATCCTCACTGTTGGAGATGTGATACTCCGCTGATCTACTACGCACGTGAGTCTTGGTTTATCAAGATGACTGCCGTAAAAGAGGACTTAATCCGTAATAACAACACCATTAACTGGATTCCCGAGTCTATCGGTAAGGGACGTTTCGGTGACTGGTTAGAGAATATCCAGGATTGGGGTATTTCACGTAACCGTTACTGGGGTACACCGCTTAACATTTGGGAGTGTAGCGAATGCGGACATATGCATTCCATCGGAAGTCGTGAGGAATTGAAGTCATTGAGCAACAATTATCCCGAGGGCGGTGTGGAATTGCACAGACCTTTCATTGATGAAGTTACCTTCCCTTGTGAGAAGTGTGGCGGCACCATGAAGCGCGTTCCCGAAGTAATTGACTGCTGGTTTGACTCAGGTGCAATGCCTTTTGCACAGCACCACTATCCGTTCGAAAACAAGGATAAGTTTGAGGAACAGTTCCCTGCACAGTTTATCTCTGAAGCAGTTGACCAGACCAGAGGTTGGTTCTACTCACTTTTGGCAGAATCTACACTTTTATTTAATAAGGCACCTTACGAAAACGTTATCGTTTTGGGCCACGTACAGGATGAAAACGGACAGAAGATGAGTAAGTCTAAGGGTAATGCGGTAGATCCTTTCGACGCATTGGAGACTTACGGCGCAGATGCAATCCGTTGGTACTTCTACATTAACTCTGCACCCTGGTTACCTAACCGTTTCCACGGCAAGGCAGTACAGGAAGGCCAGCGTAAGTTCATGGGTACTCTTTGGAATACTTATGCATTCTTCGTTCTGTATGCGAACATTGACAATTTTGATGCAACCAAATATACATTGGAATACGATAAGTTACCGGTTATGGACAAGTGGCTCCTCTCCAAGATGAATTCCGTAATCAAGGAAGTGGACGATGACTTGGCTAATTACCGTATTCCCGAGGCTGCAAGAGCACTTCAGGAGTTCGTGGATGAAATGAGTAACTGGTACGTGCGTCGCGGTCGTGAGCGTTTCTGGGCAAAGGGCATGGAGCAGGATAAAATCAATGCATACATGACACTTTACACAGCCCTTGTAACCATCTCTAAGGTTGCAGCGCCGATGATTCCTTTTATGACAGAGCAGATTTACCGCAACTTGGTTTGCAGCATTGATGCAAATGCGCCGGAAAGCGTTCACTTATGCGATTTCCCTGTTGCGGACGAATCCATGATTGATAAAAAGCTGGAAGAGGATATGGATGCAGTCTTAAAGACCGTAGTTTTAGGTCGTGCCTGCAGAAATACCGCAAACATCAAGAATCGCCAGCCCATCGCAACCATGTTTGTAAAAGCACCTTTTACCTTGGGTGAATTTTATCAGGAAATCATCGAAGATGAATTAAATGTGAAAAAGGTTGTCTTTACCGATGAGGTAAGAGATTTTACCACCTATACTTTTAAGCCTCAGCTTCGTACCGTAGGACCTAAGTACGGTAAGCAGTTGGGCGGTATCCAGAAGTACCTTGGCAGTGTTGACGGCAATGATGCTATGGATATTTTAAAAGAGAAGGGTGCATTAACCTTTGATGTAGACGGAACCGAAGTATCTCTCGCAGAAGAAGATCTTCTTATCGATATGAAGCAGAAAGAAGGCTATGTGACAGAAGCGGACAATACAGTAACCGTAATTTTGGATACCAACCTGACGGAAGAATTGATCGAAGAAGGCTTTATGTATGAGGTAATCAGCAAGGTTCAGACCATGCGTAAGGATTCCGGCTTTGAAGTTATGGACCACATTAAGGTCTATATTAGCGGAAATGACAGAGTAGCTGACGTTGTGAAGAAGAACGAAAATGCAATCTCTGTAAAAGTACTGGCAGACGAAATCGTCTACGGTGCAAGCTGTGACGGTGCTAAAGAATGGAATGTCAACGGGGAAGACGTAACCATCGGTGTGCAGAAACAGTAATAAAGATATAGCGATGTTTTGGGGAAAACATTTTTTGAATGTGTAAGCACATTCTTAATAAACCACATGGAGGAAAGAAAATGGCAGCAGCAAAGAAAACAGCACCTGCAAAGAAAGAAACAAAAGCAGCAAATGCAGTGTTTAAGTTTGACAAAGAATTGTTCAAGCGCAGCGTTTTATACAACGTTAAAACATTGTACCGTAAGAACATGGATGAAGCGACAGAACAGCAGATTTTCCAGGCTGTATCTTACGCAATCAAGGATCAGATTGTTGACAACTGGTTAAAGACCCAGGAAGCATATGAGAAAGAAGATCCTAAGACAGTTTACTATTTGTCAATGGAATTCTTAATGGGTCGTGCTTTGGGCAACAACATGATTAACCTTATGGCATACAAGGATGCCAAGGATGCTTTGGAAGAACTTGGTGTTGATATCAATATCGTAGAAGATCAGGAACCCGATGCAGCACTCGGTAACGGTGGTTTGGGCCGTTTGGCAGCATGTTTCCTTGATTCCCTTGCAACTTTAGGATACTCTGCATACGGATGCGGTATCCGTTACCGTTACGGTATGTTTAAGCAGGAAATCAGAGACGGATACCAGGTTGAGGTTCCCGATAACTGGCTTGCTGACGGTAATCCTTTTGAATTACGTCGTCCCGAATACACTAAGGAAGTTCGTTTCGGCGGATATGTAAACGTAAGAGTAGATGAAAACGGCAGAAACAACTACTATCAGGAAGGCTACCAGGCTGTAAAGGCTGTTCCTTATGACCTTCCCATCGTAGGTTACGGCAATGGTATCGTAAATACCCTTCGCATTTGGGATGCACAGCCTATCGACTGCTTCCGACTTGACTCTTTTGATAAGGGTGATTACCAGAAGGCTGTTGAGCAGGAAAACCTTGCAAGAAACATCGTTGAAGTACTTTA
>JAZNTK010000074.1:0-3387 GCA_045591685.1 Lachnospiraceae bacterium
AAAAACATTCCCTACGGCGGAATTGTAGTGGGACTTACTTGGGGACTTGCACATTGGTTTACCAAGGGAAGTATCTGGATTGGTTTGGAAGGAATCGTATTGGGATTTCTGTTTGGCGCGATTTATCTCTTTTTGGGCAGAGATTTTAAGAAGACTTATCTTGTATTGGCTTTGACCTTTATAATATAATGTACGCGAGCGAAAAACTGAGCGGCGCGAAGCGACATTTGTTTTTACGTCGCGATAATGAGTAACACACGAAATGAGGTACCAACGGTGAAGATTAATATCTATCATGAACCCAATTTAAAAGAGAATCATGTGGATTTGCATTATAATAAAACAGACGCGGAAACCGTGGCAGTAAAGCAATATTTGTCAACTTTTCAAGGACTGATTCCGGGTAAAGACGAAGAGTCGGAACGTGAGAAAATGCTGATACCGGGCGAGATTCTTTATATTGAGGTTGTAGACCGTAAAACTTATGCGTATCTCAAGGACAGCGTTTGGCGCATTTCCTATGGCTTGCAGCAGTTTATGGAGCAATTCGGCGCTGTGGGTTTTGCCCGCAACAATAAATCCATGCTGGTAAATATTTACCATATCAAAGAATTAAAAGCGCAGATGAATATGCGCGTGAATATAGTAATGGATAATGGCGAAGAAATTGTTTTGAATCGAAGCTATAAAAACGATTTTTATAAATATCTGGAAAAGAAGGTGGCACAATCATGAAAACGATAAAAGAATATTTGCTTTCCATATGTGTAGTGTATACCATTTTAGCTCTTACCAAGGTGTTGTTAGAAGGGATTGGCGGAAAGCAGGATCCTTATTATGTAATTAATTTTGGGGTATTATTTGTAATTACCTGCTATGCGGCTTTTATATTGTTTATGCACCGGATTTTCCATAAAGTTCCGCTGCTGTTTGTGATGATAGGGCAGTATGTTCTGGTAATCGGTGGCGTTATGACGGGTATTTTTATCATGAGCAAATTAACGGAGGTTTCCCCGTCCGCATATCGGGATATGTTTATACAAATCACTTTGCCCTATATTGTGTTTGCCGGAATATATTACATTTCTTATTTTAGGGAAATCAAAAAAGCAAACGAGCTTATAAAGGCAATAGAAGAAATACGTGAGTTTTGAGCTTGCACACCTATGAGGTGAAACATATAATGAAAACAGATTAAACTTCCATAAAAGATATACACCCCGTTCGTATATTAAGTATCAAAGCATAGAAAGGGCCTAACTATGAAGAAAAGGATTTTATTGCCAATCATAATATCTGCTGTTGCGGTTGCGCTTATCGCAATTGTCGCAATTGCAATATATACGGGAAAATACGGCAAGAATGCGCCGATACTGGAAGTAAAAGAAGAAGTTACGGTAATGGAATACAGTACCGTACATATTGATGAATTTATTATCAATACCGAGAACATAAGCAGTGTTCGAATTGCAGATATCAAATTGCAGGGGCGCAATGATTCCGGTCATGCCAAAATTAGTGCTGACGGGCAGTCTGTAAGTATTGGTGATTTCTGGGAGTTTTATACCGTTACGATTGAGGCAAAAGGAACCAACGGGTGGAAAGTAAGGGAAGAAGTTGGGCTCTATTCTTATGAGGAACCACCGGTATATGCGTCGGAATTATCGCCGGAAGAACCTTTGTATAGTGAACTTGAGGCGATTGAAGGGGATTATACCTACGAAGAGGCGAAAGAATTAGAGGAGTGCTATTGTGTAGAAAAAACTTTCGGGACAGTGGAAATGCTTTATTTCAAAGATGTGAATTCATTTTTGGCAGCTTATGGTTTTGCGGATATGTTGCCGTATCATGAATTTTATGCGGACGGCGAATTGAAGATGACCTTGTACTACAATGCAGATGAGCAACTTGGCTGTGGCGATTACGGCGATGGTTGGGGCGTTTGTTTTCAGGGTGTGGATGAGGCAAGTTGGGATGGATATTTTTGGGGCGATTATATGGAGCCGGTAATTGCATACAGTAATGAACGTCCGGAAGATTATATGGGCGAGCACACTTTTGATGAGGTAAAAGAGTATGATGATGCGGGCAGACTTGTGGAGTATCGCGTTACAAATATTGCCGATTTGACTGCGGAATGTGTGGATATTGAGAGTTTGCAGGACAGCACTGTTTTATGGAATGATGCCGTAATTGTGAATTATTCGTATCGGGACGATGGAACTTTGGCATACAGAGATTACCATCACAATACATATTTGTTCGGAACTACTGCAAGCACTTTGGAAACCTGGTTTGATGAGCAGGGAAGACCGGTGTATGAACGTGCATATATCACCCACGGGTCTTTGAATTGGTATTACATTTATGAAGATGATGATGAAATTCCGGAGTTTGTGTTGGAGACAGATGCCGGTGGCGGTAGCGCAAGCTTTACCAGATTTTATTAAGGCAGGATGTCTTTTAGGAAATAAAAAATGAAGAAACGAATTTTACGAATTGTACTGATTGTGACAGGTGCTTTGGGCCTGATTTGGTTTTTAACACCTTTTGCAGTGGGAAGAATTATGAATCTGGGCAACGGAACCGGAGCTGTTATTATGGCACTAATAATGGCTTATGGCGCTTTTATGCCCAAAATCAATCAGGCGATTAAGAAATTGTACGCCCAAAAGATTGGCAAGGTGATATTAACCGGCATTCTTATTATTGCAGTTGCTATCGTTTCGCTGGTGGGCGTGGAAACCGCTTTTATGATAAAAGCAGCGACCGCGAAGCCTTCCGAAAATGCTACGGTAGTGGTGCTTGGGTGTCGTGCCTATGGTAGCAGGCCAAGCATTATGCTGGCATCAAGATTGGATGCGGCGTATGAGTATTTGACGGAGCATCCCGATGCGATTTGTATTGTATCCGGCGGTCAGGGACCGGATGAAAGTATGCCGGAAGCAGAGTGTATGTATCTGTATCTGACGGAGAAAGGAATTGCGCCGGAGCGGATTTATCAGGAGAACCGGTCTACTTCCACCAGAGAGAATCTTCTGTTTTCGCAGGAGATTATTGAGGCAGAAGGCTTAAATCCGGAGATTGCCATTGTGACTAATGAATACCACGAATATCGCGCAGGTATGGTGGCGGACGCTTTGGAAATGGAATACAGTGCAGTGCCGGCGAGGACACCGTTGTGGTTGTTGCCGACCTACTATATCAGGGAACTGTATGGCATAATATATGAGTGGGTGTTGTAAAATTTTTTCATTGACAAATGCACACATAAGTGTTTTAATGAATAAAAATAAAATATCGAAACCGTTGAGGCGGAGATAAAGGTAATTATGCTTTCACAGAGAGCCCGCGTTGCTGAGAGTCGGGTAAAAAACAGGTTATCAA
>JAZNTK010000075.1:0-17367 GCA_045591685.1 Lachnospiraceae bacterium
CGACGCAATGCGCTATCCAAAGATTCGTTTTCTTTTACTTCTACTCTAGACATCTACACTCACCCTCCTCCCAGTCCTAAATTGTGCACTGACTGTTCGGGTACTTCTAAATTGCACAAAATAGATTATATCATAAAATTATAATTCGTCAACCTTTTTTTGACATTTTTATAACTGGCCTGCAAGAACTTCTTCTACAGCCGCGATTGCAGCATCAATTCCGGCAGGATTTTTACCACCGGCCTGAGCCATATTGGGTCTTCCGCCGCCACCGCCGCCAACAAGTGCCGCGATACCTTTGATTAAGTTACCTGCATGTGCACCCTTGCTCATAGCGCCGTCAGTTGCCATAGCAATCATATTAACCTTACCGTCTTTATCAGAGATTAAAACAACTACGCCATCTCCAAGCTTTTCTTTTAACTGGTCGCCCAAATCACGAAGTCCGTTCATTTCAACGCCTGAAACCTTGGTTGCAAGTAATTTAACGCCTTTTACTTCTTTTACGTTGTTCATTACATCGCCCAATGCATCCTTAGCAGCCTTGCTCTTTAAGGATTCGTTTTCAGAAGCAAGTGCCTTATTGTCTGCCAATAAATGAGCAATTCTTTCTTCTACCTTATCAGTTGTGGTCTTAAGAAGTTCCGCTGCCTTATTAAGCTTCTTCTCTAAGTCTGCATAATATGCAAGTACGCCTTCACCGGTCAAAGCTTCAATACGTCTTACGCCGGCAGCTACACCTGATTCGGACAAAAGCTTGAAAGACTGAATGGTAGATGTATTGTTTACATGAGTACCACCACAAAGTTCTACGGAGAACGCATCCTTAAATGCATCTTCAATTGATTCTGCATCTGTTTTACCCATACTTACAACACGTACGCTTTCGCCGTATTTCTCACCAAATAATGCCATAGCGCCGGTTTTCTTTGCATCGGCAATGCTCATCTCGTCTGTAATAACAGGCAAGCCCAACGCGATTTCTTTATTTACAAGTGCTTCCACTTCTGCAATCTGTTCTGCAGTCATTGCTTCAAAGTGAGAGAAGTCAAAACGCAAGCGGTCCGGAGTTACCAAAGAACCCTTCTGCTCTACGTGGTTACCAAGTACTGTCTTTAATGCTTTCTGTAAAAGGTGGGTTGCTGAGTGATTCTTACAGGTAGCTGCATGCTTGTCTTCATCCACTGTTACAAGTGCTTCTTCGCCAACCTTCACTTCACCGCGGGATACGTAACCAACATGTCCCATTTTAGCACCGGTCAAATGAATGGTTTCGGTAACAGTAAATTCACCGTCCTTGGTGGAAATAATACCAGCATCACCAAGCTGACCACCCATAGTTCCGTACATACAGGTTGTATCCAAAACTACGGTACCCTTCTGACCTTCTGATAATACATCTGTTACTTTCGCATCTTCAGCGGAAGCATCTGTAGTTAATGCGGTAATCTTTGCACCACATGAACTTTCTGTATAACCAACATATTTGGTCTCTAAATTCAAATCTAAATCATCATATACGTTCTTTGCACGGCCTGCCATATGCTCCGCACCAACGTAAGTTCCCTTAGACTGTGCCTTTGCTTCTGCCTTAGCCTTTTCAAAGCCCTCTTCATCATAAGTGAAGCCCTTTTCTTCAAGGATTTCGATGGTTAAGTCAATGGGGAAACCAAAGGTATCATATAACTTAAATGCATCCTCACCGGAAAGCACCTTCGTACCTTTTTTCACCATATCTTCTTCCATCTTGGCAAGGATTGCAAGTCCCTGGTCGATGGTTTTGTTAAACTGTTCTTCTTCTTTTGCAATATTTTTAAGGATGAATTCCTTCTTTTCTTCCAATTCGGGATATCCGTCCTTAGATCCTTCAATAACGGTTACTGCCAAATCAGCAAGGAATGCGCCCTGAATACCAAGGATTCTTCCGTGACGGCATGCACGACGAAGCAAACGTCTCATAACATAACCGCAACCGCTGTTTTCGGGCATAATACCATCTGATACCATAAAAGTAACGGAACGGATGTGGTCAGTTACTACACGCAATGATACATCAGTCTGATAATCTTCTCCATACTGCTTACCTGCAAGACGGCATACGTGGTCTCTTAAGGCTTTCATCGTATCTACGTCAAACATGGAATCTACTTCCTGCACTACACATGCAAGACGCTCAAGTCCCATACCTGTATCGATGTTCTTCTTTTCAAGTTCTGTATAATTGCCCTTACCGTCATTGTAAAACTGTGAAAATACGTCGTTCCAGATTTCCATGTATCTGTCACATTCACAGCCAACCTTACAATCAGGCTTACCGCAACCGTACTTTTCACCACGGTCATAGTACACTTCCGAACAGGGACCGCAGGCACCTTCACCATGCTCCCAGAAGTTATCGGCACGTCCGAAACGGAAAATACGCTCCGGTGCAATACCAATCTTCTTGTTCCAGATTTCAAATGCCTCATCATCCTCTTCAAATACGGAAGGATAGAGACGGTCTTTATCAAGGCCTACAACCTCAGTTAAAAACTCCCATGTGTAGCCAATTGCTTCTTCCTTGAAATAATCACCAAAAGAGAAATTACCAAGCATTTCAAAGAAAGTACCATGACGTGCAGTTTTACCTACGTTTTCGATATCGCCGGTACGGATACATTTCTGGCATGTTGTAATTCTGCTCTTAGGCGGAATTTCCGCACCTGTAAAATAAGGCTTTAAAGGCGCCATACCTGAGTTAATCAAAAGAAGGCTCTTGTCATTCTTGGGAACCAGCGAAAAGCTGTTTAATCTCAAGTGATCCTTTGCCTCAAAATAATCAAGAAACATTTTACGTAATTCGTTTACTCCATACGCTTTCACAATACGTACCTCCACGTTGTAATTCAATATATTCATCTACATTAAAAAGAACACTGACACCTATCTGTGTTCTAATCAGTCCAAATAAGCAACACTCATATTATAAGTTGATTTCACTTCCGTGTCAAACATATCATTTAGCTATTTTATAAAAAAACTGAAGCAGAAAGTTCTTTTCCGCTCCAGTTCTTTCTTCATATATTTTAATTTGTAAAAATCTGTACCCAATATGTACCGTACGCAGTATTCGGGTCTGTGTAATATCCGATACCTACCTGACCGAAAGAACCGTTTAAAATATTGGCACGATGTCCTTCCGAATTCATCCAACCGGTCATAACCTCTGACGGAGTACCATATCCTGCCGCGATGTTCTCACCGGCTGTCATATATGCTATACCACCCTCATCTAAAACAGTGAAGCACGATGTGCCGTTCGGACGTGTATGAGCAAAACTCTGTACAATTTCCTGTGCACGAATCTGTGCCACCGCATCTAAAGATGCATTCTGAGAGATGCCGCCAACACCGGCAGCTGCTCTTTCCTGATTCATCAAAGCCACTACCTGAGCTCTGTAATCGCCGGTATTTACCTGCGGTTGCTGTTGTTCAGGTTGCTGAGGTTGTTGTTCAGGCTGTTGTTGTTGTTGCTGTTGCTGCTGTTGTTGCTGCTGTTCTTGCTGCTGTTGCTGTTGTGCCTGTTGCTGTGCCGCCTGTTCAGCAGCCTGTTGTGCTGCTTGTGCTGCCGCTTCTTCCTCTGCAATCATAGCCTGATAAGACGCTTCGTCCATTAAATAATTAGCCGAAACATAAGCTGTGGTTCCGTTATACTGAATCTGATACCATCCGGTGTCAGCAATACCGGTTACCTGAACCTGATCTCCCTTATTCAAACCACCAATTTTATCATAATCGGTAGACGGGCCAATACGAACATTGACCGCTTTCTTTACAACTAAAACTGCATCATATGCCTCCACCGTAAACTCCGGCTCTTCTGATACACTTTCTTCCTCAGATACCGCTTCGGATGCTTCTTCGGAATCATTTTCGTTTTCCGTTCCGGTTGCACTTTCGGAATTCGCATCATTTTCTTCCTGTTGCAAATCTTCACTCGCATTCTCAGCTTCGCTATTGGAAACATCTGCAATTTCATCAGTAATATCTTCTGACTCTTCTTCGCTCACATCAACGGATACTTCTTCATTTTCCGCACCGTTTTCCAATCCGCTTTCTACCTCTTTTGCACATGCCGTCATGGTCAAAAGCATCACCATAAACAATGCCAAAATCAACCCTTTTGTCTTTCTCATATACATACCCCATTCATTATAAAAAACGTTATGCCATCTTGCATCATCAATACTCTATATTTTAAATTGTTTTACGATAAAAATCAATAGTTCTACGCTTTTAGAAGAATGAAAATCGCTACTTTTGTACAAACTATTTTAAAAAATGCAAAAGGAGTTTCATTATGGAGCGAATTTATCAAACCATGGACGGAAATTGTGCCGCCGCTCATGTAGCCTATGCTTATACCGATGTATCAGCCATTTATCCGATTACCCCATCTTCCCCTATGGCAGATTACACTGACAAATGGTCTCACGAAGGACGCCAAAATATATTTGGTCAACCGGTTGCACTCACGCAAATGCAATCAGAAGCAGGGGTTGCCGGTGCAGTACACGGTTCCTTACAGGCAGGTGCACTTACCACTACTTTCAGTGCTTCCCAGGGACTTCTTCTGATGATTCCCAATATGTATAAAATTGCCGGCGAACTGCTTCCGGGTGTCATTCATGTCAGTGCGAGAACCGTGGCAACACATGCGCTTTCCATCTTTGGCGACCATTCCGATATTTATGCCTGTCGCCAAACCGGTTTTGCCATGCTTGCAACCGGAAGTGTACAGGAAGTTATGGACTTAAGTCCCATAGCACATCTTGCCGCCATAAAAGGACGAGTTCCCTTTCTCCACTTCTTTGATGGTTTTCGCACTTCCCATGAAATCCAAAAAATCAAGGTCTGGGACTACGAAACATTAAAAGAACTGTGCGATACGGATGCAGTAGACGCATTTCGAAAACGTGCCATGAACCCGGAACATCCCGTCATGCGCGGAACCGCTCAGAATCCCGACGTATATTTTCAGGCAAGAGAAGCCTGCAATCCCTTTTACAATGCAGTTCCTGAAATTGTGGAACATTATATGAATGAAATCAACGGCCGGATCGGTACGGATTACAAACTATTCAATTACTATGGTTCACCGGATGCAGAACACATTATCATTGCCATGGGTTCCGTCTGTGATACTGTAGCAGAAACCATTGACTATCTTATGTCTCAAGGTAAAAAAATAGGCTTGATAAAAGTGCGTCTCTACCGCCCCTTCAGCGCCGCTCACCTTTTAAAAGCCATTCCTGCAAGTTGTAAGGCCATCAGTGTTTTAGACCGCACAAAAGAGCCAGGTGCAGTTGGCGACCCATTATACCTTGATGTCGTTGCCGCCTTAAAAGGAAGTCCCTTTGAAACCATTCCCGTATATGCCGGACGCTATGGTTTATCTTCTAAGGATACGCTTCCCGGAGATATTGCCGCAGTATTTGAAAACACCTCAAAGAAGCAATTTACCATTGGTATTATTGACGATGTTACCAATTTATCATTGGAACGTATTCAGTTACCCGATACAACTCCAAAAGAAAATATCAGTTGCAAATTCTGGGGACTTGGTGCAGACGGTACCGTAGGTGCCAATAAAAACTCCGTTAAAATCATCGGCAACAATACAGACCTTTACGCCCAAGCCTATTTTGACTATGATTCCAAAAAATCCGGCGGAGTCACCATCTCACACCTGCGCTTCGGAAAGAAGCCCATCCAGTCTGCTTATTTGATCCACAAAGCAGATTTTGTTGCCTGTCATAAACCTGCTTATGTCCGCAAATATGATATGGTACAGGATTTAAAAGACGGTGGTGTTTTTCTCCTAAATTGCAGTTGGACACCGGAAGAACTGACAAAAGAGCTCCCCGGGCAGATGCGCAAATATATGTATGACCATAACATTCGTTTTTATACCATTGACGGTTTTAAAATAGCCAAAGAAATCGGACTTGGCGGCAGAATCAATACTATTTTGCAATCCGCTTTTTTTGCTCTGACAGAGGTAATCCCGGTTTCGGATGCCATCCGCCTTATGAAAGAAGCTGCCACTGCCACCTACTCCAAAAAAGGGGAAGATGTAGTTGCAATGAATCATGCTGCAATAGATGCCGGTGCAACTGCATTCCAAGAAATCACCATCCCTGCAAGCTGGGGGCAGGCGGATTTCGAGCCTCTGGAAATTCAGGCACATGGAGAACGTGCCGATGTGATAAATTATGTCAACCAGATTCAAAATAAAATTAACCGACAAATCGGTAATACCCTTCCGGTATCTGCTTTTACGGAATATGCCGACGGCACTCTGCCCGCAGGTTCTTCCGCTTTTGAAAAAAGAGGCATTGCCATTGAGGTTCCAAGCTGGAATCCCGAAAATTGTATCCAGTGTAACTTCTGCTCCTACGTGTGTCCCCATGCTGCCATTCGTCCTATGGCAATGGATACCGCACAGGCCAAGCGAGCACCGGAAAGTACCACTGTTGATATGATAGGTATGCCGGAATATAAATTTGCAGTCAGTATCTCACCATTGGATTGTACCGGCTGTGGTTCCTGCGTCAATATCTGTCCCGGTAAAGAAGGAGAAAAAGCATTGCTTTTAAAACCTTTTGAAACACAACGCCAAGCCCAGAAAATGTTTGATTACGGAGCTTCCATCGAAACGCCTGCGGCCGTATTTGAGAAATTCCCGGCCAGAACCGTAAAAGGCAGTCAGTTTAAGCAACCCTTACTGGAATTTTCCGGTGCTTGCGCAGGTTGTGCCGAAACACCTTATGCCAAACTTTTAACACAATTATTCGGTGACCGAATGTATATTGCCAATGCCACAGGATGCTCCTCCATCTGGGGTGGCTCCTCCCCTGCTTCTCCTTATACGGTGAATAAACAAGGACGTGGACCTGCCTGGGCAAACTCTTTATTTGAAGACAATGCAGAATTTGGCTATGGTATCCAGCTGGCAAGCCGTGCGCTTCGCAAACCAATTTTGGAAGCAGCTGAACGACTGATGCATAAAAGTAAACATGAAAGTATCAAAGAAGTAATTCAAAAATATCTGAATACGCAAAACTCTTCTTCGGAAAACGGTCCCGCAACCCGTGCTATGATTGCTGCATTGGAAGCCTGCGATTGCATGGATGCAGATAAAGATTATATTTTAAAATACAAAGATTATGCCGCCAAAAAATCTCACTGGATTGTAGGCGGTGACGGTTGGGCCTATGATATCGGATTTGGTGGTTTAGACCATGTTTTATCCGGTAATTCCGATGTGAATGTGTTGGTTTTTGATACGGAAGTGTACTCAAACACCGGCGGACAGTCTTCCAAAGCAACACCTTTGGGTGCTATTGCCCAGTTTGCTGCATCCGGCAAAGAATCCGGCAAAAAGGACTTAACTGCCATCGCCATGAGCTACGGTCAGGCTTATGTGGCGCAGGTTTCCATGGGGGCTGATTTTAACCAGTGTATCAAAGCTTTTATCGAAGCGGAAAGTTATCCCGGTCCTTCTCTGATTGTGGCATATGCACCCTGTATCAGTCATGGTATCCAAGGCGGTATGACCAAAGCAAAAAATGCCGAAAAAGCCGTTGTAGAAGCCGGATACTGGCATCTTTTCCGCTACGATCCAAGACTCGAAACACAAGGTAAAAATCCGTTTCAGTTGGATTCCAAAGAACCAAAAGGTGATTTCCGGGCATTCTTAGCAAGTGAGGTGCGGTATAATGCACTGCTTCGAAGTAATCCTGAACGGGCAAAGGAATTGTTTGAAAAGGCGGAGAAGAATGCACGGAAGCGCTATGAAATGCTGAAGAAAAGGGCTGAATAAGTATAATAGGACGCCCGAGAGATATTTTCTATGTCCTTTGACACGCTCTCGCTCGGTTTATCTACGTAACGGATGCTAAACTCGAAGATTTATAAATAAATCCTCTCGTTAAGCACCGACGAGCTAAAACGGTCATCGGACAAAAGAAAATATCTCTCGGGCTGTGCTATGAATATATTATATATTTATCATCTGTAATACCACAGTTACTACTTTTATATCCAATAAAAATTAACGCCAAATCAGGAATATTTCTATCATTTATAATTTAATATCCTGTATCCACTACAGGGGCTTCTACGGTATTCACCAATTCTAATGTATTGTCTTCGCCCACTTTATAATAATTGTAGTGGTACATCTCGTATCGGCTTACCAAATCGTAAGTGATTAATAATTGATTCTCTACATCAATTTCCGGTTTGTTGAGACAAAATGCATATTCAAAACAGCGCTCCTCCGGATTCCAACAATAATAGTAATAATATGAGTCATCCTTTGTATCCCACGCATAGACTTGCAAATCCAAGTAACCGTCAAAATTAATGTCAACCGTTTTTATCAGGCATTCATCTGCAATAAACTCAGAACATCTGGTAAATCCTTCCTCAATCATCGGAATACCGTCTTTTTCGATTGCTTCCTGCATGATAAGGGTCTGACTTAAACTGTCATTGATATAAATATCAATTTCTTTGACACCGTATAAATCATAGCCTCCTATCTTCTTACCGATTGCTGCCGCCTCAACCATAATATCATCTTCATAAAATGTTATCGACTTTAATGTATAGGTACCGTTATTGGGAATATCCGGTTTATACCAAGAGAGACCTTCTAAGTCAAGATCATAATATGCGTATTCATAATCCTGCAACTCTTCCAGCCAATATGCAATTTCAATCCTGTCATATACCACATCATACCATGTGACAAGACTATATACTCCTAAATCATCATATTCCTTATCTAACAGCTGACTTGCATAAGCCACACGGATACCATCTTCAAACCTGCGATAAATCAGGGTGTTTTGTCCTCCATCGCCTGAGACTACATTACAAACCAGTTCCCTTATACCGTCATCATCAATATCAATAAAATTATCTTCTCTTTCGAAGTTCCAGCTTTGTGCAATGATAAAAGTTTCATCGCCCTCCACCGCATAATAGGTGGTTTCCATAGGAGTACTTTCTTTACGGGTAATAAAATATCCGTCATAACCAAGTACATCCTGAAATCCCACACGAATCATCGCTTCACTCTCAATATAGTACGGATCACCGCTCATTATCTGGGCATCTAAAGCACTCTCACTTTCATCTTCTAAACTACTGTTTTCCGAAGTTTCGCTAACATCTTCCGCTTCCACCACTTCACTCTCATCCCTGCTTGCATTGTCATTTTCGCCCTTCGTCATAAAAATCACGCCCAAAATTAACGCAACCACAAGCACCACAGCACCCGCTATGGGTAATGTATATTTATATTTTAGGATGTTTTTGATACGTGATTTTACATTGCCTTCATCAAAGCAAATCGGTGCCACAAAAATTCGTTTTCCCCCGGCAGCTTTTCCTTCTGCCGCCACTAACAGAGCGTTGGCATATTCTTTCTTTTTCTCTTCACCGATACCTCTTACTACTGCCTCATCGCAGGCCATTTCGATATCATCACCAAGCATACGATACGCCACCCATATCAGGGGATTGAACCAATGTAATATACATACAACATATGCCGCCATTTTTAAAATGTGGTCACCTCTTTTTATATGCATTTTTTCATGAGACAACACATAAAAAAGATTGGTTTTTTCTAAATCCACCGGTAAAAAAATACGAGGTTTTATCACCCCAAACACCATAGGGGTTGCAATATCCTGTACGTAATAAATATTGTCGCTTCCTTTCTCGCATACTGACAATTTTCTTTTAATTATCAGATAAGACCAGATAAAATGACCGGATAAAATCATTCCTATAATACCCCATACATAAGGCAGGACTGCTTTTATCCCTATCCAAAATGAGCCGGTTGACTGACCTTCGGCAAAAGGATATGCGCCGGTCTCATTGACAGGTGCTGAAATTTCTTCACCGGCAAACGGTATCTCATCATACTCTGCATCGGCAGACGATTTCCCCGGTTCAAGTATAAGATCATCCTCTGATATTACCACATTCTCCGGCTCTATGATTGCCACCGCTTCTTCCTGCATTATACTTGTCGCGTTTAAGGCTTCACTTTCATCACCATCTAACGAAACTTCACTGCCATCCGCCCATTGAATCACATTCGTATTCCAGAATCCCACAGGCAGCTCCAGCTTCCACGGAAACACAAGATAAAAGAAAAGAAGCACCCACAGAACCGTAATGTATTTGTGTGAAATATGTAATTTTTTTAATATAAAACGGAGCAGAAATACAACAGCAAAAATAACGACACCCTGTATACTCATCCGCAAAACCGTCTCAAATATCATCTGTAACATAAGACTCCCTCACTCTGTATCATAAATCACTTTTATAAAGTGTACACTTTAGTTCCGATAATCTGACTACACATCTGCCTCATCAATCATTCGCCTTAATTCTTCCACTTCCTGCTTGGACAGCTTCCTTGAATTCATAAAAGCCGCCACAAATTTCGGCAATGATCCTTCAAAAGAATCTTCCACAAATTCCTCACTCTGCTTTGCCTGAAACATCTCCTTGGAAACCAAAGAAGTCACTGTTCCCTTATCATTCTGAAAAATCCCCTTTTCACAGAGACGCTTCAACACGGTATATGTAGTAGTTCTCTTCCAACTCAAATGCTCCAACGCCAATTTAGCCAATTCACCCGATGCAATCGGCTCATTACGCCAAATCAACTCTGCAAACTTCATTTCAATTTCGCCCAATCTGTACTCTGCCATATTATCCTCCATTTAATATCATTTTGTCTTGGTGTTCTGCCATACTTAACCAATATCTTTATAATTTATTTTTCTAATCCCGTATGTCTACTCCCTGTAGAATATACTGTCAGTCTACTCCTTGTAGAATATTTTGTCAATAACTTTTCTACAATTTGTAGACATATTATCATCCATAAAATATTATCATAAATATCTATCAATATTACACTGCGTATTTCCGATAGCATTTCTCTTAAACAGCGGATATATTGGGTAAAATTTCACATATGAAATATCGACCGAAATATAAAACAAATAGGCTCATAGGGTGTTTGTACTCGTCGGTACTTGGATTGTGTATTTTACAATCCTATGTACCGCTACGTAGGACAACCAAGCGAAAGCGTCCCTAAGGCCTATTGTTTTATATTCAGGTCGAAGCATCATCTCTCTTACCCAATATATCCGCGTCCCCATTATAAAAGGCGCCGGCTATAAACCGGCGCCCATCATAGCAAAAATATTTAGTCTTCTTCACCCCAGATTTTTTTGTTGAGTTCAATATCTTTCTTCTCAACCAATTCAAGCACTGCCTTCGCCTTATTCTGCTCAGCGGTTGCTTTCTTTTCATCTTTAATGAGAAGTTCCAAATTACTTGAAATAACATCAATGTTATTCTTAAATTCCTGAATCAATTCTGCGGTCTTCACTTTTGCAACCTCAGTAATTTCATCAATGTAAGAATCAAACTGCTTTCTTGTAGTCTGGGCAAACATTGTCTCTACGTCATTCTTGTATGACTTCTTATCATTGGTAGAGAAAATAAAGATTGCCTTCTGCTTATTGATATAATCGTCCATCTTCAATGCGGTTAAGCTTGAAGGAGGAATCTGTGTATCCGCAACATTGGTAATTCTCTTAATGAGTTCTTCATCGATTCCCTTATAACCGGTAATCTTCTTGATGATGATACCCTTTAATTCTTCAATCTGCTGCTGAAGGATACGACCACGATTTACCTTATAGTAATCATCAATTTCCTGCAAATAGCGGTTCAATTCGTTACGGATAATGTTATTCTTCTCTTCGAATACTTCCGGACGAAGTGCAATCCATTTCATCTTATCTGCAATGTGTCCTGCCTGAATCTGACGGTTACCCATTACAGTATAAAGCGTATTGATATCGTCAATCTGGAATACCATATTTTCGGTAGTCATATTCTGCAGATATTCTGCATATGCAGCATCAATATCACTTACCATATTGTTCTTCATCAAATCAATGTTTTTCGCGATTTCTTCTTTAGAAAGTCTTGCCTGATTTTCAATTACTTCATAATCTTCCTTAATGAAGTTTACAACGTTCTTGATGCCGTCATACAAGCCTTTTGCCTTAACTGCCAAGGCATACTTCTGCGCATATTTGATGATTTCTTTCTCGATAGCATACATACCGGAATTAACGTAAATACGCTGTAAAATAGGATACAGGCTGGCATCATCCGGATTGTCACACTTCTTCAACTCTTCCATACACTCTGCAATGAGCTGCTTGGTCTCGTTGTCAGCACTTGCCATTTTATCCAGTTTAAAATACATACCGGTTTCTACTTCGGAATTCTTTGACTTACCTAAGAACGGATCTTCCACAGGCTCGTTATTGATTTCGTTTCTGTGGTTTGCAAGCCATCTTCTTTCATCCTCAGTATCTGCATTATTATTAATTGCTTTTGCAATATATGCTGCCTTTGATGATACGAAGAACAATCTTTCTTTTGAAAGATCAATCTGCTGTGCTTCTTCGTTATAAATCTTATCTGTTTCTTTTAAAGTTACTTCTACCTTCTTGTTCTTTAATTCAGCAAGATCCGCAAGTCCCTTGGTATCCGCCTGATTGATAACATGTAAAGAACGTGTTAAATCGATGGTTACCGCACTGCCGTTTTCCTGCTCATTCTTAGAAGAATTAATCAAATTATAAAGAACAGAGTTACCGGTACCTTCCATCTTGGTGGGTTCATAAAGAACAATCAAAATGGAGTTAGTCTGATGATGTAACGCCTTCTGAAGCACAAGTAAATGCTCATTGGAGTTACTGTCTGTACCCGGTGTATCATAGAATGTAAAGTTAATATTCTCATCCAAAGGAATAGGGAAATTAACTTCGATAATACCGTCAATATATTCTTCGCAATCCGGTGTGGGTGCATTGGGAATATCGTTTAATTTCTTAAGAATCTGGTATAACTGCTCATGCTGCTGTAAGCGGAACATAAGTGCCGAATTGATTTCGCCGTTTACCTTCTCCTGTGTAAATTCACATTCGCCGTCTGCATGGAAAGCAAATTTCTTCTTTGCTTCATCCCAAACAATATTTGCGATAATAGCCTTATCACTGTCACCTTTTTTAATAATAAAAGATACTGCTGGCTTTTCGTGATTCTTAATACGGAACATTTTCGCTGTTTCCGAATTAATACTTTCCGGTAAAATTCTCTTACCGATTAATGCATTGATAAATGTAGACTTACCTGCACTATATGTACCAACAAGACAAAGATTTACATCGTTTCTGTTTAATTTATCTCTCTTGCTTTCGAATTCTGCTTTACGTGTCAGGAAAGACTTCTGAATATCAGACCCCTGTAATTCCTTACTGAACACGTTAATCGTATCATCACAGAACTCGCTGATACAGGTATAAATATCAGCAACCGCAGGAAGTTCAATAAATTTATTGATAATGAAACGTTCTTCTCCTGACGTCTTATTATATTCTTTTACTTTCTTTTCAAAATCTTCATAATCGATTTTGGTTCCCTTGAAAACAAGACTTACTTTATCACGTAAGAACTGCTCCCAAATATCCTCGAAGAATTTATTACCATGATTCTGTAATAAGAATTCACCCTTGTCCGGTCCGTACTGGGACAACCAAGGGCACATAGCATACGGAATTTCTACAAATTCTCCTTTTGCCTTCGCTAAAAATCGAATTTCTTTTTTTACCGGATGATACATGATCATCAATTCTTTCATTGCTCTACCTCCCGAATAACCAAATTTTCCCCTTATAAAAGAAAACCATCTTTAATTATATACTTATAAAATGCAAATGTCAAAAAAATCAAGCAAAAAAAATCCAATTTTCACATATTTTTATAACAAATATATTAATATTTGTTTATGTTATACAAAATTACTCTTGCTTAACCGTATTCTGCACTACTACATTCTGAATCCAAATACCTTTTTTTACCAAAATTACACCAATAACGCTCTTAATTAAATTCAATGACTGGCAAAAAGCATAAACAGGTACAATGCCCCAATCCGTGTATTTTACCAAAATTGTGGCCACAGGAATGCTGATCACCCATAGAAATACGCTGTCAAATAAAAAGGTAATAAACGTTTTCCCGCCGGAACGCAAGGTAAAATATGCTGCGTTGTTCAGTGCATCAAAGGGCGTTAAAATCGCACATATGCAGATGAAAATCACAGCCAGTTCTTTGATTGTATCCGTAGTATTATAAATATTTGCAAACCAATAGGAACATGCTGCCATTAACGAGCCCGTAACAATACAACACATTACGGAGAACGCAATCATCTTGGTTGCTGTACTTTTGGCTTCCTTAAGACGCCCAGCCCCCAGCTCTTTACCAACAATTACTGAAATTGAGCTTCCCATAGACAAATATACCACATTAAAAAGATTGGCAATCGTAGAAGCAATATTAATGGCTGCTACTACGCCCAATCCCCTTTGGGAATAACGCTGGTTCATTGCAATGATTCCTGCAGACCAAAATGTCTCATTCAAAAGCAAAGGCGTTCCTTTGTATATAATCTGCATAATCAGCCACTTTGGCATATACATGCTTTTGTATACCCCTTTAAAGAAGCTTCTCTTTCCTCTGTGGCAACTGATTATCACTATCGCAAATTCAATATATCTGGAAATCACGGTTGCAATTGCGGCACCTACTACGCCTAATTTGGGAAATCCGCACAAACCAAAAATCAGCAATGCATTTAAAACAAGATTCACTGCCACCGCTATGGCACTGGCTTTCATAGGCAACACGGTTTCTTCCGTTTCTTTTAAAGAACTTGCATAGGCTTCTTTGACTGCAAACGGGAGAAGTCCCCACAGCATCACTTCCAGATACTGTCTGCCATACATTAAAGTCGCCTCTACATCTCCTTCTCCGGAATCCGTAAGAAATAAATTAATTAAAAAATCCGGAAAAAGTATCAACAAAGCCAACGCTATAACGGAAATAGCGGTACAGATAATCATTTTAAAACGCAATACATATCGCAAACCGTCTTCGTTTCCGCTTCCGTAAAATTGTGCTCCGAAAATCCCTGCACCGGACACACCGCCAAATATGCAGATATTAAAAACAAACAGCAACTGGTTTACCACCGCAACGCCGGTCATCTGCTCCGTACCGACCTGACCAACCATAATGTTGTCCAAAAGACCTACAAAGTTGGTAATTGCCATTTGTATGATAATGGGGATGGCGATTTTAAGCACCATCCCGTAAAATTTCTTATCACCTATTAATTTTTGAAACATAGTTTTCTCCAAAGCAATCCGCAAACGCAGGCTTAGGATTTTTTATTACTTTTCAAAATATAAATTCATTTAAAAGTCGAACTTTTCGAAAATGTCAAAACAATCCAAAGTCGCATAGTAATCCTTGGGAGTTTCGGCACGACGAATCAGTTTCGCACTGCCGTCCTCCTGCAACAAAATTTCTGCGGATTTCAATTTACCGTTATAGTTATAACCCATGGCATAGCCGTGAGCTCCCGTATCATGAATAAAGAGATAATCGCCTTTTTCAATTTCAGGTAACATTCTGTCAATGGCGAATTTATCATTATTTTCACACAAAGAACCTGTAATATCATACTTGTGGTCGCAAGGTGCATCTTCTTTGCCAAGTACGGTAATGTGATGATATGCACCGTACATTGCGGGACGCATTAAATTAACCGCACAGGCATCGCAACCAATGTACTCCTTATGAATGTGCTTCTCATGCACAGCCTTGGTTACAAGTCCGCCGTAAGGTCCCATCATAAAACGTCCAAGCTCCGTAAAAATTGCCACATCATCCATACCTGCAGGCACAAGTACTTCTTCATATACCTTACGTACACCTTCACCAACCGCATGGATATCACAAGGTTCCTGGTCCGGTCTGTAAGGAATACCGATACCACCTGAAAGATTGATAAATGCAATATGAACTCCGGTTTCTTCTTTTAACTTTACTGCAAGTTCAAACAATACCTTCGCAAGCATGGGATAATACTCATTCTGCACCACGTTACTTGCAAGGAACGCATGAATACCAAAGTGCTTTGCACCCTTTTCTTTTAAAAGCTTAAAGCCTTCCACCATCTGCTCGGGTGTAAAACCGTACTTCGCATCACCGGGGTTATCCATAATGCCGTTGCATACCTCAAATACACCGCCGGGATTATAACGGCAGGAAATAGTCTCAGGAATATATCCGATAGTCTTCTCCAAAAACTCAATATGAGTAAAATCATCCAAATTAATGGTAGCACCTAATTTAGCCGCATATTCAAATTCTTCCGCAGGGGTAGCATTGGAAGAAAACATAATATCACTTCCGGTAATACCCATTGCGTTACTAAGCATAAGCTCTGTTTTGGAAGAACAGTCACAACCGCAGCCGTATTCATTTAAAATCTTAATCAAATGGGGGTTGGGATTGGCTTTTACCGCAAAATACTCCTTAAATCCTTTATTCCATGCAAACGCTTCCTTCATAGCCTGTGCATTGGCTCTGATGCCCTTTTCATCATAAATATGAAAAGGCGTGGGATAAGTCTTTACAATCTCTTCAATCATTTCCTTGGTTACAAATGCTTTCTTTTCCATAATGTACTCCTCGTTATATCTTATATTCTTTAATGAATTAATCCTTTATTTTGAACCCATAAGAAGAAGCTTAATCTCGTTACGCATGCCTTCTTTCAACACATCCACCATATTGGGCTGATTGCTGTACAGACAGGTATCAGTATCCTTTTGTTCCACTGTTCCCGTCAAAGCATATGCAGAATCGGTAATCACCCTTATTTGCGTTCTGCGATTCCACAGATGACCTTCTTCGTCCCGTTCTTCATTTTTATGTCCATAATAGATAATATTACTTCTTTGGTCTTCTGTCATCCCCGAAAATGCAGGAAATTTATCAGAAATCAATACCACCTTGCATCCTTTATCCAAAACACCTGTAAATTCCTCTTCAAACAACTCAAGCAAAGAGGATTCAGCGGCAAAATAAACTCTTTTGGACGTATGTGACAACATATTATGAATCTTATTTTTTATATGTATAAAACCTTCAATGGTCATATAACCCGTTGTCTGTACCTGCTCTTTGGGACCGTTAAGTATCAATATATTTTTCAACATGGATAAATAGCGGATATGATTATCACAAAACTCAGCAAGCTCCACCGCCACATATTTGCTGGAATTACCTTCCATTGCATATGCTGCACCATGTTCTACCAATGCGGCAAGGGAATTATATACA
>JAZNTK010000076.1:0-3129 GCA_045591685.1 Lachnospiraceae bacterium
AGAGGAATTGCTCTGCGCAAAAGGCCGTCAAAAGGTTTGCTGGCAGGCATGTATGAAATACCGGCATTGGACGGACATCTGAATGAAAAGGATGTTTTAGAATATGTGAAGGAAATCGGATATCATCCTATTCATATCCGACAGATTGAAGACCATGTACATGTTTTCAGCCATATCGAGTGGCATATGAAGGCGTTTTTATTGCGTATAGATGAAATTGCAGACGGTATAAAAAGAGATAAAAGAAATGAATTCTTTTTTGTGGAGCCGGAGGAAATAAAGGTAAAATATCCCTTGCCCTCGGCTTTTTCGCCGTACCGCAAATATATTGAAGGATGAAGTTATGGCTAAAACAAAGGAAATCAAAACAAATGCAATGCGTATTTTAGATTCGTTGAAAATATCATATGAAAGTTATTTTTATGAGTGTGACGAATTTATTGACGCGTTAAAAATTGCTGACCAATTGGGACTGCCGTATGAAAAGGTATATAAAACTCTGGTAACCAGGGCGGCAAGCAAAAACTTTTATGTATTTGTAATTCCTATTGCAGAAGAATTAGATTTAAAGAAAGCCGCAAAGGTGGTTGGCGAGAAGTCCGTGGAAATGATACATGTGAAAGAAATTAACAGCATCACCGGATATATTCGCGGAGGTTGTACTGCAATCGGCATGAAGAAAAAATATGTAACCAGAGTAGATGAGTCAGCGAGGGACTTACCGACTATGATAGTCAGCGGGGGCAAAATCGGTGTACAGCTGGAATTAAAACCGGAGGATTTGCTGAAGACCTGTGAAGGCGAATTTGCAGATTTAACTGTTTTATAAAATACATGCAGAAATGCTGATGAAAGAAATGAAGGTGAGTATTGTGAAGAAATCTTCCGTGCGAATAAGAAAATTATGTATAGCAGCCATGCTCTTGGCACTGGGATGGCTTTTACCTTTTTTGACCGGACAAAACCGAGAACTTGGTAATATATTATGTCTGATGCACATCCCGGTTTTCTTGGCCGGACTGGCATTGGGTCCATGGTATGGACTGGGGATAGGCTTTATTACCCCGTTGAGCCGTTCGCTTTTGTTCGGAATGCCTCTGATTTATCCGGTTGCTACATGTATGGCTTTCGAATTGGCAACCTACGGTTTGCTTAGTGGAATCTTATATCGTTTTTTTCAGAAGAACGGGAATGGCAAAAAAATGCTGAAGCTTGTGGTTTCACTGGTGATAGCAATGTTGGGAGGAAGACTTGTATGGGGTGTTGCACAGGTGTTGTGCGGCCTTTTTTCGCAGAGCCCTTTTACATGGAATGCATTTCTTGCAGGCGCATTTGTTACGGCATGGCCGGGAATTATTATGCATCTGATTTTACTTCCGATTATGATGGTAGCTTTTGAGAAGGCAGGAATATTACATATTGAGACGGAATGAAATGATGTCTGATTTGTTGGAAATTTTATTAAAAGAACTGAATAACCAATTGTTGTATAAGGAAAAGGTAGTTTTGTCTGTTGACGGTGAGAGTGCTTCTTTGAAAAGTACACTGGCACAGGCATTGCAGTTAAAGTTTAATGCAGGTGTTATACACTGCGATGATTTTTATCTGCCGGCAAAATTGCGAACGCAGGAACGTTTGGCAGAGCCCGGGGGAAATATCGACTATGTCAGAATGAAGAAAGAGGTTATTGATAAACTTAAGCAGGATGGAGTAATAACATACAGGCCGTTTGATTGTCATACCATGAAATTGACGGATGCGGTTTGCGTGCCGGATGCAAGGCTTATGATTGTAGAAGGCGCCTATTCCATGCATCCTTATTTTGGAACGTATTATGATATGTCACTTTTTTTATACGCGAAGGAGGACGAGAGACTTCGCAGGATTGCGAAGCGCGGGCAGGATGTAGAGCGGTTTCAAAGCCGCTGGATTCCGCTGGAGAATCGATATTTTGATGAATATAAGATACGTGACAGGGCTGATTATGTAATTGATACGACAATCGTATGAAAAGAAAGGAAGGTAAGAGTATGAAATCCAAAGTTTATTTTTCAAGAACCATAACACCAGAGAAGGTATTGGAACTTTATAAGCTCCTTGGGACAGAATTACCCGGTAAAGTGGCGGTAAAGGTACATTCCGGTGAAGTGGGCAATCAGAACTTCCTGACACCGGAATTCTGGAAACCTACCATTGACTATGTCAAAGGTACGGTAGTGGAATGTAATACTGCTTACGAGGGGGAACGCAATACCACAGAGAAACATTTAAAGACTTTTGAAAAGCATGGCTGGAGTAAATATTTTGACGTGGACTTAATGGATGCAGAAGGACCGGATAAGGAACTGGAGATTACAAACGGTAAAATTATTCAGAAAAATTATGTGGGTAAAAATATTGAACATTACGATTCTATGCTGGTGCTTTCGCATTTTAAAGGGCATCCCATGGGTGGATACGGCGGAGCAATTAAGCAGTTATCCATCGGTGTTGCATCTTCTTACGGTAAGGCATATATTCACGGTGCCGGTGAACCGGAAAAAATCTGGACTGCAGACCATGATTTGTTTTTACGTTCCATGGCAGATGCTGCAGGCAGTGTAGTGGAATATTTCAAGGGTTATATTGCGTATGTGAATGTTATGATGAATATGTCTGTGGACTGTGACTGCTGTGCGGTAGCAGAAGATCCTTGTATGAAGGATATCGGTATTCTGGTATCGACAGATCCGATTGCCATTGACCAGGCGTGTATTGATCTTGTATATGCATCTGATGATCCTGGAAGAGACCATTTGCTTGAGAGAATTGAATCAAGAAACGGTGTGCTTACCATAGAAGCGGCTTCGGGACTGGGATATGGTTCAAGGGAATATGAGTTAGTCGAAGTGTAAACTTTACCCTTGAGCCTACGCAAAATCTATGTTATAATCCAATCGATTATGTGTACATAAAATTTTATTTATAGATTACGGAGGATATGAAAATGTATTCATTGGAAGAAATCAAATTGGTTGACCCCGAAATCGCCCAGACAATTGTGGACGAGCAGGAAAGACAGAACAGTCACATTGAGTTGATTGCATCTGAAAACTGGGTAAGCAAGGCTGTTATGGCTGCTATGGGAAG